>CAMXZR010000007.1 GCA_947253595.1 uncultured Olsenella sp. | reverse complement strand
GGCGTGCACCGTCCGCCATACCTCCTCGGCGACGGAGCGGGGAAGGCCCTCCACCTGGGCGATCTGGTCGACGCTTGCGGCGCGCAAGCCCTTGAGGGAGCCGAAGCGGCGCAGGATGGCACGCTTGCGCTTGGGCCCCACGCCCTCTACGTCGTCTAGGACCGAGACGGACTGCGCTTTGGTGCGCAGCTCGCGGTGGAAGGTGATGGCGAAGCGGTGGCTCTCGTCGCGCACCTGCTTGATGAGGTAGAGCGAGGGCGAGCCCGAGGGCAGCACCACCGGCGTGTCGTCCCAGGGGACGAAGACCTCCTCGTCCGACTTGGCCAGGCCGCAGACCGGGATGTCGAGCCCCAGCTCCTCGAGCTGGTGCAGGGCGGCGGAGAGCTGGGGCTTGCCGCCGTCCACCACGAGGAGGTCCGGAGGGGCCGCGGCGAAGCGCTCGTCCCCCATGTTCCTGGGGCTGTAGCGCCGGCCCAGCACCTCCTCCATGCTCACGAAGTCGTTGGCCTCGTCGAGCTCGGCACGGATCTTGAAGCGGCGGTACTGCCCCTTGTCTGGCCGGCCGTTGGTGAACACGACCATGGATGCCACGGTGAAGGCGCCGTGCAGGGTCGAGATGTCGAAGCACTCTATGCGCAGGGGGGGACGGTCCAGGGCAAGCGCGCTCTCGAGCTGGAGGAGGGCCTGGTTGGTGCGCTCGTCGGCGTAGCCCGTGCGCACCATGTAGCGCATGAGGGCATGGCGGGCGTTGCGCTCGGCCATCTTGAGGAGGTGGCTCTTCTCGCCCCGCTGGGGCCGGTGCAGGCGGCAGATCCTCCCGCGCTTGGCGGTGAGCCACTCCCCCAAAAGCTGTGCGTCGGGCAGCTCGCAGGCGAGGTCGACCTCCTGTGGTACGTCGGCGGTCTCGTCGTAGTAGCGCTTGAGGAAGCCGGCGGTGAGCTCATGCTCGTCCACGTCCATGCCCTTGTTGAGGATGAACTCGCTGGTGCGTATCGTGCGCCCCTCGCGCACCACGAAGACGCAGGCGCAGCTGATCGTCTCCTCGCGGTAGAGGCCGATGAGGTCCAGGCTCACGTCGCTCGAGAACATGACCTCCTGGCGGTCGTCCAGGCCGCCGATCACGTCGAGGCGGCGCTTTATGCGCGACGCCCGCTCGAACTCGAGCTCCCCCGCCGCCTCGCGCATCTGCCCCTCGAGCTCCTCCACGACCTGTCTGCGCCTGCCCGAGAGGAAGCTCTCGACCTGGCTCACGTGACGGGCGTAGTCCACGGTGCCGATGGCACCGCAGCAGACGCCGGGACCACGGCCCACGTGGTAGTCGAAGCAGGGCCGCCCGCGCTCGGCCAGGACCATGTTGGCGACGGCCACGTCATCGGGATGGCTCTGGAGGTAGCGGCGGGTCCGCTTCCACTCCGCGCAGTTGGCAGAGCAGATGGGAATGACCTTGCGCAGGGTGTCGATGGTCTCGCGCGCCGCCTGGGCGTCCGTGTAGGGCCCGAAGTAGCGCGTGCCCTTGCGGTGGCGCTCGCGGGTGTACTTGATGGCCGGGTAGGCGTCGGACTCGGTCACGGCTATGTAGGGGTAGCTCTTGTCGTCCTTGAAGTCGACGTTGAAGTAGGGATGGTACTGGGCGATGAGGTTGCGCTCCAGCACCAGCGCCTCGTGCTCCGAGCCAACGACCACATAGTCGAAGCTGCGCACCACCTGCATCATGAGGGGGATCTTGGCGCGGTCGTCCTGGAGGGTCACGTACTGGCGCATGCGGGCGCGGAGGTTCTTCGCCTTGCCCACGTAGATGACCTCGCCCCGCCCGTCCTTCCAGAGGTAGCAGCCAGGGTCCGTGGGGACGAGCTCGACCTGTTCGGCGATGCTGGGGCCGCCGTCCCGCAAAGGTCCCGCGGCAAGGGGTCCCTCCGCGTCCCTGCCGCCACGTCCCGCCATGCTAGCGAGCCGCCTCGGCGGCGAGGACGGCGAGGCGTCGGGCCTGCTCGCGCGTGACGTCGGTTGGAAGCGCGACCGGACCTTGCGAGAGGCGCTCGGTCACGGGGAGCCCCTCCAGGCTGCCATCGAAGCCGTAGGCTGCGGGGTCCTCGACCCCGGGGAAGAGGAGCGGGCGGTACCAGGGCACGGCGTAGTGCCCCGCCGCGCGCACGCCGGAGAGGAGCTCCTCCGCCCTGGCGGCGTCGTCAAGGAAGACGGGCAGGCGGAGCAGCGGCTGGGCGGGAGGCGCGCACGCGGCCGCAGGCAGAAAGGCCCGCGAGCCCGACAGGGCGCGCACGTACTCCTCGACGACCTCGCAGCGCAGACCCTCCTGTGCGCCAAGCCCTCCGAGCGCCTCCAGGGCGCGCGCGGCGACCCACTCCCCCGGCTGGGAGGGCTCGTGAGAGACGTGCCCCCTCAGCTCCTCGGGCGAGATGGCGGGGTCGAAGCTGCCCCGGCCCTCCCAGCGCGCGCGAAGCGCGTGGCGGGGCCCCGCAGGCAGGTGGTTGAGCACGCGGATGCGATTCCGGTAGCCCCTGGCCGCCGCCTCGAGCGCGGGGTCGACCGGAGGCAGCGACCGGAACGCCGCCACGAGCGCTGCCCTGAGCTCGCCATCGGCCATGCCCGGGCTGACGTACACGGCGCCGCCGAAGTGGGTGGGGAGCATCTTCTCCACCCCGAAGGAGTGGACGGAGACGTCGGCCAGGGGCCGCCCTCCCTCCCCGAGCGAGAGCCTGCCCACGCAGTGGGCGCAATCCTCGACGAGGATCGCCCCCGTCGCGTCGGCCGCCTCCCTCAGGGCGAGGTCGCCCGCCGCATCGATGATGCCGAAGCTGTGCTGCAGGACCAGGGCGCGCGTCTGGGGCCCGAGCCCGAGCCGGGAGGCGTCGAGTGCGAGGCTGTACGGCGACACGTCGGCGTAGCGCGGGGCGAGGCCAGCCTCGATGATGGGGTCGACGGCCGTGCAGCAGGTGAGAAGCTGCGTCACGACCTCTCCCGCGCCCCGCAGGCGGACGAGCTCCCGGAAGGTGACGAGCATGCCGTGCCGTGCGCGGTAGGTGAGGAACCAGTCTTCCTCGGAGGTGTCGCTGCGCCGCGCGAGTGCGCGCCTCAGCTCGAGCGACGAGTCAGTCATGGAGGCCCCTCTCGCCTAGTCCTCGAGCTCTCGGTGCCCGAAGTGCCTCTTGAAGTCCAGGTAGTAGTGCGCCCAGAGCTTGGTCATGTTCCAGAGCCTCCGCGGACTGTTGTCGCGCGCCCCGAAGAGCGTGGTGCCCACCCTGCCCTGGCGCATGAGCTCGAGCGCGCGGTCGCGGCCCGGCCCCTTCGCGGTGTAGCGGCGCACGATGGAGCGGGGGACGCCCACCCAAAGGCACTCGTTGGTGGCGTGGACGGCCGGCCCGCGCCTTCCCTCGACGACGTCGGCCACCACGTGCTCCGCAAGGTTGTAGCCCGCCAGCGTGGTGAAGAAGCTGCTCCTGCCCTGGCGGGGGTTGAAGTCGAGCAGCTTGCAGCTGCCGTCACGCCCGTCGTACTTCATGTCGATGTTGAAGTAGCCGAAGTAGTCGATGTGGCTCATGAGGCGCTCGACGGAGGCGTAGATCTCCTCGTCCGCGTACGAGACGATGGCCGCGTAGTTGCCGATGCGCATGGGGGCGCAGTCCTCGAGCACGGGATGTCCCAGGGAGAGGAGCGAGATCGAGCCGTCCTGGCGCACGTAGCCGTTCATGACGCGCATGTTGCCGTCGTCGCCGGGGATGAAGTCCTGGATCACGAGCTGACCCTCGTAGCCCGAGGCGAAGGCGCGGCGGATCGTCTTGGCCAGCATCTTGTCGTCATCCAGGACGAAGGCCTTCTTCTGGCCCTGGAAGGGGTGGTTGCGCCAGGACGCGGCGTCGGTGGGCTTGAGCGCCACGGGGAAGCCGAAGGGCAGCTCGGGGAGCCGATCCTCGTCCCCAGGACCGATGGTCACCGTGCGGGGGTAGGGCACGCCCGCACGCTCGCAGAGGGCGTAGAAGCGGGCCTTGTCGTTGAGCTCGTCGAGCACGCCCGGGCCGGAGCAGATGCAGCGGTAGCTGGGGTCCAGCTCCGCCTTGTGGTTGGAGAGGAGCAGCGAGTAGTCGTCGCCGCAGGGTATGACCAGGGGGACCTTGCCCACGAAACCCGCCGCGTCGGCGTTGAGGAGCCCGACGAAGCGCGCCGGGTCGAGGATGTCTGCGTCGCAACGCTGTTCGATGAACTTGGAGTCGCGCGTGGGCGTGAGGGGAAAGCTGCCGTAGCAGACGCTGGCCACGCCATAGCGCTCCCAGAAGGCGCGGGCCATGCCATAGGAGCCGATCTCGGTCCCCAGGAGGATGGGCACGAACCCTCTTGCACCCGTCCCCATCGCGGCGGTCCTGCCGCCCTCCCCCACTGGCTCTGCCATCGCACGCACCCGTCTCTCGTGATTGTACCGGGGCCCGTCCCGCGCCGCGGGGTCCGCCTGTTCGTCCATGCCGGCCGCAGGCTTCGGGCCTCCGCATATTGTAGGCAGCCTGCGGAGGCGGCAGGGTCGTCGCACCGTAGGAACAGAACTCCCTCTCGCTCGCCTACAATCGTGCGGAAGGGCGCGCGCCGCGTGCGCCGGGGAGGAGCCTTCGTGAACAAGCCAATCCTGGGAATCATCGGCGGGGTGGGACCTCTGGCCACCGCCTACTTCATGGAGGCCATCATCAAGAAGACCCCGGCGACAAGCGATCAGGACAACATCCCCATGATCGTCTTCAACGACCCGCAGATACCCGACCGCACCGCCTACATCCTGGACCACTCGAACCCGAACCCCCGGCCCGAGATGTGCAAGGTCGCCCGCTGGCTCGAGGACGCCGGGGCAGACTACCTGGCCATCGCCTGCAACACGGCGCACTACTTCTACGACGCAATCAACGAGGTGGTGAACCTGCCCGTGCTCAACATCATGGAGGAGACCGCCAAGCGCATCGCCCTGGACGTGGGACGGGGTGGCAGGGTGGGCCTCATGGCGACCGACGGCACGGTACAGTCCGGCGTATTCCAGGGCTATCTCGCCGAGCGCGGGCTGGCCACCGTCGTGCCGGAGGGCCAGACGCAGCGCAGGGTCATGTCGCTAATCTACGACGGGGTCAAGGCCAACGCGTCCTACGACCCGGACGAGCTCTGCGCCATCGCGGAGGAGCTGCGCCAGGAGGGCTGCGACGCGGTGGTGGTGGGCTGCACCGAGCTCTCCGTCATCTACCAGGACCTCACCGAGCGCCCAACCTGGCTCTACGACTCCCTCGACGTCCTGGCCCAGCGCTGCGTGGACCTCTACCTCTGGGCGCGAGAGCGCGGAGGCGACATCCGCATGTAGCGGGGTGGCGAGGGCCGCGTCGGCCCTGGCTCCGCGACCCCTTTGGGCGGGCCCACCAGAAGGGCAGACGGCCCCCGCCTTGGGCGGGGGCCGTCGTGGGATCTGGTGCGTTGGGTGGGTGTCGGACGATGCCCGCTAGACGATCGGGCCGCCGCCCACGAAGCTGCCGGAGGAGTAGTAGACGCTCGTGACCTCCACGCCGTTGTAGTTGGAGTGGATCATCTTGCCGTCGCCGATGCACAGGCCCACGTGCGTCGTGGAGTCGGTGCCGCTGCCCCAGAACATGAGGTCGCCCGCCCTGAGGTTGGCCTGGTTGGTGGTGAAGCCGCCCTTCTGGAGCACCCAGCCGATCATCGAGCTGTTGTAGCCGTTCGACATGCGCTGGCCGCGGGGAATGCTGTAGCCAGCCTGCTTGTAGGCCCACCACACGAGGCCCGAGCAGTCGAATTCCTGGTTGGCGATGGCGTTGCCTGCCCAGGAGTAGCTCACGCCCAGCTGGGAGCAGGCGGCAGAGATGGCGGCCGAGATGCCCGAGCCGTAGGACTCGTCGACCTGGGGGGCGGAGGTGCCGCCCGAGCCACCGGAGTCCGAGTTCGAGCCGGAGTCGGAGCTGCCGTTGGAGCTGGAACCATTGCCGGAAGCCCCGCCCTGGTCCGACTGGTTGTCTGACCCGGTCTGGCCGCCGGTCTGGGCGTCAGTGCCGACGCCGTTCTCGCCCTGCTGGGCGGCGCGCGCGGCCGCCTCGGCGGCAGCCTTCTCGGCCGCGGCCTTTTCTGCGGCCTCGCGCTCGGCGGCGAGCTGCTTCTGGACCTCCTCCGAGAGGCCGTTCACGTACTCCTGCTGCTGCGACTGGAGGCTCTGGATCTGGCTGAAGCTCTGCTCGGACTGGCTAAGCAGCTGCTCCTGCTGGCTCTCCTCCTCCTGGAGGCGGTCCTTCTGCCCCTGGAGCTCGCCCTGGATGGTCCTCACGGCGTTGATCGCGTCAGTCTGGCTGGCCGAGACCTTGTTGGCGTAGTACACGCGCGAGACGAGGTCCTGGAAGTCGTTCGAGCCCAGCACGAACGAGAGGAAGTCGACGCCGCTCTTGTAGTTGGACGCCATGGTCTGCGAGAGCTCGCCGCGGGCGACGCCGAGCTCCCGCTCCTTGGCATCGATCTGCGACTGGGTCTCGCTCATGGCGGCGCGGGTGTCCTCCAGCGAGGCCTGGGCCTCCTCGAGCTGGGAGAAGGCCGCCGCGCTCTGGCTCTGGAGCTCGTCCAGGCGCGCGCGGGCGGAGTCGAGCTCGGACTGGGTCGCGGCGGCGGTGTCTGCCGCGAGGGCGTAGGTCGGGACTGCGGAGAGCGCCAGGGTGAGGGAGAGGCTCAGGGCGACCCCGGACCTGACGGCAGCGCGTGTCTTTTCCGTCATCTGAATCCTCGCAATACTGTTCTGGTGCGTTAGTTGTGCGTTGAGAGCAGCAGTCACGACCAGTCTATCCCCCTGCGGGGACGGGAGCCATGGGCCGCTGCCGGACGCGAGGGACGCGCCCGCGACCGGACGTGCCGGTCGTCATGGGTCATTTGGCTAGGCTAACGCAAACCCCGCGGTGCATGACCGGGCCTGCAACCGACTACAAAGAGTCAACATCCACCCAAAGCCAGGTGAGAGAAACAGACGTCAGCGCTTGCGGGACTCGAGCTCCCCGGCGAGCTCGTCCAATCCCACGCCATAGCGCTCGAGCGTGACCAGCAGGTGGTAGACGAGGTCGCCCGCCTCGTAGCGGATGTGGTCGTGGTCGTCGTCCTTGCACGCCATGATCACCTCGCTGGCCTCCTCGGCGAGCTTCTTGAGCAGCTCGTCCTCCCTGCCGGTGAGCAGGCGCGCCGTGTAGGACTCGCCGGGGTCGCTCTCCCAGCGGCCGCGGAGCGTGCTCGCGAGCGACTCTAGGGTCTGGCCGATGTCCGCCGCCCGGACGTTCGCGGTTCTCTCGCCCATTGCTCAATCCTCCCTGCCGGACGGAAGGCCGCCGTCCGCGCCGTCGCTTGGTTCGTGCCCGGGTCCGCCCTTGGGGACGATGCCCCGGAAGAAGCAGCTCCTGTGCCCGGTGTGACAGGCGGGTCCGGGAGAGTCCACCTCGAGGAGCAAGGCGTCTGCGTCGCAGTCTACCAGGATGCGGTGCACCGTCTGGACGTTGCCGCTGGTGGCGCCCTTGTTCCAGAGCTCCTGCCTGGACCTGCTCCAGAACCAGCTCGTGCCCGTGCGCAGCGTGAGCTCCAGGGACTCGCGGCTCATCCAGGCAAGCATGAGGAGCTCGCCAGTGCCGACCTGCTGCACCACGGCGGGGACGAGGCCCCTCTGGTCGAAGGCGATGGCGAGCTCGTCCAGCTCGTGGAGCTCGACCACCTCGCCCGCGTAGCTCTGGTTGTCCCCGCTCATCACGCCTCTCTCGCGCTCGTCTCGTCGTGCCCGCAGCGACGGCAAGCGCTTCGCCGCCTCCCCGCCCGCTTGGGCCACTCTATTACACTTGCAACCTGTGAGGGCAAGGGGTAACGCAGTGGAAAGGAGTCCCATGAGGATCGAGGTCGAAGGCGGCTGCGACGTCCTGGTCGTGGGCGGCGGCATCGCGGGGACCCAGGCCGCGGTCGCCGCGGCGAAGGCGGGCGCGCGCGTGACCCTCGCCTCCGCGGGGCCAATCTTCTCTGGTTCGAGCTTCGCCGGGAGCACCTGGGGCCTGGGCCTCGTTGGCCCGGACGGCCCGGACGACGTGGACGACCTGGCGCAGGCGATCTGCGATATGGGCTCCGGCATGGCGGATCCCGCGCTCGCCCGCGCGCTCGCGGAGGGCGTCCCCGCGGCCGTCGCGCAGCTCGAGTCGCAGGGAGTCGTGCTGCGCCGTCCCACCAGGGCTGACGAGCGGGAGTACTTCCCCTGCTTCGACCATCACCGCAGGCTCTGGCGCGGGCTGGAGCGCGCGCCCTACCGGGAGGCGGTCACGCGAGAGCTCGCGCGCCTCGGCGTGAAGCTCCTCCCCCACAGCGAGCTCGTGGACCTCGTCGAGGAGGGGCAGGGGCTGATTGACCTGGATGCGAGCGTGACGGCCGGCACCGCAGGCGGGGCGCAGGGCGGCACGGGCATCGCGGGGGCCGTGCTCCTCGACTCTGGGAAGGGACGGGCCTTCGCTCTCCGTGCCCCGGCCGTGGTGCTCGCCACCGGGGGATGCGCGGGCCTCTTCGCGGGCTCGATAGCGGGGGCGGGGACCTACGGCGTGGGCCACGCGCTGGCGCTGGGACATGGGGCCACCCTTACCAACCTTGAGTTCCTCCAGGTCATGCCCACGATTCTCTCGCCCGTGCGCGGCGTGGTGTTCAACGAGAAGAGCTTCCGCTGGGCACGCGTCGATGAGCTGGAGCGCAGCCGTCCCGACGATTGGAGGAAGCTCCTCGAACTGCGCTCGGGACACGGGCCCCTCAGCGCGAGCACGGGCAGCCAGGTCGTCGACCTGGCCCTCGCCTCTGCCGGCGCGGAGGGAGCGAGGCTGCGTTACGAGGGGCTTCCCGACCCCCTGCCCGAGTTCGTGGGCTCCTTCTTCTCCTGGCTCGAGGGGCAGGGCGTAGCAAGGGAAGACGAGCTCCGCGTGGGCCTCGCCGCACAGGCGAGCAACGGGGGAATCCTGATCGACGGCAACGCGTCCGTCGTGGGCGTGCCGGGGCTCTTTGCCTGCGGGGAGTGCGCCGGCGGCATGCACGGAGCCGACCGCATCGGCGGCCTGGCAAGCGCGAGCTGCCTCGTGTTCGGGCAGGCCGCAGGCTCGTCCGCCGCCCGTCTCGCCCTGAACCGCGGGCGCGGAGGCGCGGGAGGCACGCTGGAGCTGAGGTCGAGCTCCTCTCCCCTGGCACCCAAGGCCGCACGGGAGCTGCGCATGACCATGGCAAAGGGTTGTCTGGTCCCGCGCGACGAGCACGGGCTGGGGCACGCACTGCACGTCCTGGGTGGGCTGCGCGGCGAGCTGGCCATCACCTCTACCGCGTCCCTGGACGACCGGCGCATGGCCCAGACCGCCCGCGCGCGGGCCGAACTCCTCTGCGCGGAGGTCATGACCCGCATGATGCTGGCCCGGGACGAGAGTCGCGGGAGCCACCTCAGGGCGGACTTCCCCGGGAAGCGGCCCGAGCTCGGAAACCCCCTGCGTGCGCGGCTGGTGCGGGGCCAGCTGGAGCTCGACTTCGCCGGCAGGGCGTCCTAGGCGGGATA
Source organism: uncultured Olsenella sp. (assembly GCA_947253595.1). Classification (GTDB taxonomy): domain Bacteria; phylum Actinomycetota; class Coriobacteriia; order Coriobacteriales; family Atopobiaceae; genus Olsenella_I. The sequence continues at coordinate 33,044 of CAMXZR010000007.1, read as the reverse complement.
TCGTTCGGGACTCGCCCCAGATGGCAGGACCCTGCAATCTCGGGCGGCCTCTGAGCGGTAGCCAGGCGACGAAGCTGCCGCGGCAAGGGCCAACCTGGGGAGCCGGCCTTGGAGAGGACCTCCGCCCTCCCCCTAGAAGTCTAGGCGCACGGGAATCCCCTGGGCGGCCAGGTACTCCTTGACCTGGCGGATGCCGAAGGTCCCGAAGTGGAAGACGCTCGCCGCCAGCACGGCGTCGGCCTCGCCCTCGATGATGCCCTCGGCGAAGTGCTCCAAGCTGCCCACGCCGCCGGACGCTATGACGGGGATCCTAACCGCCCGCGCCACGGCCCGCGTCAGGGCGAGGTCGAAGCCCTCCTTGGTCCCATCGCGGTCCATGCTCGTGAGCAGGATCTCTCCCGCGCCGCGGCGCTCCGCCTCGCGCGCCCACTCGACGGCGTCGAGCCCCGTCGCCGTACGCCCGCCAGCCGCGTAGACCTCCCAGCGGTCCTGCGCACCCACGCGTCGGGCGTCGATAGCGCAGACCACGGCCTGGCTTCCGAATGCCGTCGCGGCCGACGTGAGCAGGCGGGGGTCGCGCACAGCCGCGGAGTTGACCGAGACCTTGTCCGCCCCTACCGCAATCATCTGCCTCATGCCCGCCACGCCCCTGAAGCCCCCACCCACGGCATAGGGAATGCGCAGCTCCTCAGCCGCACGCGCTGCCAGACCCACCGTCGTGGAGCGGTCGTCCGAGGTGGCCGTGATGTCCAGGAACGCCACCTCGTCGGCACCCTCGCGGTCGTAGGCGCGCGCGAGCTCGACGGGGTCGCCGGCGTCGCGCAGGCCGACGAAGTTGACGCCCTTCACCACGCGCCCGTCCTTCACGTCCAGGCAGGGGATGACCCTCTTGGTCAGCATGGCGAGCCTCCGTCCTCGTTCTGGCGAGAGGGGCCCGGGCACGCGACCGCCAAGGCCTCCTCCAGCGCGAAGCTTCCCTCGTAGAGGGCGCGGCCGACGATGGCGCCCTCCACCACGTCACCGCCTGCGTCCGCGAGCGCGCGCAGGTCGTCCAGCCCCGCGATCCCTCCCGAGGCCACCACGGGAAACCCGACGAGCTCGGCGGCGTGGCGGTAGAGCCCCACGTCGATGCCGGTCTGCATGCCGTCGCGCGCCACGTCGGTGAGCACCAGGCGGCGGTATCCCAGGTCCGCGAGCTCGGCCAGGAGCGTGTCCAAGGACAGCCCCGCGCCGTCGCGCCAGCCGTTGACGCGCACCATGCCGTCGCGCGCCGCGACGTCTGCGACCACCAGCTTGGCAAATTCGCGGGCGGCATGACGGGCGAAGGCGGGGTCGCGCACCAGTGCCGTGCCCAGGGCGATGCGACTCGCTCCGGCGGAGGCCAGGCGTTCCAGGTCGGCGAGGGACCTCACTCCCCCGCCCGCGTCCACCCTGACGCCCCCGACGTCGCAGATGCCCGCGATGGCCCTGCGGTTCGCCTCGAGCGCGTCCTCCCCCTCCTGGAAGGCGGCGGAGAGGTCCACGACGTGGATCCAGCTCGCCCCGCGCGCCGCGAAGTCTCTTGCCACGGCGACCGGGTCGTCGGAGTAGACGTCCATGCGGGAGCGGTCCCCCCGCCGCAGGCGCACCACCCTGCCTCCCACGAGGTCTATGGCCGGGAAGAGGATCATGGACCGCCCCTATCCGCGCACGATGCGCACGAAGTTGGTGAGCACCTGCCGCCCCGCCCGCGAGGACTTCTCGGGATGGAACTGGAGGCCGAAGACGTTGCCGGACCACACTGCCGAGGCGAAGCTGCGCGCGTAGTGGGTCCGCGCCGCCACCACGTCATCGTCCACGTCCTCTGCCAGGGCGTACGAGTGCGTGAAGTAGAAGTTGGCCCCCTCGGGCACGTCCACCAGGAGAGGGCAGGTTCGCCCCAGCACGCTGAGGTGCGCCTGGTCCCAGCCCACGTGGGGCACCTTGAGGCGGCCCGACTCGAGGCGGGTGACGGACCCTTCCAGCACACCCAGTCCGGGGACCCACTCCCCTCCCCAGTTGGACGACTCCGGCGCGCGCTCGCTCCCGCGCGAGAAGAGCAGCTGCATGCCAAGGCAGATGCCCAGGAAGGGCACGCCTCGACCGATGGCCGCAACGATGGACTGGGCCTGCCCGCTGGCGAGCAGCTGGCCCATGGCGTCCTCGAAGGCCCCCACCCCGGGCAGCACCACGCCGGCGGCTCCGTCCACGTCGCGCGCCTCGTCGCTCACCACGACCGAGGCACCCACCTCGGCAAGCGCCCGCTCGACGCTGCGGAGGTTGCCCTTGTGGTAGTCGACCACGACGATGCGGCCCTCTCCGCCGGGCATCAGAGGCTCCCCTTGGTGGAGGGTATGCCCTCGACGCGCGGGTCAGGCTCGACCGCGACGCGCAGGGCGCGGGCAAAGGCCTTGAAGCAGCACTCGAGCAAGTGGTGGGCATTGCTGCCGGCAAGCTCCCTCAGGTGCAGGGTCATGCCCGCCTCCCGGGCAAGGCCCACGAAGAACTCCTGCCCCAGCTCGGTGTCGAAGCTCCCCACCTTCTGCGCCGCGATGGGCAGTTCCCAGTGGAGCTCGCCCCTGCCGCTGAGGTCGATGGCGGCCAGGACCAGGGACTCGTCCATGGGCACCAGCGCGTCGCCGAAGCGGCGGATGCCGGCCTTGTCTCCCAGGGCCTCCGAGATGGCCCGTCCCAGCACGATGCCCACGTCCTCCACCGTGTGGTGGTCGTCCACCCAGCTGTCGCCCTCCGCCCGCACGCGCAGGTCGACGAGGGAGTGCCTGCCCAGGGCGCAGAGCATGTGGTCGAAGAAGCCGACGCCCGTCCGGACGTCGCAGGCCCCCGTCCCGTCCAGGTCCAGCTCCACCTGGATCTTCGTCTCGCCCGTGCTGCGAGACACGCTGGCACGTCTCTCCATCGTTCCTCCTAGGGTGTGGTCGGGGCAGGTTCGGGAGTCAGGGGTCGTCAGGGGCCGGAGTCAGGTTCAGGGGAGAAGCTCCCCCATCGCCTGCAGGAAAGCGTCGTTCTCCTCGGGCGTCCCTATGGTCGCCCGCAGGCAGTCAGAAAGTCCGGACACACGGGAGAAGTCGCGGACGAGCACGGAGCGCTCGTCTCGCAGCCGCTCCCAAAGCCCATGTGCCGCAGGGACGCGCAGGAGCAGGAAGTTGCCCTGACTGGGCCAGACCTCGACGCCGCGGCCCGCGAGGCGACGAAGCCCGTCGAGCACGCGGGCGCGCTCTCGGCGAATCAGCTCAACCGACGGCGCGAACTCGACCCTCTTCCTGACGCAGACCAGGGCCGCCGCCTGCGAGAGCACGTTCACGGAATAGGGCTGGCGCACCGCATTGAGCGCCGCGACCACGCCCGGCGATGCCAGGACGTAGCCCACGCGGGCACCCGCGAGCGCGAAGGCCTTGGAGAAGGTGCGCAGGACGACGAGGTTGTCGAACTCGCTCAGGAGCGGCTCCGAGCTCTGCCCCGCATCGGCGAACTCCATGTAGGCCTCGTCCGCCAGGACCAGGCCAGGACAGACGCGGCAGAGCTCGCGCACGAGGCCGGGACGCGCCAGGTTGCCCGTGGGGTTGTTGGGAGAGGTTACCACCACCACGCTCGCCGAGCGGGCGGCCTCGACGAGCGCGGCCTCGACGAGCTCGAAGCCCGCGGGGTCGCGGGGGACGTCGACGACCTCGGTCTCGGCCAGCCCGGCATAGAGTCGGTAGACCGAGAAGGACGGCGGGCAGTCCACCAGGCTGTGCCCGCGCCCGCCGAAGGCCACGAGGAGGTTGAAGAGGAGCTCGTCTCCCCCGTTACCCACGCAGACGCGCTCGGGAGCCACGCCGTGCCAGAGGGCGATCTCCTGCCTCAGCTCGTCGCTCAGCGGCCGGGGGTAGCGGTTGGTGGCCGTCCGTGCCAGGACCTGCCCCAGCTCCGCGGCGACGCCGGGAGGGAGGCCGAGGCCGTTCTCGTTCGCGGAGAGATTGACCCGGACCAGCGAGAAGGCGGGGTCGTAGGGCTCGAGCGCCGCGGCGGAGGGCCGCATGGCAGCACGCAGGGCGTCGTCGATGGCGGCCATGACGTCACCTCCCGTATGTCAGTCGTCCTGAGCTGCGCCGGAGAATCCGGGAAGCCGGACGGGAACGGACGCATCGAGCTTACGCGGCCAGGCGACGGACATGGCGTCCTCGCAGGCAGACGTTACATCGGCGAAATTCTGGCCGCCCCCCTCGAGCAGCCTCCGGCGCAGGCCCACGCTGAGCGCGTGCGCCCAGAGCCCCTCCGCCTGGGCCAGCTCCTGCACGGCGGGGCCGTCGGCAGCCAGGCCCTCGGGCGTGTAGGCGATGACGGAGGAGCGCTTCTGGAAGTCGTAGACGCCAAGGGGGTTGGAGAAGAGCGCGGTGCCGCCGGTGGGGAGGGTATGGTTGGGGCCTGCCACGTAGTCTCCCAGGGGCTCCGAGCTCCACGGACCCACGAAGATGGCACCCGCGTTGTGCACCTGCCCCAGCAGGGAGAAGGCGTCCCGGCAGTGCAGCTCGAGGTGCTCGGGAGCGATGAGGTCAACCGCCTCCAGGGCGGCGTCGATGCCGTCGCAGACCACGCAGAGGCCCCGGTCGTCCAGGGAGCGGCGAGTGATCTGCTCGCGCGGGGACTGCGCCACCAGGAGCTCGACCGCCTCGAGCACGCGCTCGGGAAGGGCCGCGTCGTCGCAGACCAGGTAGCAGGCCGCCATGGGGTCGTGCTCCGCCTGCGCCATGAGGTCGGCGGCGACCACCGCGGGGTCTGCTGAGGAGTCGGCCAGCACGCAGACCTCGGAGGGACCGGCGACCATGTCTATGCCCACGTCACCCATCACATAGCGCTTGGCCGCGGCCACGTAGGCGTTGCCCGGCCCCACGACCTTGGCCACGCGGGGGATCGACTCGGTGCCGAAGGCGACGGCCGCGACGGCCTGAGCGCCGCCCACCGCATAGACCTCGTCGACGCCCGCCACGGCGGCTGCCGCAAGGGTGTAGGGCGAAAGGGACCCGTCGCGCTGCGGAGGCGTGACCATGACGACGCGGGGCACGCCGGCCACCTTCGCCGGGATGGAGTCCATGAGCACCGTGGAGGGGTACTGCGCGCGGCCGCCCGGCACGTAGACCGCCACCGAGGGGACGGGCGTGACCTTGACGCCCAGGATGGTTCCATCGGGACGGGTGGTGAACCAGGACTGCTCGCGCTCGCGCCGGTGGAAGTCCAGAATCTGGTCGCAGGCCTTCCTGAGCGCCGCGAGAAAGCCCACGTCAACGAGCTCCAGGCTGCCCTGGACCAGCTCGTCCGGGACGCGGAAGGCGTCCGGGCAGGCTCCGTCGAAACGCAGACAGTACTCGCGCACGGCCTCGTCGCCGCGCTCGCGGACGTCGTCCACGATGGCCTCGGCCGCCGCCATGACCTCGCGGGGCAGCGCCCCCGCCCTCTGAAGGTCCCTGCGCGTGAGGCGCGACGCCCCCTCGAGCCTGACGGTCCTCATCTCTTGCTCCCCTTCCTCGCCGCCGCGACCTCCAGAAGGCGGCGCGCGAGCGCGCGCACCCGGGAGTCGGACCTGTATGCCGCCGGCCCCGCGAAGAAGCGGGCGGCGCATTCCATGACCTCGTCCACCACCACGAGGTCGTTCTGGGCCAGGGTCTCGCCCGTCGCGGTGATGTCGACGATGCGGTCGCTCATGCCCACGATCGGGCCGAGCTCTATGTTGCCATGCAGCCGGACGATGTCCACCTGCTGCCCGAGCGACTCGTAGTAGCGACGGGTGATGCGCGGGTACTTGGTCGCCACGCGCACGCTGCCACGCCAGCCGTAGGCCTCCTCGGCGGCGCCGCGACGCTCGGCGGACTCGGCGACCACGAAGCGGCAGGCGCCGAAGCCCAGGTCAACGAGCTGGACCAGCTCCTCGTCCGCCTCGATGATCGAGTCGTTGCCGCAGATGCCGCAGTCTGCCCCGCCGTTGCCCACGAAGGTCGGGGCGTCCTGCGCACGGACGATCACGTACTCGACCTCGCCCGCGGGAACCACCAGCCGGCGGCCCGGCTCCCGCAGCTCCTCCACCGGCAGGCCCGCTGCCTCAAGGAGCTTGACCGTCGGGGCGAAGAGGCTCCCCTTGGGCACGGCGACCCTGAGCGGGCGCTCGGCGCTGCTGCCGGAGCCCGTCACGCCACCCGAGCCGCCCCTCTGCCCCAGGACCTCCTGCAGCGCCTCGAGCGAGAGCGCAAACCCACAGGCCAGGACGTTGGGGCGACCGAGGTTGCGCAGGACGGCGTCGTAGCGGCCGCCCGAGGCGAGCGCGTCCGAGCCCAGCTCCGAGTAGCAGCGAAACACGATGCCCGTGTAGTAGTCGAAGGAGTTGGGGATGGAGAAGTCGAAGGCGACCTGTCCGGAGTCCAGGAGTCCGCCCAGTCCCTCGGCCATGACGGCGAGCTCGCCCGTGCCCCTCTCGCCCTCCGGGATACCCGCCGCAACCAGGAGCTCGTCCACGCGCGCCACCACCGAGCCGTCCCCTGTCAGGCGTGGGAGCTCGCGCAGGGCTTGGTCCAGCGAGGGCTCCAGGGCCAGGCCGTCCAGGTACTCGTCCAGCCCCACGAGGTCGGAGGCGTGCACGAGTTCCAGCACGCGCTCCGTGACCTCCCCAGAGGGGGACCGCCGGGCCAGCAGGGCCTGCAGCGGGCGCACCGAGCCGCAGGCCACGTGCCAGGCGGGGATTCCCAGGGTATCGAGGGTCTCGGCAAGGAGCAGGACGAGCTCGAGCTCGGGACGCGCTCCCTCGAGGTCGAAGAGCTCGACGCCTAGCTGGGTGAGCTGGCGCGGACGGCCTCCCAGCTCGGACTCCTCGCGCACCAGCGGCGCGGCGTAGCGCAGGCGCAGGGGCAGCTCGCCGTCCGGCACCCTCGCCGAGACCAGGCGCGCGATGGGCAGCGTGAGGTCGGGTCTCAGCACCATGAGGCTGCCGTCCGCGTCTATGAGCTGGAAGGGAGAGTTGCGGATCCTCCCGCCGCGCTCGAGCTCGGGGCGCTCCTCGAGCAGGGGGGTCTCGACCGGGAGGTAGCCGTGGGAGCCAAAGAGCTCGGCCACCCGCGCGCGGATCCCCTCGCGCACCAACGCCTCGGCGGGAAGGATGTCGCGAAACCCTCGGGGCGTCCGTCCTGCCATGGCGTCCCCCTTCCGGCAGGGATGCATGGTCCTCTCCCCTGCACTTTAGCTAAGTAAAGTATCCTTGTCGAGAGGTACTTTATCACGATAAAGCACAGGGGAGAGAGGCTTCACCATCCGGAAACACGACCGATCCGGCTGACACCGTGCGACGGCGGGACGCGGCGACGGTGGCCGTTGCGCGCCCCCCTCCGCCGACGACGCGCGGCGTGTCCCAGGCGGCCTCGACAACGTCCAGTGCGCGCCAAATTGTTCCGATGACGTCAAATGCGTCTTGTCGATGGGCGTCAACTGGCCAAATATGACAGCCTCGCGCGCGTTTGGCGCTTTCGGGCAAAACTGGGACGCGCCGGGCGTGGACAGGCTGGTGAGGGGCGCGTCGGGCACCGTCGGCGGGGTGTCACACGCATGGGGCACCTTCGGCGGGGCATGTCCCACATTGGACGCACTCGCGCCAGCGAAGGGACGCGCCAGCGCCCTCGCAACGAAGAGAGGCGCACCTACGCGTGCCGGTGGAGCAGCCTGCCCAGGACGGCGTTGACGGCGGACATCTCGGGCAGGCGCAGGACGGCAGCCAGGCCATAGGTCACGACCACCGAGGGGATGCCGCCCGCGACCACCAGCAGGAGCGCGCTGCGCATGGTCGAGCCGCTCAGCGAGGGGACGGCCGCGACGATCGCGCGCATGACCGCCCAGCCCGCCACGGCGCCCGCGAGGCCCAGTGCCAGAGAGCGCGCCGCAGTCGCCAGCATGCCGCGGATGCCCAGCCCGCCGATGGTGCGGCGCAGGTTCCAGAAGGTCACCACCAGCACGGCCACCATGTAGACCGCGGAGGACCACGCCACCACGTTGAGCCCGTAGAGCGGCGTGAGCACGAAGCAGATGACCGTCTGGATTGCCGCCGCCACCACGTGCGCGCTGGCATAGAGACCCATGCGCCTGAGGGAGGAACAGACCTTCTGCAGGTACATGACCACCGCATACGGGGCAAGCGAGGCCGAGAGCGCCTGCAGGTAGCTCGCGGTCACGTCAATGTCGGACGCAGAGAACTTGCCCGCGGCGAGGAGCACCACGAGCGGCCGGGCGAAGGCCACCAGGTAGAGGGTGAAGGGGACCATGAAGAAGAGGATGCGCCCGGTTCCGGTGGACACGCCGCGCCGGTACGCCTCCATGTCGCCGCGAGCCACGTTGTCCGACAGCTCGGTGAACATGGCCGTCGTGATGGGCACGGCGAGGATTGCGTAGGGCAGCGTGTACCAGAGGCGGGCGTAGTAGCTCACCGAGGCGCCGGCCGCCGTGACCGAGAGGGACGAGCTCGTCATGACCGACACGGTCTCGAAGGAGCAGAGCATCACCACCAGCGAGGGCACGCCGATGGAGAGGGTCTCCCTGATCGCCGGGTCGTGCAGGTCAAGGTGCAGGCGGATGCGGATGCCATGCCGGGCCAACGACGGGACCTGCATGAGGACCTGGACCGCCACCCCCAGGGGGTTGCCCAGGGCGAGGAGCACCAGCGCGAGCTGGGGGTCGGAGCCGACGAGCCAGGCATAGGCGAGGAAGGAGGCGGTGGTCACGAAGTTGTTGAAGATGGGCGCCGCGCTGGACCAGAAGTAGTCGCGCTCGGCGTTGAGCACGCCCGAGAGGATCGACGAGAGCGCGTAGAGCACGACCTCGATGACGAAGAAGCGGAAGAAGTAGACGGCGAGCCCGCTGTCGAAGTCGGAGCTTGCGCTGAACGACTGGGTCCACACCACCTGGCCGGCGAAGGCAAAGCCGAGGACGCAGACCGCCCCCATGAGGATGAGGACTATGGTCACCAGGTTGGAGGTGTAGGCGTTGGCACCCTGCTGACCCAGGCGCTTCTTGACCGAGAGGTAGACCGGCAGGAAGGCCGTGACCAGCATGCCGCCGACCACGATCTCGTACAGCTGGTTGGGGAGGTTGTTGGCCACGGAGTAGCAGCTCGCCGTGACGGTGACGCCCAGCGCGTAGGCCTGGCCCCAGGTGCGGAAGAAGCCCGTGAGGCGGCTCACGATGACGAGGGCGCTCATGAGGGCGGCGGAGCGGCCGACCTGCGCCTCGCGGTCCTGCGGCTCGCCGTCGGAGGGTGCGGGCTCGATCGTGGGCGTTGCCATGTGCTTGGGCATTGCTAGCTCCTTGTCTGGGCCAGGCTCCTCTCGCCTGGCCTTGCGGACGTCTGGTCCCGTGCTCCTAGCGACAGATGTCTGCGAACTTCGCCTTCGTGAAGGCGGCAAGCTCGAGGGGATCCAGGCGCAGGCTGAGGCCGCGCCTCCCGCCCGAGATGCCCACGTCGTCGAAGAGCTGGGCAGTCTCGTCGATGAGAGTGGGAAAGGCCTTCCTCATGCCCACGGGAGAGCAGCCGCCTCGGACATAGCCGGTCACGGCCTCGAGGTCGCGCACGTGCATCATCGAGAGTGACTTCTCGCCCGATGCGACGGCGGCTTTCTTGAGGTCGAGTTCCTCGGCAACCGGGATGCAGCAGACCACGTGCCCGCCCGAGGGGGTCACGGTCACCAGGGTCTTGAACGACGACTCGACGTCCTCGCCGAGCGCCTCGCTGATGCGCACGCCCACGCCGGTGGAGAGGTCCTCGTCCCCGGCCTCGTAGGAGAGGCAGCGATACGCCACTCCCCCGCGCTCGAGCTCGCGCATCGCGTTGGTCTTCGCGACCTTCTCCCGCTTCGCCACGTCCCTCTCCCCTAGCCCCGGCTCTTCCCTGCGGCGCGCTCGGCCATGCGCGCCCGGTCGCGCTCCAGGATGGGTGCCAGGTAGCGGCCCGTGTGGCTGCCCTCGACCTTGGCGACCTGCTCCGGCGTGCCGTAGGCCACGATGGTGCCGCCGCCGGCACCCCCCTCGGGTCCCATGTCAATGATGCGGTCCGCCATCTTGATGACGTCCAGGTTGTGCTCGATCACCAGCACGGTGTTGCCCGCGTCGACGAGCTTCTCGAGGACGTCGACCAGCATGCGCACGTCCTCGAAGTGCAGGCCGGTGGTGGGCTCGTCCAGGATGTAGAGGGTCTTGCCCGTCTGCTGGCGATGGAGCTCCTTGGCCAGCTTCACGCGCTGGGCCTCGCCGCCCGAGAGCGTGGTGGCGGGCTGGCCCAGGTGCACGTAGCCCAGGCCCACGTCGAAGAGGGTCTGGAGCTTGCGCTTGATGCGCGGGATGCTGGCGAAGAAGGCAAGCGCCTCCGTGACGGTCATGTCCAGCACGTCGCTGATGCTCTTGCCGTGGTAGGTGACCTCGAGGGTCTCGCGGTTGTAGCGTTTGCCGTGGCAGACCTCGCAGGGCACGTAGATGTCGGGGAGGAAGTTCATCTCGATCTTGATCTGGCCGTCGCCCTTGCACGCCTCGCAGCGACCTCCCGGCACGTTGAACGAGAAGCGGCCGGCGCTGTAGCCGCGCGCACGACTCTCGGGCACGCTGGCGAAGAGAGCGCGCAGGTCGTCCCAGAGGCCGATGTAGGTCGCGGGATTGGAGCGCGGCGTGCGTCCGATGGGACTCTGGTCGATGTCGATGACCTTGTCGATGGTCTTGCGACCCTCCTCGTCCTCCAACCCCTCGAGGCGGCGGTAGGGTCCGACGGCGCGCTTTGAGTGGTGCACGGCGTTGGTGAGGGCGGGCGCAAGGGTGTCCGTCACGAGGGACGACTTGCCCGAGCCGCTGACGCCGGTGACCACGGTGAGGGTCCCCAGCTCAACCTTTGCGCTCACGGAGCGCAGGTTGTTTGCGGTCGCACCGCTGATCCTGATGGTGCCGCGACCGGGCTTGCGGCGCGCTGCGGGGAGCTCGACGAGCCTGCGGCCCGTGAGGTAGGCACCGGTGACGGAGTCCGGGTTGGCCATGATCTCTTCCGGCGTGCCGGCAGCCACCACGGCACCCCCCAGCTCGCCGGCACCGGGACCCATGTCTATGACGTAGTCGGCGGCGCGTATGGTGTCCTCGTCGTGCTCCACCACGATGACGGTGTTGCCCTGGTCGCGCAGGCGCCGGAGGGTGTCGATGAGGCGGTCGTTGTCACGTTGGTGAAGGCCGATCGAGGGCTCGTCCAGGATGTAGAGGACGCCCATGAGGCCCGCGCCGATCTGGGTTGCCAGACGGATGCGCTGCGCCTCTCCGCCTGAGAGCGTGGCGGCGGCGCGGCTCAAGGTGAGGTAGTCCAGGCCCACGTTGACCATGAAGCGCAGGCGGGCGATGACCTCCTTCACGATGGGGGCGCCGATGAGGTGCTGGCGCTCGGTGAGGGTGAGGTCCTCGAAGAAGTCCAGGGAGTCCCTGCAGCTGAGGTCGCAGACCTCCTGTATGTTGCGGTCCCCCACGGTGACGGCCAGGTACTCGGGCTTGAGACGAGCGCCGTGGCAGGTGGGGCAGGGCACCTCCCGAATGTACTTCTCCAGGTGGGTCTTCATGGTCTCGGATGTGGTCTCCTGGTACTTCTCGAAGAGGATGGAGCGCACGCCCGAGAAGGTAGTGGTCCAGTTGGTGTCGCGGCCGTCGCGCGTGTGGTACTCCACGCGGACCTTGGCGTCCCCCAGGCCGTCGAGCAGGGCGTGCTGGGTCTTCTTCTTCAGCTTGTTCCAGGGGGTCTGGTCACTCTCCCCCATGTGGGCGCAGACGGCCGAGAGGATCTGCGGATAGTAGTTGGAGTGGCCGAAGATGCTTCCGAAGACCCCACCTGCCACGGAGAGCGTCGGGTCCTCGATCAGCGCCTCCGCGTCCACGCTGCGACGCGTCCCGATGCCGTCGCAGTCGGGGCAGGCGCCGTAGGGCGCGTTGAACGAGAAGTCGCGGGGCTGCAGGTCGTCGATGGAGTGGCCGTGCTCGGGACAGGCCAGGGCAAGGGAGTAGCTCAGGAGCTCCCCCTCCGTGCCCTCGGGGGCGTCGCGGTCGGGGAGCAGATAGAACGAGACGCGGCCCGAGGCGAGGCGCGTGGCCGTCTCGATGGCCTCCGCCACGCGGCCGAGGCTGTTCTCGCGAATGACCACGCGGTCCACGACGACCTCTATGGAGTGCTTGAGCCTCTTCTCGAGCCTGATGTCCTCCTCGAGCTCGCGCACCTCGCCGTCCACGCGCACGCGGCTGAAGCCCTCGTGGCGCAGGTCCTCGAAGAGCTTGGCGTACTCGCCCTTGCGGCCCAGGACCACGGGGGCCAGCACGAGGGCGCGACGACCCTGGCCCGCGGCGAGGACCTTGTCGGCCACCTGGTCGGTGGTCTGGCGCTCGATCACGCGGCCGCACTCGGGGCAGTGCGGGGTGCCGATGCGGGCATAGAGAAGGCGCAGGTAGTCGTAGATCTCCGTCACGGTGCCCACGGTGGAGCGGGGGTTGCGGCTCGTGGTCTTCTGGTCGATGGAGACCGCAGGCGAGAGGCCGTCGATGGAGTCGAGGTCGGGCTTGTCCATCTGGCCCAGGAACATGCGGGCGTAGCTCGAGAGCGACTCGACGTAGCGACGCTGTCCCTCCGCATAGATGGTGTCGAAGGCGAGGCTCGACTTGCCCGAGCCCGAAAGCCCCGTGATGACGACGAGCTTGTCGCGCGGGATGGTGACGTCGATGTCCCGCAGGTTGTGCTCGCGCGCGCCACGGATGACGATGGACTCGGAGGCCATGTGCTACCCCTTGGAAATGAAGGCGTTCAGACAGCACTAGCGTATACCCGATGCGCAGGGGGCTCTGTCACCGGGCGTCGATTCGACAGCATCCCCAGGTTCGGAGCGGGAAACCACCACCGGGGGACGACCTGGCGATGCGACGCCGCGCTACTGGGAGGAGCCTCCAAAAAACTGCGCACGGAACGGCTCAATTGTGGAGACGAATCGCGTTTGACCAGGATTCCTACGGCTGAAAGTAACCCAATGCGCAGTATTTCTTGACACAGAAGCCGCCCTGGCGGAAATCCCCACCCGGGCGGCCATATTCATCGGCGAGTCGCTCGGCCCTCGCGCGTCCGCGGCTCTCGGGCCTCCTCAGCTTTCGGGCTTCTGCAGCTCCAGCATCTCGACAACCGAGCGCTCCTGCCAGCCACTCAGCCGCAGACCGTCGCGGAGCACGCGAATCTGCAGACGTGCCTCCTCTGCGTACTCCGGGCTCTGCGCGGCGAGCCGCTCGAGCGCGGGGATCGCATCGGCCGAGAGGTCACCCAAGTAGTAGACGTCCATCTTCTGCACCCTGCCCGCCAGGAATCCGTCGACGTTGAAGTCGGCGACGCGCGCCGCAGGTCCGCTCAGCATGAAGGCGACCCAGATGCACAGGAGCGTGGCGACGGCCCAGCGGAAGATGGGGAACTCGGGCCTCAACAGCCATACGGTCGCATACACGACCAACGCGAGTATCCCCACCATGCCCACGAAGGTGAGCAGGCGCAGGATGGTCAGGCCGTAGGCACCCACATAGAGCGACATGCGCAGCGCCGCAGACGCGAGCATGACCACGATGCTCGCCAGGAGCACGAGCTGCAGCACCACGACGGGTCGGGAGCGCTCGGCGTCCCTGCGCACCCAGACGCTCGCCAGGACCACCACGATGTTGATGCCCGCGACGGCCGCGAGCTGGAAGAAGCCGGAGCGAGCATAGCCGGCATACCCGCCGAACATCGCGGGAGAGCTCGCCCCGCCAAAGAGGTAGGCAAACTGCACCCCCACGAAGAGCAGGTATACCAGGTCGAGCGCCGCGAGCATGGTGCCCACCGAGCTGGCGCTGGCGCGCAGCGGCGAGCGAGGCTCGAGCCTCCCCACGGAACGCCCGTGCCCATGGAGCACGCCGAAGAGCATCCCGGAGCCGGCGACGAAGGCAAGGGCGAAGCGGGCGGCACGCATGCCCCACGCAAACAGCCCGTCGTCGAGCCAACCGAGGATCCTCCCGAAGAGGTCGGCAAAGACCGGGTCGGCGCTGAAGAGCAGGGGCACGGCAACCATGAGAATCACGAGCGCAACGAGCAGGCCCAGCAAGGACGAGCGAAGCCGACCCTTGCCCGAGCTGCCCCGGCTCAGCAGCCTGAGCTGGCTGGTGTTCGAGAACTGCTCCGTGAAGAAGAAGCCGATGGCGCGCAGGCAGCCGCCGAGGCTCAGCGCCACGTTCTCGGCGCAACCCGAGAGCAGCAGGTACTCGAGGATGCAGCTCGCCCCCATGACGAGGGCGTTGAGCATGCGAAGCTCCCGGTTTGACACGAGGGTCGGGGCGAGCGCGAGGAGCAGGCAAGCGACGAGCAGGGCCTTCGCAGCACGTCCCAGGTCACGCAGTCCCCCGCGCAGGGCGAGCGCAACGACAAAAAAGGCGAAGATGCAGACCGTGATGCCCACGCCGCAGACGGTGATGAGGGCAAGCGAGAGCATCGTGTGGTCGGCAGCGACGCTCCAGAGGATGGCGAGGCCCGCGGCGCATGCAGGGACGAGGTGATCGCGCGGGCCTGCCGGCTCCGGGCTGCGGACCGGGGCGGCGGAGGCGAGCGTCTCGGCGGATATCTCAGCCACGATCTGTCCGGGCATGGGGGGCCTGCCCCCGGCTTCTTGCTGTCTCATCTGCCCCACTTCCTTTCAACGGTGTCCGTGCGTTGCTTCTTGTCGGTGTCCCTGCGGTATTCGAGCAGGTCGGCAGGCTGGCAGTCGAGCTCCTCGCAAATCGCCTCGAGCGTGGTGAAGCGAATCGCCCTCGCCTTCCCCGTCTTGAGTATCGAGAGGTTCGCGATGGTCACGCCGACGCGCTCGGAGAGCTCGGTGAGGCTCATCTGGCGACGAGCGAGCATGATATCGAGGTTCACGTGGATGTGGCCCATGCCTACACCATCAGGTCGTTCTCGTCTTTGATCTGGGCCGCGTTCTGGGTGAGCCCCGAGAGCGCGACGCACACCACGGCGAGCGAGACGGAGAACACGAGGGCGACGGAGAGAGACGCGACGACGCTGAAGACGACAAGCCCTGCGAGGAAGAGGTACGCCATGAGCTCGACGAGCCACACGACTGCGTCAGCCGCCGCAAGGTAGCCCATGCGCCGCAAGAGGAGCGCGTTGCCTCGCGTGAAGACGTCTCCCGCACCGATGGCCGAGAAGAGCCTCCACGCCAGCGCCGCCAGGACGACGAGGGGCAGGATGCCCAGGGCGAACAGGAGCGCCGAGCCAGGAGGAACCACGCCGCGCGCCTCGACAGGCGGGATGGCAGCGACGGCGACCACGAGGCAGGAAAGGACAGCTAGAAGGTCGATCGCCTTGAGGAGAAGGGACATCTCTCTTCGTGACATGCGGGCTCCCAACGACTATCAGCTCGGGACACCGGTCCGGCGGCTGCCAAGGGCCGTCGACGACTTATGAGCTTCGTCGACGGCCATTATAAGACAAGTATATCGTTTTTCGATATTTATTTACTGATTCTCGATAAATCACAAGATACAACAAAGAACGGCGGCTGGCCAGCTGGAAAGTACAGCGTCCCGGGCGGCGTCGCTACGCGCGAACCAGCCCAGGGTCGAGCGACGAATGGCTAGGCGTGCTTGTAGCCAGTCACCATGGTAAGCAGGAAGCAGGTGACCGTAGCCCATGCAAAGAACTTATGCGCCTTCATTTGGTTTCCTCCCCTTGGTCCAAGCAATGCGAGAAAGCAGGCTCGCCCATGCCCCCGATTATACGGGAGCCACACATTCCCCGCCTCGTTGCCATAGAGGGCGCGATGTGGCCGGCACGCGGGCGCGAGAAGCCAGGCCGGGCGACCAGGACGTCACCCCGCAGGCTGCGCCACCGTCCCCTTGGGTAGAATCGACTCATCGGCAACTCACGGGTGCGTCGGCGCATGGGACCCACGTCCCGCCCGGCGCGCCGCGCTCCCAAGGAGAGGAATCCCATATGGCAGACATAGACGAGGAGGCCCTGCGCAGGGAGGTCGACGCGGCCCTGGGCCACGGCGGACAGCAGCAGGGCCCCCAGACCTTCCAGCCCGAGCCCGGCTCGAGCATCAGGCACGTGATCGGCGTCATCTCGGGCAAGGGCGGCGTCGGCAAGTCCTTGGTCACCGGTGCCATCGCCACCAGCCTCAGGCGCGACGGCCGCAAGGTGGCCATCATGGACGCCGACATCACCGGCCCCTCCATACCCAAGATGTTCGGCATGTCCGGCAAGCACGCCCTGGCCCGCGACGAGAAGCTCGTCCCCATCGAGTCCGACGGGGGCATCAAGGTCATGAGCACCAACCTCGTGCTCGAGAACGAGTCCGACCCCGTGCTCTGGCGCGGCCCCATGCTCATGGGGGCGCTCCGCCAGTTCTTCGAGGAGACCCGCTGGGGCGACATCGACTACCTGCTGGTCGACATGCCCCCGGGAACCGGAGACGTGGCCCTCACCGTCTTCCAGAGCCTGCCCATCGAGGGCGTCGTGATCGTCAGCTCGCCCCAGGACCTGGTCCAGATGGTTGTAGGCAAGGCGCTCAACATGGCCGCCATGATGGAGGTCCCCGTCATCGGCCTGGTCGAGAACCTGAGCTGGCTCCCCTGCCCCGGCTGCGGCAGGCGCGTGGAGCCCTTCGGTCCCAGCAGACTGCAGGAGACGGCCGCCCACTTTGGCATCGCCGCCCTGGACCAGCTGCCCATCGACCCCAGGATCGCCAAGAGCTGCGACGAGGGCGACTTCGAGCAAGTGCTCCCGGAGGGCTTCGTTGCCAAGGCAGTCGAGCAGATCGAGGCCCACGAGCAGGTGGCCTAGGTGCCACGCGCCAAGTCCGGACAGAGGGGAGAGAGACGGCCCTCGCGCGCGCAGCGCGAGGCCGCGCTCGTCTCCGCCGCCATCGCGGCCGCTCCCGCAGGCGAGACGGACGTCTGCGTGGTGGGCGGCGGTGCCGCCGGCCTCGTCGCGGCCATCGTCGCCGCCGAGGAAGGTGCCGGCGTCACCGTCCTGGAGGCGGAGCTCGAGTGCGGCCGGAGCATCCTCGCCACCGGCAACGGCCGCTGCAACTTCTCCACCGTGAGTCTGGACCCCAGGCGCTACAACGACCCGGAGTTCGTGCGGGCAGCGTTCGGCCGGTGCCCCCTGGACGACATCCTGGGCTTCTTCCGCGACTGCGGCCTGCGCTGGTCGCTCGAGAACGACAGGCTCTACCCCCTCTCCCGCCAGGCCGCCTCCGTCCGCAACGTGCTCCTGGCGCGGGCGAGGAGGGCCGGCGTGCGGCTGGCGTGCGGCCGCAGGCTCGTCGCGCTCGAGCCGTGCGACGACGGCTGGCATCTGCGCTTCGAGACGCACTGGGATGACGAGGGCCCCCGGAGCCTCCGGGCCCGTGCCGTCGTCCTCGCCACGGGAGGGACCAACTCCGCCGACGGTGGCGCGCTGACCGACGGCTTGGAGCTGGAGCGCAGGCCCCTCTCGCCCGCCCTCTGCCCCGTGGCCTGCGAGGACTCCCCCCTGTCGCTGCTCGACGGGAGGCGCGCCCAGGTCGACCTGAGCCTCGTGCGCACCGACGACTTCCTCCCCTGCTGGCACGAGCGGGGCGAGCTCCTCTTCAGGGACTACGGAATCTCTGGAATCGTGACCTTCGACCTCTCGCGGCGCGCCCGTCCCGGAGACTGGGCCCTCGTCGACCTCGTGCCGGACCACGGCGCGTCGGAGCTCCGCCAGATCGTGGGCATGGAACCCGGGCCAGGCTGCCTCGACGGCGTGCTGGACCCCGAGATCGCGCACCTGCTCGAGCGGCTCGCATGCGAGCGCTGGGATCCCGGCGCGCCCCAGCTGGGCCCCACGCCGCGCGACGACGACGTGGATTGGCTCGTCCACCTGGCCAAGCACCTCCCCTTGCACGTCGCCGAGCTCGCCGCACATAAGGGCACGCAGGTCTGCCAGGGAGGGCTCCAGACCAGGAAGTTCGACCCTCAGAGCCTACGGTGTGAGGCATACCCCAGCCTCCTCGCCTGCGGGGAGGCCCTGGACGTGGACGGCGACTGCGGTGGCCTCAACCTCTCGTGGGCTTGGAAGAGCGGCCTTGCGGCGGGAAGGTCCGCGGCAGAGGTCGCGAGGAAGGCAGGCTAGCATGCTCGAGCTCTCTGGCATCCGCATACCCCTCGACCAGCTGGACGGAAGCGAGCGCACGGAGGAGCTTGCCCTAAGGCGCGCCGTCCTCCGCCGCCTGCACCTGGCACCTGACGAACTCTCGAGCGTCCAGCTGCGCAAGCGCTCCGTCGACGCGCGCAAGAAGTCGGACGTCCACTTCAGCTACAGCGCCCGCATGCGGCTGCGGGGAGGGGCCAACGCAGAGGCCGAGCTCCTGCGCAGACTCAGCCGCCGCCACTCCCCCGCCCTGCGGCAGCTCCGCCAGGTCGAGGAGGAACGCCTCAGCTGGCCAGCGCACCTGGGTACCATGCCTGCCCAGCGGCCCGTGGTCGTCGGGGCGGGCTGCGCCGGGCTCTTCTGCGCGCTCTCGCTGGCCGAGGCCGGGCTCGAGCCCCTGCTCGTGGAGCGTGGGCGGGGCGCACGTCGGCGCAGCTCCGACATCGAGCGCTTCAACCGCACGGGCGAGCTTGACCCCACGAGCAACGTCCAGTTCGGCCTGGGCGGTGCAGGCACCTTCTCCGACGGAAAGCTGGGAACGGGGACCAAGAGCCCCGCGCACCGCCTCATCCTCCAGACGCTGGTAGACGCTGGCGCGTCGCGGCAGATCCTCTGGGACGCAAAGCCCCACGTGGGCAGCGACGTGCTACCTACGGTGGTCACCAACATCTGCCAGCGCATCCGCGACCTGGGCGGCGAGGTCCGCTTCGGCAGCAGGGTGGTGGGGCTCTCGCTTGCCGGGAGCCGCATCAGCGGCGTCACGCTCGAGGAGGAGCGCGCAGGGGGCATCCTAGTCGAGGAGCGCATTCCCGCCACCAACGTGGTCCTGGCCTGCGGCCACTCCGCCCGCGACGTCTTTGAGCTCCTGTGCGACTCCGGCGTCAGGCTGGAACGCAAGGCCTTCGCCATGGGCGTGCGCATCGAGCACCCGCAGGCCCTCGTCGACCGCGCCCAGTACGGCCCCTTCGCGGGGCACCCCGCCCTGGGCGCCGCTCCCTACAAGCTGGTCGCCCACCTGGACTCCGGGCGCAGCGCCTTCTCGTTCTGCATGTGCCCCGGCGGATACGTCGTCGCCGCCGCGAGCGAGCCGGGCGGCGTGGTAACCAACGGCATGAGCCTCGCGGACCGCGCGGGCTCAAACGCGAACTCGGGGCTCCTCGCCAACATCTTCCCCGAGGACCTGCCCGGGGACGACGTACTGGCCGGCGTGAGCCTCCAGCGCCGCTGCGAGCGCGCGGCATTTGCGGCGGGGGGCGGCGCATACGTGGCCCCCGCCCAGCTGGTGGGTGACTTTCTGCAGGGCGTCCCCTCCTCGGCAGGCGGGAAGGTGCAGCCCACCTACCCCCGCGGCGTAGCCTGGGGCGACGTCTCGCGCTGCCTTCCCCACTACGTGACAGAGACCCTGCGTGCGGCGATACCCGCCATGGACCATCAGCTGCACGGCTTCTCGCTCGCCGACGCCGTGCTCACGGGGGTCGAGAGCCGCTCGAGCTCTCCCGTACGCGTCACCAGGGGAGAGGACCTCCAATCCGTCTCGACGCCCGGCCTCTGGCCCAGCGGCGAGGGAGCGGGCTATGCCGGGGGCATAATGAGTGCGGCGACCGATGGCCTGCGCGTGGCCGAGGCGCTGATGGGGAGCCTGGCGTAGGCAGGAGAACCGACATGGGACGAGGGGGCACGCTAGCAGGCATGCCCCTCCGGAGTGGCGCACACCTACCTGGCAGCCGAGGCGATCAAGGAGGCATGCTCCAACGCCGGTGTGGAGTGCAAGGTGGAGACGCAGGGTTCCATCGGCATCGAGAACGCCATCGATGCGGATGACATAAAGAGCGCCGATGCGGCCATCCTGACCACCGACATGCCCATCAAGGGGGCCGAGCGCTTCGGAGGACTCCCCAAGGCCAAGGTGCGCGCCGGCATCGCAATCAAGCAGGCCGACGCCATCGTCGCAAAATTGCAGAAGGCACTTAGAGAGAGAGCGTAACGGACCACTCAAAGGGCTCGTCGCTGACACAGGAGGGCCGGCCGGTGGGAACTCTCCGCCGGCCGGCCCGACTAGTTTCGCCCGCCTGCGACCTACTTGCCCCTGATGGTCTCGATCAGGCGCTTGAGCTCCTCCTCCTGGCCCATGCCCGTAACGAAGGCGACGCCGTTGAAGGTCGGGACGTCCAGCTCCTCCTCGGTCTTGACCACGGGAATGTAGGCGTCGGCACCCACGAGGTGCTCGGCCAGGGAATCCATGTCGACGGCCTCGACCTCTGCCTCGATGCCCTCGGCGACGAGCAGCTTGGACACCTTCTGGGCGACCATGTGCGAGGTTGCAATTCCGTGACCACACGCGACGACTACCTTGGCTGCCATGGCTGACCTCCTATTGCAATAACAAGTTGCATAGAGCCCGATGAATCTAGTGTACCAAGCCAGAGCCAATCCTTAACAGCGAAAACACGCGGTCGGCAGCGAGCGTGAAGTTCTGCTCGGCGTGGTCCATCGCGTCGGCGACGGAAGTGCTGCCAATGACGGAGGGAACAATGGCCGAGACCCCACACCCCAGAAGCTCCGTCGCACTTGCGTCCATGGCCCCGACCAGGGCGATGCAGGGAATCCCCCTCATCCTGCAACGACGCGCCACCCCGCTCACCACCTTGCCATGCACCGACTGTGAGTCGGCATGGCCCTCTCCGGTCACGCACAGGTCCACACCGTCAAGGAGGCGGTCGAACCCGACGAGGTCAAGAACGTGCTCGATACCCGAGACGACCTCCGCCCGCAGGAAGAGACGGGCGGCGATGCCCAGTCCTCCTGCGGCACCCATTCCCGGTTCGCTCGAGGCGTCGATCCCGAAGGTCCGTGCGAGGATGTCTCCATATGACCTCATGCCCTCCTCCAGCTCGGCGACCATCGCCGCGTCAGCACCCTTCTGCGGGGCGAACACGGCGGCCGCGCCCCGTGTCCCCAAAAGGGGGTTGTCGACGTCGCACATGACGTGGAAGCCCGTCGACTCGACGCGGCGGTCCATTCCGGCAAGGTCGATCGCGCGGACCTTCGCTAGGTCCCCTCCACTTCCCGCCAGCTCATTGCCGCGCCCGTCAAGAAAACGAACCCCCAACGCACGGAGGCAACCCATGCCGCCGTCGTTGGTGGCACTCCCCCCAATGGCCAGCGAGATGTCGGAGACGCTGCGGTCCAAGGCGTCGAGGATCAGCTGTCCCGTGCCAAAGGTCGAGGTCACGAGCGGATTGCGCTCCTCGGGAGCAAGG
Source organism: uncultured Olsenella sp. (assembly GCA_947253595.1). GTDB lineage: Bacteria > Actinomycetota > Coriobacteriia > Coriobacteriales > Atopobiaceae > Olsenella_I. The sequence goes on along the minus strand of CAMXZR010000007.1, from coordinate 11,555 downwards.
AGCGTCAGTCCCGACGACGACGCCATCTCGATGACCGCGCGACGGTCGGGCAGGAGCCCGTATGCCGCCTGGACCTCCGGTCCCCCCGGACCCTCGACCGTCTTGACAACCGTCTCTCCGCCAAGTGCCTCGACGAGGGCCTCGACGGTGCCCTCCCCTCCGTCTGCCACTGAAACAGAGCGCAGCTCCGCGCCAGGCCACACCTCTCTGGCCGCAGCGCACAAGAGACCTGCGGCACGCTTCGAAGAGATGCTGCCCTTGAAAGAGTCGGACGCGAAAAGAAAACTGGGCATTGGGACTCCCCTGACTGAACGAGAGACTCGGCAAGGTCGCGGACGAGAAGGACGGTGAAGCAGCCTGTGACGAAGGATGCCATTCGCGCCCGTCTACAATTCTGCTATACGTCGACCCCCTCGTTAATCATCCGAGCGATTTTGGCAGGGTCTTTGGTCTCACGAACCTTCCTGCGGAACTCATCCTTGGTTAGCAGCACTGCCGTCTTGGAGAGCAGCTTGATATGAGTCGTACCCGCCTCAAGCTCGGGCACGAGCAGGGCGATGAAGATATCACAGTCAATGTCATCGAAGCTCGGCCATGCGACCGGATGGTCGTTCTTGACCACAATCACTGCCGCACGCTTGATGCAAGCACACTTCGCATGGGGAATAGCGAAGCCCTCGAGCATGCCAGTCATGTCGAGACTCTCCCGATACTGGAACGCCTCGTAGGTTCCGCCTGCATCGTCAGTAATTCCTAGGTCGACAGCTCTATCCGAGATGAATCTAAGGACGCCATCTCTGTCTGCAAGGTTCTGCCCGGGGAAGATGTTTGACTCCTGGATAAAATCAGGCATGCCATTTTCCTTTCTCCAAGGTTTTGCTTAAGAGAAGGATCGACGCGCCTGACGCCGACCCTTCTCGGTGAAAACATGGTCTGGACGATAATCCAGCTGTCTACCTGGCCATCTCGAGAATCTTTATTACATCGTCAACATGAAGCTCCATGAAGGAGCCGCAATGGTCGCCGCCGCGCGCATCGATGGCACCCTGGGCCATATGACGGATTTCCTCATTGGTCGGGTTAATGCCAAGCTCACTCATACGCACCGGCATGCCGACGGACTTACAGAACATCTCCCATGCCTCGATGCCACGCAGGCCGGTACCCTCGGGATCAGAATAATCGTTGACGACGCCAAAGACCTCGACGCCAAACTGGGCGAAACGCTCAGGACGAACGTCAATGACATAACGCGCCCAGCTTGACCACATGGCACACAGACCGGCACCATGGGTGCAGTTATAGAGGGCACCCATCTCATGTTCGATGGCATGGGAGGCAAAGTCACCTTGCTGCCCCGTTCCGGTAAGGCCATTGTGAGAAAGGGAGCCTGCCCAGAGCAGCGTTGCGCGGGCATCATAGTCATCAGGCTCGGCGAGTGCCCGGGGGATGGCGGTCTTGACCGCGCGAAGCAAGCCGAGCGACATCTGATCAATAAGCTCCGTGTGAGAGACCACGGTGAAGAAGCGCTCCATGGTGTGCATCATGATGTCGCAGCCTGCGGCAGCGGTCTGCCACGCAGGGACCGTATACGTGAGCTCGGGATCCATGATTGCGAACTTGGGACGTGCGCACTCGTGGTTATAGGAGCGCTTCAGCTCGACGTCACCCATGGTGTCGATGTTGATGACCGTGGAGTTCGACGTTTCGGAGCCAGTGCCCGCAAGGGTCGAGATGGCTCCGAGGCCAGCGATCCTATCGGTTGATACCTTGCCCAAGAACAGGTCCTCAAGCTCAAAGTCATTGGCAAGACCATAGGCGATGGTCTTCGATGAGTCGATTGCCGAGCCTCCGCCAATGGCAAGAAGAAAGTCCACTCCATCCTTCTTGGCAAGCGCCAAGCCTTCCTTTGCAGTGGAGAGACGGGGGTTTGGAACAACGCCCTCAAACTCGACGTAATCGATTCCCTCGGCGGAAAGGCTCTTCTCGACGCGATCGAGGAGCCCCGTGTCGCGAACGTAGTCGCCACCCCAATGAATCATTGCCTTGGTGCCGCCAAATTCCTTGACGTACTTGCCGACGTTAGACTCCACACCCCGGCCGAAGACGACCTTGGTGGGAACGCAGTAATCGAAATTAATCATTTATAGCTCCTCCTTGCGAGATGTGGGCGTGCTCGGCACCTGCTCGCGTTGAGCCCGGCAGCGGTCGTCTTAACCTTGGGTGAAGTACATCGAGATGCCCTGGCCGCCTCCGATGCACATCGAGACCATTGCATCTTTCTTCTCAGGATGACGCCTCGAAAGCTCATATGCACACTTGAGCGCAAGGACGGTACCCGTCGCTCCGATGGGATGGCCGATGGAGATGCCACCGCCATAAATGTTTACCTTCGCGTCATCGAGGCCAAGGTCACGACTCACGGCAATGACCTGCGAGGCGAATGCCTCGTTGACCTCGAAGAAGTCGATGGCCTTTGCGTCCAGGCCAAGTTGCTCGCAAAGCTGCTTGGTGGAGAAGTAGGGCGAGTAGCCCATGAGCGCGGCATCATAGCCCGCAACCGCCCAGCCACGGATCGTAACCATGGGGGTACAGCCAAGTTCCTCGGCCTTGGAGCGCTTCATGACGACCACCGCGGCGGCAGCGTCGTTCAGAGTCGAGGAGTTGCCTGCGGTGACCGTACCCGTGCCGTCAAGGACGAAGCATGGCTTGAGACGGGCAAGCGACTCGACGGTAGAGCCCTCGCGCGGTCCCTCGTCCGTATCGAACACCGTGACCTTCCCCTTGCGCCCCTTAATCTCCACGGGAACGATCTCGTCCTTAAAGACGCCCTCTGCCACTGCGGCACAAGCACGCTGCTGCGAACGAGCAGCAAAGGCATCCTGCTCCTCGCGGGTCACGTTGAACTTCTTGGCAACGTTCTCGGCAGTGATGCCGTTGTGGTTGCCGTCGAGCGGCCAAACGAGGGCATCGATGACACCGTCCTCGAGGACCTTGTTGCCCATGCGGGTGCCCCAACGCGCGTCGGTCACGTAGTAGGGCAGCTGCGAAAGGCTCTCGGTACCACCTGCAACCACGACTTCACGAAAACCTGTCCTGATCTCCTGCAGGGCGTCAGCTATTGCCTGCAGGGACGAGCCGCACTGTCGATTGACAGAGTATGCGGTGGTCTCCTGCGGCATGCCCGCCTTCAGCGAGACAGCACGGGCCAAAAACCCATTGGGACCCCAGCCGCCGACGTTTCCGATGATGACCTCGCCCACCTGGGAGGGATCGATTCCGGCACGCTTGACTGCCTCGGAGACGACGAGCGCACCCATGTCGATGGCACTCATCGACATGAGGGTACCGCCATACTTTCCGACAGGCGTGCGGGCTCCGGAAACCATCACGATGTCATCGGGGCTCTTCTCGAATTCACGGTTCATGGGAATCTCCTTGTCACACTGACTAATTGATAGTTATCCAAGCATCAAGCGGCATCACCGCTGAATCGAGACTGATTCGCCACGTCAATACACGCTCTACTCGGAGTAGTCGTAGAAGCCCTTACCCGTCTTACGTCCGAGAGTTCCGGCGTCGATCATCTCTTTGAGCAGGGGGCAGGGACGGTACTTCTCGTCATGGAAGCTGTCGTAGAGGCCCTTCATGGTCGCATAGACCACATCAATGCCTGTAAAGTCCATGAGCTCACAGGGGCCCATGGGATGGTTGCACCCAAGCTTCATTGCCGTGTCGACATCCGATGGGGTGCAGCCCTCGGAGACGAGGAAGGCACCCTCGTTCTGATACGGGACGATGATGCGATTGACGATGAACCCCGGCTGGTTGGGAGCATCAACCTTCGTCTTGCCGATGGCAGCGGCGAATTCCTTTGCGACTACATACGCCTCGTCCGAGGTCTTCTCGCCACGAATGAGCTCGGTAAGCCTCATGACAGGAGCAGGGTAGAAGAAGTGCATGCCCAGCACGGACTCGGGACGCTTGGTCGAGGAGGCTATCTCGTTGATGTTAATTCCCGAGGTGTTGGTAAGCAGCACGGCCTCGTCCTTGGCGTATGCGTCAATGTTCTTGAAAGTGCTCTGTTTGAAGTCCAGGCGCTCGGGAACCGCCTCGATGACGACGTCGGCATCGGCAAGGCTGCTGTAGTCTGTGGTATAGGTCAGACGACCCATTACTACCGACTTCTCGTCCTCCGTCATGTGGCCCTTCGCAACCTTTTTGGAGAGGAGCGTATCAACGAGGGTCTGCGCCTTGGCAAGGGGGCCCTCTGCGATGTCGATGTTGACCGTCTCGAAGCCGAACTGCGCACAGAGTTGGGCAATGCCGCCGCCCATGAGACCGGAACCGATAACTGCTACCTTCTTGACCGTCATGATGTTCTCTTTTCTTTGTCGTGTACCGAACGAATCTCATATGTGCTGAAACGCCCTGATGACTGCTGTCACTTTGCCAGGATCAACTCCGCCAGCCCGCAGGGACCATCCCGCCTGAGCAGGGAGAGATCCATGGTCTTGAGATCGGGAGAGACGATAGGCTCGAAGTCCATCATTTCCAGGACCTGGGACTCGAGGTCTATGCCCGGGGCAATCTCGGTAAGAACCACGCCCTCGGAAGCAAGTTCGAACACCGCGCGCTCCGTGACTATGACAACCCTCTGAGGACTTCTGCGCGATGCGGGACCATTGAAGGAGAGTTGGCCGACATGCTTGACCATTTTGCGAATTGTACCCTCTTGCTCGATGATCAGGCGGTCATCCTCAAAACGGTACTTGGCTCCCTTTGCCGTGAAGGTCCCCAGGAAGACCACGGTCTTGGCGTTCTGAGTGATGTCGACAAACCCTCCTGCTCCGGCGCAGCGCGGACCCATCTTGGTCGAGTTGATGTTGCCGTCACCGTCGAGCTCGCCAAGGCCCATGAAGGTCACGTCGCAGCCCGCCCCGTCATAGAAGTCGAACTGCTCGGGATGCGGGACCATTGCGAGGAGGTTCTGCCCGATGCCAAAGTCGATGCCGCCGAGCTGCACGCCACCATAGATGCCGCTCTCAACGGTAATCATGACCTTGTCGGAGACGCCCTCCTCCGCACAGACACGTCCAACCATGTCGTTTGGAATCCCCGTTCCCAGGTTTACGATTGCGCCAGGATAGAGCTCCTGACAGCCCCGACGAGCGATGAACTTGCGCACGCTGAATGGTGCGGGGTCGATGTCCTGTTCGGGAACGCGGAGCTTTCCGATATAGGAAGGGTCATAGTAGAAGGAGGACGTCATGCGGTGGTCCTCCTTGGGATCGGGGCACACAACGACCTGATCGATGAACACACCGGGGACCGTCACATCCTTGGGGTTGATGGTTCCCGTCTGGGCGACCTCCCTCACCTGGGCGATAACCCTTCCTCCATAGCGCTTTGCAGCCAGGACCGCGTTGAACACCTCAAGCTTCATGGCCTCGTCGGTCGTCGTCATGTTGCCCATCTCATCGCAAACCGTGCCGCGGATGAGCAGGGTATCGATGGGGACCTCCTTGTAGAACATGTACTCTTCGCCATGAAACTCCACGATCTCGGATATGTCCTCAAGTGGCATGGTGCGCTCGTTCATCTTGCCGCCCTCGATGCGCGGATCTATGAACGTGCCCAGCCCCACCTTGCTCATCTTGCCTGGAAGCCCACATGCCATAGCGCGATAGAGCTGCGCGATCTGACCCTGGGGCAGGCAGTAGGCCTCGACCTGATTATTGGCAATCATGTCCATCCAGCGCGGCTGCAGGCCCCAGTGCGACCCGATTATTCGCGTGACGAGACCCTCGTGGGCGAGGTGCTGGATGCCGCGGGCCCGGTCGGACTGGCCACAGGAGTGCAGGAGCGTGAGTCCGCAGGGATGCCCCGTCTCGACGAAGCGCCGCTCGATTGCCTTGAGGTTTGATTCCGAGGCGGAGATGAGCGTCATTCCAATCGTGCAGATCGTGCTGTTGTCAGGAATCGATGCCGCGACCTCCTCTGGAGTCGCGAATTCGGCCTTGAGGTTCTTGTTTGCCATGACGTCCTCTCCTAGGAGCAGTGGCCAGCATTCGAACGCCCAGAGATCTGAGCACGAACGGCATCGCTCACGGCACGACGATCGGGCTTCTCTCCCCTGGTTTGCGGAATCTTGTCGACGAACACTATGTGAACGGGAATCTTGAAGTGGGCGATGCGACCCGCAAGTGCCTCCTTGATGTCGTTCTCCCCCACAGTCGAACCGCGCTCACGGACGACCGCAGCAACGGGAACCTCCCCATAGAGCTCGTCCGGAAGGGCGGCGGCGCAGCTCTGAGAAACGCCATCAACCTCCGAGAGAACCTCCTCTAGGGCGCTACACCAGACCTTCTCCCCCCCACGGTTGATCATGTCCTTCTTCCGGTCTACGACCCAGACCATTCCCTCGTCGTTTGCGTAGGCGACGTCCCCAGTCGCAAACCAGCCATCCACTCCAAACGCAGGGTCCTGACGGCGGTAGTAGCCCTCGCTGACGCAGGTGCCGCGAAGCTGAAGCTCTCCCGCCTCGCCAGGGGCGACCTCACGGCCGCCCTCGTCCACGACGCGTGCCTCAATCCCAGGAACGGGCTTGCCCGTGGCACCGGCAAACACCGACGTAGGAGAGTCGTAGGGGAAGAGAAGGGCGGGCGAGGCCGTCTCGGTGAGCCCATAGACCACCTGGAAGGACGCTGTCGGCATCCAGGCGTGGAAGGCACGCATCTTCTCTACGGGCTCATAGCTCGAGCCTGACAGCATCGCGCGAACGCTTGGAAGACATGGGAACTCGGGTCGCAGGGGAAGGAGCTCGGCGAAGGAGGTCGGCGAGCCATGTAGGTAGGTGATTCCCTCGTCCCTCACGCACTCGAGCACGCGTCGGGCATCAAAGAAGCGCTGTAGGTAGGTCGTAGCTCCCACCAGGACAAACTGTAGGAGCAGGGCGATGAGTCCCGTGACGTGATAGATGGGAATCGGTATGAGGCATGAGTCCGTAGGGACCGTACGCATGAGGCGCGCATAGACCGTGGCCGCGTGCATCAGATTGTAGTTGCGCAGCATGACGCCCTTCGAGCATGAGGTGGTACCACTTGTGAACATTAAAATCGCGGGGTCCTCGAGCGCCGGGTCATCTGGGAGGGATGCGTCACCACTCATGCCCGCGAAGCCGTCGCCATCCCCAGGGCCTCGCGATACCACTAGTCCCTCCGCCGAGATAGGAAAGTCCTTTGCCCAGGGCTCGAAGCGCTCGTCGCAGATGACGTGGGTGATGTCAGCCGAGTCCATGAGCGAGACTATCTCCGGCTTGCGGTATTTGGTCGGGAGGGGGACGCACACCGCACGCAACTTCGAGAGAGCGTAGAGCGCGACCGCAAACTCGACGTCGGCGAACATGAGCACGGCAACATGAGACCCAGCCCTTACTCCCCTCTCGCTGTAGAGCCAGGAAGCAAAGCCGTCGGCGCGTAACAGGAGCTCCCGGTACGAAATTCGATGTCCCCAATCGTCGACGAGGGCTATGCTCGAGGGACTCGCCCCGGCACTGTTGGCGAGCGAGTAATAGGGGCAGGCAGGCATGTCTGGGAAGCTCTGGACGTGCCGAGCCCCGACCCGAAGGTCGGACATGCCCGCCCACAGCCCCCTGTTCCATGCGTCGATGCCACGAATCACCCTATCAACCCCTACGGACATACCAAATGAACGATGCGTCCAACTCGCTAGCCCACCTCGAGAACCCGCGCGATGACCAGGAAGGCCTAGTCGGTTTCCTCCATCTTTCCGCCGTCAAACCGATAGCGGCCGGAGCTGCCAAAGAGGCGCATATAGCGGCTGAGCCACTCCTGGGCCTTCTCCTCTGCATCAAGAGAGACGAAGAGGTAGTCTGGGGATTCGTTCGAGGTGAGGTAGTCACGCAGCGCCGAGACGTATGCGGCCCCGTATCCAGTCCAAAGATTCACCTTGTTGATGCCGTTCGCGACTGCCTTCTGGAAGTTTTCGTCACCGGATCCCGATCCACCGTGCAGAACGAGAGGAAAGTCTCCAACGGCCTCTTTGATCTGAGCGAGACGGTTGAAGTCGAGTTTGGGGACATACCCCTCGGGATAGTGCCCGTGGGCCGTGCCAATGGCAACGGCCAGGGCATCGCAATTAGTGCGCTCGATGAACTCGACGGCCATGCCAACCTGTGTGTACATGTCGGCGGTGCGTCCATCACCCTCTGCCGCCTGCCCAACGTGACCCAGCTCCGCCTCAACGGATGCGCCATGCGCATGGGCAAGGGCAACGATTTGCTGAACGCGGCGAACGTTCTCCTCGAAGGAGAAGCTCGACGCGTCACACATTACGCTGGAAAAACCCGCGCGAATGCAGCGGCAGATATCCTCGAACTCGGCCCCATGATCAAGCTGCAGCGTCACAGGAACATTCAGGGGTTCTGCCAGGGCCTTCACCATGGGGACGAAAGCCTCCGCAGGGGCATTGAGCTTCATCTGACGGGGCGACACGTCAATAATGACAGCTGACCGCTCGGCCTCGGCGGCCTTTAGCGCCGAATGCACGAGGTTCAGGTCAGGGCAGTTCGGTGCGGGAACTGCATAATGGTTGACGGAGGCATGATGCAACATTTCCTTTAGCGGCACGTACATAAGAGCTTCCTCCAATGCCCATTCGAATCCGGCCAGATCGTGCTCGAACGCAAACCTTCTCCGCTCGCGAGCGAGGGCCAGACAATAGGCGAAGCATGAATGTTCTGCTGGCCAAGACAACGGCTTCGAGCGCTCTCTTTGCCATCCTCGACGAATCAAGGCGACCTGGGCGGGGAAGCGGAGCACCCCCGCCCAGGTAACAAGCAGGCTCTCTAGCCAAGCAGCTTATCCAGAACGCCGTTCTCGCCCATTTCCTGATCCTGCTCGACAGGCTTGCGAAGCAGGAAGTACAGAACGCCGGTTACGAGAGCGCCGGCAAACCAGAACAAGATGAACTGAAGCGGATTGCTCATCATGGCGATGACGAAAACGCCGCCATGGACCGCGGGAGACTCAAGTGCAAAGAAGCCAGCCAGCCCACCGGAGATGGCACCGCCGATCATGCAGGGAACGAGGCAGCGCCACGTATCCTGAACCAGGAAGGGAATGACATACTCCTGAATGTAGCAGCAAGCCAGAACAAGGCCGGAAAGGGTGGTCGAGCGCTCCTTTTCGGTAAACTTCTTCTTGCCGGTAAAGCGATCAATAATCTGCGCAATGCAGACGCCCAGGGGGTTCTGCATGCCACCGCACATCTTGCAGGCGGCGGGGCCGTAGATTCCATCTGCATTAAGTCCATTGGCAACGAGCGCGACTGCCTTGCTGATCGGGCCGCCTTGGTCAATGGACATACCAGCGCCGATGGCAGCACCGAAGACGAAGCCGCCTACGCCCTGAAGGTTCATGAGGGCACCAGAGATGGAGGTCATGAGCCAGCTGATGGGCACACCAATGACGTACCACATGAGCAAGGAAGTGACAGCGGTGCCGACCACGGGAATGATCAGGATTGGAAAGACGGATTGGACTGAACTCGGAACCTTTTTGGAGAGCTCTTTGAGCCAAATCACGACATAGCCAGCAAGGATGCCACCGATGACAGCCCCCAGAAAGCCCGCCTTGATTGTGTTGGAGATAACGCCCACTGCAAAGCCGGGGGCGAGACCAGGCTTATCAGCCAAGGCATATGCGATGTAGGCACCAATGATGGGTACGCAAACGTTGAAGATTGCACTTCCGATGGCATAGATGGTCATGGCAGGCGTGTACTGATCATAGGTGATCTTTGCCATGTCAGCAGCGATGTTGTAGCCGCCCATTGCCTTGGCAACGCCCCAAAGGACGCCACCACCAACAATGAACGGAATCATGTAAGAAACGCCGGTCAGGACTGCATCCCAGATCTTTTGTCCCTCTGTCTGCTTCTTTGCGCCCTTACGCTGTATTTCTGCCATTAGTTGATCGCCTCCAAAAGCTCTTCCACCACAGACTTAGCCGCTGCAACCGTCATGACTTCCTTGGTTTTGCACACCAGCGTGGGCACAGGATCGAAGCGCTCCTTGCCCTTGATCTTGACATCGGCCGCAATAATCGCGCCGTCAGCGCGGTCGATGTCCTCTTCGGTCACCACGTTCTCGGCACCCGTTGCCCCCTGGGTCTCGATCTTTGCCTCGCAACCCAGTTCCGCAAGCGCCTGAGCGAGTGATTCTGCCGCCATGAAGGTATGAGCGATACCAATCTGGCAAGCAGTAACACCCACAACGAACCTCTTAGCCATTCTTACCCCCTCCCCATGCACTCGCGTACCAATCGAGATTCAAAGGTCATGCGTAGCGGCCAATCGCCCCTCAGCCACGGACCTACTACTTGTGTCCAATCATATCTTTCACACATTTCTAATTTCTGATTTACGTATATATTGGACTAATTCATCTTTTCTACATATTTTAGTCTATTTTTGGCTCTCCACTAGACCTATTTAGGCAGTATTGATTATTTTGTACACATTTTCTTCATATATTATATGGTAACCCCGTGAACGTTGCCTGATTTCTAGCTAGACTGTTCGTATGGAAGAGACCCCACTACAGACACGTTTCGAAGAAGCCCCGCAGGAGGTTGTCCATGCCCGAAAAGATGACTTGCACCAGCAAGTCAAAAAAGAGTCTCGTCGTAAAGCGGAACGCAATGAAGTACATTGCTCTTATATTCATGGGCGTATGCCTCTTCACGGCCGCGCTCTTCTGTACCTTTGCCCCCTTGCCTTACGCAGACAATGAGCTACTGATGCGCATAGGCATGGGATATCTAGGACTCCCGGCTGCCGTTGTGATCATTGCCTTCAACATCTATGAGTTCGTTGTAAAACGAAAGGCAATCATTCTAGACGAGCATGGAATTACCGACTACACCAACTCGATGTCATCTGGCTTTACCTCTTGGGACCAAATCAGCAACGTCTATCTCCTCAAGCTAAAAAGTGGGGATTACCTCTGCGCCGACCCAGTTAACCTGGATGCCTGGTTGGGAGCACTCAGTAAAAAACGAGTTCGTTTGGCGCAAGCGAATATGGACCTGGGATTCTCACCCATCCGCATTCAGTTCAGCTCCGTAACCGACGCGATTACGGCAAAGGAAGGCGTCGACTTTGTGAAGACTCTCCAGAGAAAGAAGGTGTCCCACACCCGTAAGCCACGATACTGATATGTGCCCTACCTCAGACAGAGCACCCGCTCTGTAATCGTACGCATCGTTAGGAAGCCCCATGAGAATCCTCTGCTTCGGCGAGTCTCTCGTCCGTCTTGCCACAGACGCCCACGAGCGTCTCGAAGACGCGCACATGATGGAGATCTCTTATTCCGGTGCAGAGGCAACGGTCGCAGCCTCTCTCTCCATGCAGGGGGACGAAGTTTTCTATGCATCGAAAACGTCTACCAACCGCATAGGCGAGAATGTCCTGATGTCTCTCTCTGCGTATGGCATCAACACCTCGAACGTCTTGAGGGGGCCGGGTAGGGT
>CAMXZR010000006.1 GCA_947253595.1 uncultured Olsenella sp. | reverse complement strand
GAGCCTGGCGCAGGTGGGGCGGTACTGTGGCACGGCGCTCAGCGCCTTCACGACCTCCTTGAGGTCAAGCGACTTGGGGTACACCGTGTTGTCCACGCGCGGGTACGAGATGAGGCCGTCCATGTAGAGGCTCTCGGCGAGTCGCATGGCACGCGCGGGAGAGATGCCCTCCGCTGCAGCAGCGGCCTGGAGCGAGGTGGTGTTGAAGGGCGCGGGCGGACGGGTGGTGTGGCTCTTCTTCTCCACCTTGGTCACCGTCGCCTCGCGGGCGTCACGGACGCGCTCGAAGGCAGCCCTTGCGGCAGCCTCGTCCTTGAAACGGGCGGTGGCGTGCGACACCTTGAAGCGGGCGTCCTCGTCTGCGTTGCCCTGCGGCGCGAGCTGGCCCGAGATGACCCAGTAGTCCTCGGGCGCGAAGGCCTCGCGCTCGCGCTCCTTTTCGACGACCAGGGCCAGCGTGGGCGTCTGGACGCGCCCCGCCGAGCGCACGTTGCCAAAGCCGCCGAAGCGGGCCATGGTGAGGTAGCGCGTCAGCACGGCACCCCAGATGAGGTCGATGTACTGGCGGCTCTCGCCCGCGTCGGCCAGGTCCTGGTCCAGCTCCACGAGGTTCTGAAAGGCATGGTCGATCTCGGCCTTGGTGAAGGCGGAGTAGCGCGCGCGGCTTACCGGCACGTCAGGGGCCACCTCGCGCATCTGGCGTAACGCGTCCGAGCCGATGAGCTCGCCCTCGCGGTCGAAGTCGGTGCCGATCACGATGGAGTCGGCCTTCCTGGCAAGGTTCTTGAGGGCGCGGATGATGCCCTTCTCGGCCGGCTCCTTCTGGATGGGAGTCCACACCAGGTACGGAAGGCTGGCCACCTTCCAGCCCTTCACGTCGACGCCGTCCTTGGTGAAGGGCTTGCGCACCTTCTCGTAGGGCGGACGGGCGAGGCCGTCGGGGATGCTGGCGGGAAGGACCTCCCCCTCCTTGGTGACGCCCACCCAGCCGTCTTTCTTGCTGTACCTGAGCTCCACGGGGAAATCGGGCCGCATGATGTGGCCCCTGAGGCCTATGGTCACCCAGTCCTCCCCGTCATGCGAGAAGCGATAGACGGGCGTGTCGTAGACCTTGTCGGCCTTGGGCTTCCCCGTGGTGCAAAGCAGGCGTGCGATCTGCTGCGCGGCGTCGTTCTTCTCGGTGACTACGAGCTTCAACTAGTCGTCCTCTTCCTCGAGCTTGTGGTCCTGGTACTCCTCGCGGGTCCACTTGAGCGACTCCTTGCCATCGCGCGCGACGAGCACGTAGCGAGCGACGGCGAGGGCCACCTCGTACAGGGTGACCAGGGCGGCGAACATCAGGATCATGGTGACGGGCGAGGCGTCGGGGGTGACGACGCCCGAGAGCACGAGCAGCACCACGTAGACGGTGCGCCACTGCTCGCGCAGGGTCTTGTAGGGAACCAGGTGCAGGACCGAGAGGTAGAAGATCACGAGCGGGAGCTGGAAGGCGAGGCCGAAGCCAATCTCGAGCAGCATCATGATGCTGAGGTAGTCCTCGGCGTCCGCAATCACGCCCGCGAAGTCGATGGCCTGGTCGACCATCCACCCGATGGCCGCCTTCTGGATCACGAAGTAGCAGAAGAGCATGCCCAGGAAGAAGAGGACGACCATGGCGCCCACCGTGGGCACGACCCACTTGCGCTCGTTTTCCTTGAGTGCGGGCAGGAAGAAGCCCATGGCCTCCCAGACGATGATGGGCGTGCAGACGATCATGCCGAAGAACATGGACACCTTGAAGCGGATGGTGAAGCCACCCAGGACGGTGAGGACGGTGAGCGTCGTCCCCTCGGGAAGAGAGGAGCGGATGGGGTCCATCATCATGTCGATGAGCGTGGGCGTGGCCGCATAGACCACGACGGCGGTCACGAGGACCGAGACCACGACGATGGTGAGGCGGCGCCTGAGCTCGCCCAGGTGATCCATGAGCGGCATGCGCGCTGGTCCGATAGGCATTCTCTAGACCTCCTTGGGATCCGCCGCGTCAGCGTCGGAGTCCGCGTCAGCGTCGGAGTCCGCGTCTGCGGCAAGACCGGCGGCGCGGGCGTCCCCTGCGGCCTCCCTGCGCTTTCGGGGCTTCATGGCATAGAGGGCGGCGGCGGAGGTGTCGGGATTTGCGGCCGGCTCCTCGAGCGCCGGCTCAGGCCCGCTGGCAGCTGCCTCCCTGCCAGCTGATCCGGCGTCCTCCTCCCCTCCGGCGTCCTCTGCGGGCGAGACGGACGCGGCCTCCTTCTGGGCTGCGGCGCGCTCCGCCTCCAGGCGGGCCTTGCGCTGGGCGAAGGTCTCGGTGCCGCGACGGACGGGGACGTCTGCATCCAGGTCGAGGTCGGAGTCCTCGTCGAGGGCGGAGCGGCGGGCGTCACGGGCCTTGCTCGCCTGGGCGGGGTCGCCCATGGCCTCGTTCAGGGGGTCAATGACCTCTGCCTGGACGACGGAGGTGAAGCCCTCCTGGGCCTCGCGGAACTGCCTGATGGCACGTCCGACGGTCCGTCCCATGCCCGGCAGCTTGTCGGGGCCGAAGAGCAGGAATGCAAAGAGCACGATGATCGCGAGCTCGGTCTCTCCTATGCCAAACAAGGTGGTCCCCCTACTCCTGGGTCCCCGCTCCGAGCTCCTTGTCGACACCGAGGAGCGAGAACACGCGGGCTATGTTCTTCTGAAGGTTGGTCACGCTGAGCGTCGCGTTGGCGTCGGCGCTGCGGTGCGCGGCACCGACCAGGACGCCGATGCCGGTCGAGTCTATATAGGGCACCTCGGAGAAGTCGACCTCGATGGACGCGGGGCCCTCCCCGATTGCATGGTCGAGCACGTCGCGCAGCTCGTTGGCGTTGGACACGTCCACCTCGCCGACGACGGAGAGCACGCTCACCTCTCCCCTCCTGCTGTTCGTAATGGAGATTCCCATCTCTGCTCCTTCGTCGATGACGGGCCGCAGGGCCCATGCTCGTAAGACTACAGGCTGGTTCCCGACTTGCTCGCGAGCACGTCGGAGAGGCCCTGGGCCGCGGTGGGCGAGCTCGTCCCCGTGGCGCCGGTCTGGCCGGACGTGCCGCCGCTGCCGGACGTGCCGCCGGACTCGGCCGCCTTCGCAGCGGCATCCATGGCCTTGAGCCGCTTCTGGGCATAGCTCTTGGCGCCGTACTCGTCGTTGGCGTCCTTCTCCTCCGCCTTCTGGTAGGCCTCCCTGGCGGAGTCAGACTGGCCGGCCGCCTCGTAGACCACGCCGAGGTTGGCCCAGGCGGGGCCGTAGTCGGGCTGGGTCTGGGCGAGCTCCTCGAGGGCCGCCCTGGCCGCGTCCGCGTCGCCCGAATAGAGTTGGCAGAGCGCACGGTTGACGCGCACGGCGCTGGAGTCCTTCTGGTCGAGGTACTGGTCGAAATAGGCGATGGCACTCTTCCAGAGCTCCGCGACCTGCGACTTCTGGTCTTCGCTCGTGGCGTATGAGCTGGATGCGTAGGCCCAGCTCATGTAGTCGTTGCCCAGGTTGAGGAGGGCGGCGAGGTTCTTGGGGTCGGAGTCGAGCCTGGTCTTGAGCTCATCCACGTCCTTCTGGTACCGGGCGTTGACTGCATCGAGGCCGGTGGCCGCGGAGTCCGTCGCAGAGTCGCTCGAGGACTGGTCCTGGGAGCCGGAGTCGGAGCTTGCCTGTGCCTGGCTGGCGTCGGCGGCCTTCGAGGACGACGCGGGCGAGAGGATCGCGGCGAGCGAGGGCAGCATCATGGACACGGCCATGAGCACCGCGAAGACACCGACCACGATGGCCGTGACGCGGCCCTTGCGGGCCTCGTGCCGCGTGCGGGCACCTGCGGCGGATGCCCCTCCCCTGTCAGACGCGACGGCAGGCTTCGCCTTCGCGAGGCGCTTCTTGCTTGTGGAGCCTGGCTTGCTTGCCATGTGCGCGACCTTCCTTGGGGCTCGGCGGGCGGATTCTTGCTACAAGAGGTTAGCGCGCGACCCCCACGGACCACACGCATGCCGCATGATTCTACCCAAAACCCCGGGATGGACCCAAATCTCGATTACCGTGAACGCCTCTCGGCCTCCTTTCGGGCGCAGACGAGGCGCACCGCCAGCACGAAGACGTCCAGCGCCCGAGAGAGGTCCTCAAGCGAGGGATAGGTGGGCGCGATGCGGATGTTGGAGTCCTGCGGGTCCCTGCCGTAGGGCCAGGTGGCACCTGCCGGCGTGAGCTTCACGCCCAGCTCACCCGTGAGCGCGACGATGCGCTTCGCCGATCCCTCGGACCCGTCGAACGAGACGAAGTAGCCGCCATGCGGATGGGTCCAGCGGGCGAGGCCCAGGCCTCCCAGACCCTCCGAGAGCTTCTTCTCCACCAGGGCGAAGCGCGGGCCCACGATCTTGGCGTGCCTCGCCATATGCTCCCTCACGCCCACGAGGCCGTGAAGAAAGAGGGGGTGTGCCAGCTGCGAGAACTTCTCGGAGCTCACGCGCTCCACCGCGAAGGCAGCCCTGACCTCGGCGATGTCCTCCTCGTCCGCCGCGACGAAGGCCATGCCCGAACTGGGGAAGGTAACCTTGGCCGTTGACCCAAACTCGTAGGCCAGCCTGGAGCCACCCGCCTCCGCGATGGCGGAGAAGATGTCGAGAAGCCGGTCGTCCTCGCCCGCGAAGCAATGGACGACGTAGGCGTTGTCCCAATAGATGCGGAAGTCGGGTGCCGCCGGCCTCAGGCTAGCGAAGCGGCGGACGACCTCGTCCGAGTAGGTGACGCCCGTGGGGTTAGCGTACTTGGGGACGCACCAGATGCCCTTTACCGCAGGGTCGCCCTCCACGAGCTCCTGGACCAGGTCCATGTCGGGACCGTCCGGGCCCATCGGGATGGGAACGTTCTGGAAGCCAAAGCTCGCCGTGACGGCGAAGTGGCGGTCGTAGCCGGGGCTGGGGCAGAGCCACCTGACCTCGCCCTGGCGGCAGATGGGCTCGGCACCGCCCACGCCCCGCACGAAAGCGTGGGCCACGAGGTCGTGCATGAGGTTGAGGCTCGAGGAGCCGGAGACCACCACGTTCTTGGGGTCGACGCCCAGGATCTGCGCCGCGAGGGCGCGTGCGGAGGGCAGTCCCTCGGGCGTTCCGTAGTTGTCCACGATGGCGTCGCCGTCCACGAGGGGCGTCGAGGAGCCGACGAGGTCCAGCATGGGGCGCGAAAGCGCCGTCTGCTCCGGCGAGGGCTTGCCGCGCGCCATGTCCAGCCTGAGTCCCTGCGCGCGCAACTCGTCCGCCTGCGCCTCCAGGCGTGCGAGCTCGTCCTCGAGCTCCGCGTCCGTCAGCTGCTCGTAGGCATTTGCCATAGCTTCCTCCTCGGCTCTGGTCTGCGCAAGAAAGTATATCTCCCGCACGGCGAAGCCACGGCACGCGTCACGCGATCGGCAAGGGAGGCGAAACCTTGCATGGCGACGGCGGCGGAGGCTCTCGCTCGCGCCATCCATCGAGACGCAGCCGACCCGACCCGTCGCCGGACCCCTACTGGACCGTCCCGTAGACCGAACCCCAGCCATGGGCCGTGATGATCGAGTTCATCTGGTCACAGAGCCTGGGGCGGGTATAGCTTCCTCCGGGCATGAGTTCGACGACCTCGGCGAGGTCGTCCGGGAGGTCGACCAGCTGGGCTCGCAGGACGAGGTCCAGGCGGCTCACCATGCCAGACGGGGCATCTTCGAAGAGGGAGTTCACCAGGCGCTGGAGCTCGCCGTACTCCGCAGCGGGTGCGGCCCAGTCGGGAAGCTCGCCCCGGCCGCCTGCGACGCCGTCCGGCAGGAGCTCGAAGGGGTTGAAGTCGAAGGAAGCCCGTTTGGCCATGCTAGCCACGCCCTTCTCTCCCAGAGGCATCGACCGAGGGCGCGAGGCCATCTGGGCCCCCGGAGGCCGCTTCCGGCACATTTGGGACCGAGCCCCCTGCGCCGAGCGCCCCGCGCGGCGCAAGGACGCGCTCGCTCGCGCGAACGAAGGCGATGCCCAGGAGCGCCGCCGCGAAGGAACCCGCCAGGATGGCGCACTTCGCGGCCACGACCTCCTCGGGGTCGGGGAAGGCGAGGCCAGCGATGAGGATGGACATGGTGAAGCCCATGCCGCCCATGATGCCCACGGCGCAGATCTGGTCCCAGCTGACGCGGCGGGGCAGGCGCGCGAAGCCCACCTTGACCAAAATCCAGGTGATCAGGATGATGCCCAGCGGCTTTCCCAGGACGGCACCAAGGAAGACGCCCTGGGCCACGTGGTCGCCCAGCACCTGGCCGAGGTCGGTGCCCACCAGGCGCACCTGTGCGTTGGTGAAGGCGAAGAGGGGCAGGATGAGAAAGTTCACCGGGACCGAGATGAGGCGCTCGACGCGCTGCAGGGGCGGTGTCACGTGGTGCATGACTTTCTCCACGCGCGCGGCCGCCTCCGTGAAGTCGTGCTGCCCCAGGACGTGGCTCGAGTCGTCGTAGCGCTCGTCCAGGCTTCCCGCCTGGCGCCCCAGCCAGTCCCTGAGGCCCGAGAGCCTGACGTCGGACCTGGCGGGAAGGAAGAAGGCGAGGACCACGCCGGCCAGGGTCGCATGGATGCCCGAGTTGTACATGCAGAGCCAGAGCCCAAGGCCCACGACCAGGTAGGGCTTGGCAGAGTAGACCCTCATGCCACCGAGCGCGGCGAGCAGGAGCACCATGAGGAGCGCCGCGGCGCACCAGCCCACGTCGATGTCCTGGCCGTAGAAGAGCGCCAGGACCACGATGGCCAGGATGTCGTCAGCGATGGCCAGGGTCTGGAAGAAGACCTTGGTCTCGGGGACCACACGGTCGCCCAGGAGCGACATGACGCCCAGGGCGAAGGCGATGTCGGTGGCGATGGGAATGGCCCAGCCGTGGTGCGCACCGCCCCAGTTGAGCGCCAGGTAGATGACCGCAGGCACGCACACGCCCCCCACGGCGGCGAGCATGGGGAGCGCCGCCTGCCGGGGACGGCGCAGCTGCCCCACGGTCATCTCGTACTTGAGCTCGATGCCCACGAGGAGGAAGAAGACGGCCATGAGGAAGTCGTTCACGAAGCCCTCGATGCTCATGGCGGCCACGAGGGGGCCGAGCCGCAGGGCGAGCGGCGCCTCGAGCACCTCGTGCACCAGATGGTAGGCCGGTGAGTTTGCCACGGCCACGGCCAGGAGCGCCGCCGCGACCATGACGGCGGCGGCGATGGTGCCGTTGCTGGTGACGCGCTCCAGGGAGCTCGAGCGGGAGAGGCGCCTCACCACCGCCGGCTCCCTGATGATTCCCGGATGGCGGCGCAGGGCCGCCGCGCTGTGCCTCTGTCCGGACGCTTCCCTCTTGTCGGTCATCGCGCTCCCCGCGTGCGTGTTCGTCTGTGCATTTCCGTTGTCCCACCTGCGACCGGCGTGGCCTGACGCGGGCGGGGTGCCCCTATAGCTTACCCGCGCCCCTCTCGCCCGCCAGGCGAGCACCGCCCATCTCCATCACTCACCCAAGGGCCCGGCCGAGGCCGCCTCGCGCATGCGGGCGGCACGCTCTTGCCCTAACATCTGTGGTGGGCGGCCCAAGCCGTCCCGACCCAGCAGGCCACTCACCCGAGAGAGCGCAGGCGCCATGAACGATCAACGCATCGCCGTAATCACCGATTCCGGAACCGACGTCGACGCGGCGTTCGCACGGCTGCACGACGTCCGCGTGGTGCCGCTGCGCATCATCTACTCGGACGGGTCGACCTTCCAGAGCGGCGTGGACATCAGCCCCGACGAGGTCGTGAGGCGACTTTCGGAAGAGATCCCCACCACCTCGCTCCCCTCCCCCGAGCAAATCCAGGCCGCCATCGAGCAGGCGCGCGACGACGGGTACCGGAGCGCCGTCGTGGTGACCATCGCCAGCGCGCTCTCGGCGACCAACCAGACCGCCCACATGGTGGCGGAGTCGATGGACTTCCCCGTCACCGTGGTGGACACGAAGTCCATCGGCATGATGGCCGGCTTCGTGGTGGAGCGCGCGGTTCAGATGATCGAGGACGGCGTGCCCTACGAGGAGCTGGGAAGCCGCCTCGCCGAGGTGGCCGAGAAGACCGACGTCTTCTTCGCCGTCAAGTCGCTCGAGTACCTCTACAAGGGCGGTCGCATCAACAAGCACATCTACCGCATCGGCAGCATGCTCAACATCAAGCCGGTGCTCACCTGCGACGAGGGCGGCTACTACGTCATGGCCAAGAAGGCCCGCGGATGGGAGAAGGCCCTCGCAACCATGGTCGAGCTCTGCGCCGAGAAGGCGAGCCACTACGAGCGCTGCCGCATCGGGCTCTGCGCCTCTGTCAACACCATGGACCTGTGCGACGACCTCGAGGCGCGCATCCGCGAAAAGATGCCCAGCGTGGTCTGCGTCCAGCGCTACGAGCTCACGGCCGACCTCCTGGTGCACACCGGCCCGGACCTCGTGGGCATGGGTGCCCAGGAGGCGTAGGGGCGGCGCTGCCCTGGGCACGAGGGCGAAGCGGCACCCGCGCTCCCAGGCCATGGTCGTTGCCCATCCGCCCGTCAAGGTCCCCGGCTGGACGCCCCATCCAAGCGCGCCCAGCCTCTGGCAGGCGACCTTCCTACCGCCAGACGTGCATCTGCTTGCGTGAGAAGGGCTATCGGGACCTGAGGCGGTTGGCGTATGCCATGTAGAGGCAATCTATCGCGCACTGCAGGCTCATGCCCTCTATGAGGGAGGTCGAGTACTCGCCGAGCGCTATCGTGCTCACTGGCAGCAGGAGCTCGCGAGGGTCGTGACGATTCGCCAGGCTCCTGTTGGAGGAGACCCAGATGATTCGGCAGCCTCGCTTCTTTGCCCTCTTGTAGACGTTGTTGGTGTGCTTGTTGGTTCCGGAGAAGGTGAGGAGCACCACCAGGTCATCCGGCGTGATGAGCGCGGTCGAGGTCACCTGCGCCCGCGCGGTGGCGAAGCAGAACGACGACCTGTTGATCCTATTCAGCTTCTCGCCGGCCTCCTCTGCCCGTATGTTCGAGAAGGAGCTCCCATAGAGGTAGACGCTCCTCGCCTCGCTCAGCCAGTCGACGGCCTGCTCGAGGAGCGATTCCGTGAGCAACCCCCTCGTCTCCTCGATCGATGACTCCAGACTGTCAAAGTACCAGGCGACATCGACGCGCTGACCCCTTCTGCTCGCGGAGGGATCGCGCCTGATTCATGCGTTGTACTCCCTCATCTGTTCCTTGAAGGTCTTGAAGTCAGAGTCGTTCACCCTGCGACAAAACCTCGAGATCGTCGGGGCGGAGGTGTCGCATGCCTCGGCAAGTTCTGATATGCGCATCTTTGGAACCTCGTCATGATGCGTGAGGACGAACAGTGCGATGGCCGCATCGGAAGCTCCCGAGGAATCTATCTGGTTGATGCACGCCCTCAGGTTGGAATAAATGGCATACATGCTGGGTGCCCTTCACATACATACGAAGCCACATGCGAAGCCCCGGCGACACGATCGCCGGGGCACAACGTTTGACCTGCCAGGCCGGAACGTCACTCCATCCCAAGGTACTCCCGCATCTCGGTCGCGTATACGCTCGCCTTGTTCCCGTAGACTATCTGCACCCCATCGCCCACGTGCACGACGCCCGATGCGTGCAGCATGTCCCTGAAGTAGGCGTCGTCCCTACAGATGAGGCGCGGGTCCCTGAGCATGATCCTCACCCTGGTGAAGCACGCCTCGACGTTTTCGATGTTGTCGCCGCCGCCGACTGCCCCGACGATGTCCCTGACGACCTGCTCGTCAGATGCCGCATCGGTCGGCTTGGTTGCGACTGTGGCATCGCGACTGGCGGAAAAACCTGCGGCGACGGGCTTGGGCTCACCTGCCGCGTCCTCTTCGCGCCCAGGGGTCCTCAGGCCAAGCCTGAGGATGAGCGCCTTGAAGAGGAAGTAGTAGATGGCGAAGTAGGCGATGCCGAGGGGGACGAGCCAGTACCAGTTCGATCCCTTGTCGGCATTGAGAATGCCGTTGAAGATCCAGGAGAGAAGGGGCCCTCCGAAGGCCGACGGTCCCGGGACGTTGAACTGAACGGCGTAGGTGAGAACGTAGGCGATGCCACAGAGGAAGGCGTGCGCGACGTAGAGCACGGGAGCAACGAAGAGGAACGAGTACTCGAGCGGCTCGGTGATTCCCATCAGGGCAGCGGGAATCACCGCCGCGATCATGAGGGACTTGACCCTCTGACGGCTCTCCGGGCGTGCGGTGCGGTAGATGGCGAGCGCCGCTCCGGTGAGACCGAACATCGCAAAGAGGACCTTGCCGTTCATGACGTACTTGGAGACGTCGATGTCATAGGGCATCCCAGGGGTGCTCAGGATCGCGTTATAGATGCCCACGGCACCCTCGACAGTCGACCCGTCGGGCAGGCTCAGGGTTCCCCCCAGGGAGGTGAAGAAGAACGGGAGATAGATGAAGTGGTGAAGACCAAAGGGAAGGAGCACACGCTCCGAGAAGCCGTAGAGGAACGAGCCGAAGGCGCCAGTGCTGTTGATCACTCCCGCAGCGGCCTTGAGGCCATTCTGGACGAACGGGAACACGAAGGCGAGCACGCAGCCGACAAGCGAGGCCACGACGATGGTTGCCGCGGGAATGAATCTCGTTCCGTTGAAGATCCCAAGCGCGGGTGGCAGCTGAATCTTGTAGTAGCGGTTGTGCAGCCAGGCCACCATGAGGCCGATGATTATGCCGCCAAAGACTCCGGTGTCGAGGGTCACCACACCAAGCAGCGCCCCTTGGCCTATTTGGAGGTTTTTGGGGTCTATGACCCCGATCGAGGTCAACAACGTCCCCATGACCGTGTTCATGGTCATGTACCCGAGGAAGCCCGAGAGGGCTGCCGTCGCCTTCTCCGCCCTGGCGTAGCCATACGCCACGCAGATGGCGAACAAGATGGAGATGTTGCTGTTGACCACGTTGCCGGCGGCCTTCATGAGGACCGCGATGAGCGCGATGGGTCCAGCTCCGAGGGCGGGACATGTCTGCACGAGGTTGGGGTTGGATAGCGCGGCACCCACCCCAACCAGAATTCCGGAGATCGGAAGCAGCAAAACGGGAGCCATGAGAACCTTGCCGAGCCTCTGGAACTCCGTATAGAGCCTGTTCTCCCTCTTCCCGGCTGCCTTGGTGGTTGACTGCATCTTCTTCTCGTCTCTGTCGTTGTCGTTTGGTCGGATGGCTATGAGAGTGATGGCCAGAAGTCGCCGTTGGACTTGATGAGGTCGTCGAGCAGCTCACGCGCAACGCTGGTCGACGGGACGGTCTTGTTGATGGCGATCGCCTGGAGCGCCTTCTGGTAGGAGTGGTCGTAATAGGCATCCACCGCAAGCTTCTCGCTCGCGACCTGCTGCTCGATGAGCCCCTTGTAGAAGGTGCCGATGGGACCTCGGCTGACGGGCTCGGGACCCCAAGAGCGCACGTATGCCGGCACCTCGACCATTGCGTCGGCAGGCAGGTTGGGAATGGCCCCGTTGTTCTCGACGATCACCAGGTAGCGCTCCGCCTTGTTGTATGCAATGGAGGCGGCGGCATCGACGATGAAGTCGCCAAAGACCGTGAAGGACTGGATCGGGCTCTTGTAGGCAGTCGGGTTCGAGAGATAGCGCTCGTGCTCCTCTTTCTGCCACCTCTCCCGCCCGTTGATGACGTGGTCCGCACGAGTGCTGCCGGGGTCGGAGGACTCGACCATCTCCTTGCTGTACAGGTAGTACTCGAGGTAGCTGTTGGGCAGGTACTCCGGATAGTCGCGGACGATCTGGCGATAGACCTCCCACGTGTGCATCCAATCTGGGTCCCTGTGGTGCTTGTCCGAGACGGCCATGCCCCTCTCGAGAATCATTTGACGAAGCTCGGGGAGCCTGTCCCTTCCCGACTTGTCGTAGACGTTCGTGAACCAGCCGAAGTGGTTGAGGCCAAAATAGGAGGGATCGAGGTCGCGCCACGAGGGGAGGCCGAGCATCTTCGAATACGAAAGGAGGATGGCAGTGGGCATGTCGCAGATGTTCAGAATGTGCTCGTTGGCGAATTCCCTGCGAGTCGCCTCTGCCACGACGGCTGCGGGATTCGAATAGTTGAGCATCCAGGCGTCGGGGGAGTATTTCCTCATGTGGCGCACGATTCCGAACACTCCTGGTATCGAACGGATCCCATAGGAGATGGAACCACCGACTCCGCAGGTCTCCTGGCCGACGCAGCCATGGCGGAGGGGAACCTTCTCGTCATCCGAGCGCATGGAGAGCCCGCCCTGCCTGATCTGCGCAAACACAAAGTCGACGTCGGAGAAGGCCTCCTCTGGGTCGGTCGATGCGATGACCTCGAGGTCGGGGTACGTGTCTCGGACAAACTGGCTCATGATGTCGGTCACGACCCTCAGCCTGCCTGCATCGATGTCAAACAGGGTCAGGCGACGGAGTGGGAGGTCGTCTCGCTTCTGAAGAAGGCTCTGAATGATGCCGGGAGTATGGGTGCTACCCGCTCCCGCGATACACACTGACTGCTTTGCAAGCTGCATGGCGCCTCCGATGCTTGGTTGCCGCGCTTCCTCTGACGATCTGGATGCTATGGATTGCCAAACGACAAATCCACGCATTTTCAAATCATGAAAATCTGGAAATATTGCTTGCAGATAGGACGTTCATGCGCATCTCAGCGTAGAGGTAGTCTTTCTAATATATAAATTAGAATCATATGATGATCTTGTGCTGCCAATGACTTCGCTTTCTTGATACGTTGTTCCCGGTGGCTCGGTTGACCCATGAGGCCGCCGTCCGCACATGCAGGCACCAGACCGACTTACGACTTTTCAAGGAGGGCGGGCGGCGCGCTACGATGTCTCCCACAGGAAGTCGGCAGCAGAAAGGCAGCCATGGGAGAGCTTGGCGAGGCGGGCATGTTGGGACTTGTCCTGGGAGGGGCCCTCCACAGGGCGGCATTCCTGGTCGTCGTGCTGGGAATCGCCCTGGTGGTGCAGCACCTCGTCGTGCGCGCCGCACGCAGGGCGCTCGATGGCTCCAACGTCCCCTCGGCGACCATCTTCGTCAACCTGCTGAGGGCCGTCATTTGGTCCTTCGCCCTGCTTGGGCTGCTGAAGCCGGTCTTCGGCGTGGAGCCCACCGCCTTCGTCACCGCCCTGGGCGTCACCTCGGTCATGGTTTCGCTCGGCCTGCAGGACACCATCTCGAACCTGGTGGGAGGCCTGGGACTCATGATCGCCCGCGTGGTGAAGCCTGGCGACCAGGTGACCATCGGAGACGTCTCGGGCGAGGTTGTGGACGTGACCTGGAGGTCCACCATGGTCCGCGCCCGTGACGGCAAGGTGCAGGTAATCCCCAACTCCGTGCTCAACAAGACGACACTCACGCGCAGGACCCGCTGGCAGGTGACCGTGGCAGACCTGCCGCTCGTGGTTGCCCCCGACGCGGACCTGGACGCCGTTGACGGCGAGGTGCGCAGGTTGGCCAACGAGCTGCTCGCAGGTCAGCTCGACCCGGAGTTCGACGTGGAGATGGCCTTCGGAGAACTCACTCCCCTGGGCGCGCGAGGCGTGGTCCACCTTCACGTGCTCGACGAGGTGGTGCCTGCGGCGGCCGTGGACACGCTGGCGCGAGCGCTGTCGGGACGCCCCTGGCTCGCGCGCGCGGAGTTCCCTCGCGCATAGCGGACGTCGCGCGGGCACCCGGGCACGGTCGGGGTGCCAGCACGCTGATGCGTGGAGCTGGTCATCGCATCGACGCACTGGGCCCCGAAAACAGACGACGCTCCCCTCTCGCCTGGAATATCATCTGCAGGAAGGACGTTGCATGGACTCGTCGCACTGCGGGCGACGGACAGGAGCAAGCATGGAGAAGATCGCCAGCTTCCGGATTGACCACCTCAAGCTCGAGCCGGGCGTCTACGTGTCGCGCGTGGACTCGTGGCGGGGCGTGGACGTGACCACCTTCGACCTGCGGCTCACGGCCCCCAACCGCGAGCCGCCGATGGACACTGCCGCGACGCATGCGGTGGAGCACCTCGCCGCAACCTTCCTGCGCAACGATCCCGAGTGGTCCGAACGCGTGGTCTACTTCGGGCCCATGGGTTGTCGCACGGGCTTCTACCTGCTGCTTTTTGGCCTGCTTGAGCCTCGTGACGTGCTGGGGCTGGTGACGGAGCTCTTCGAGTTCATCGCCGGTTTCGAGGGAGAGGTGCCCGGCGCACGACCCGAGGAGTGCGGCAACTGGCACGACAGCGACCTCGTGCAGGCACGTTGGTGGGCCCGCCGCTACCTGGAGGGGACCCTACGCGACATAGACGAGGCGCACGTGAGCTACCCCACGGGGGAGTAGGATCGCGGCTCCTCCGCCGGCGGCGCTCTTCGCCACACGCGGCACGCACGTCGCGCCATGCCGCCAGGCGTGCGATTTTCTCGCAACGGCATCGAACACGCATCAAACGCGTGCGTGCCCTCGTCCCACAGCGCCCAATGCGTGCCACGCGGCGCTGATGACGCCGAACGCGTGCGAATTTTGCGCGACTACGTCCAATGCGTCACTCGTCTCCCCTTCAACTGGGCAAACTCCACGGTGCCAGACGTGTCAGACGCTTTCGAGTGAGTCCGGCACGCGTTGGGCGTTTTCGATGGCTCCATGCGCGCAATGGACGCCATCGGAGGAGAGTGGTACGCGATGGGCGTTGCCATCAGGGCTGAGCGCCAACGACCATTGATGCATTTTCGACTACCTGACACCGCGCCGCGCGCGATGGTTCATGCGACGAACATCCGTTACATGCCAGCGACGCCTTCCCACGCGTCAGACGCCGCCGGTGGTTGGCTTTGAGCGGCAAGCGTCGCAAAAATTCTTGTTGCTCTCCATTCACAACGCCCTCCGACCGCCAATCAAATCAATCCTTTCGCAGCTCCCGAAGCCGCGCGCCAGTCTGGCGCAAGCTGCGTGCAAGCCCCGTGCGAGCTCGTTTTATCTCATGCCTCGAATTCGCGCGTATCCCGCGTACGGTGGTCATCACGGCCCAATGGCAGTTCGGGCTCAACCGGCCAGAAGAAGTACGTCGCACGTTATGGAGGGAGCATGGGCCATGTCGAGGAGAGAGGACCTTCTCAGCAGAATCGATGCGCGACTCGAGGAGGCCAATCGCAACGGGCGCTTCGCCTGTATGCTCGACAGGACCGACAGGGAGGCGATGGGGCGACTCGCGCGCGGTGGCATGCTGCACAGCCCCTATCCGGGGGTCTTCGTCCGCAGCGAGCTATGGCAGTCACTTGGAGTCGGAGAGCAGCAGCTGAGGCTCGCACGCTCCCTCGGTGCGATGCACCCAGGCTGGACGTTCTGCAATGCAACTGCTGCGCTCGCCCATGGCCTCCCCGTGTCCCACCGGCAGCTCTCCCGCATGCACGTCTGTCACCTTGGTAGCGGGCGTCACTCTTGCGGACTCGTGAGGTGGCACGCAACTGACTCAGGAGAGACGACATTGGCGTCTGGCATCAGGGCGACCTCCCTGGAGCGGAGCGCCGTCGACTGCCTTCTCTCGATGGGCTTCGGAGACGGCATGGCGGTGGCCGACGCGACGTTGCGACGGCTGGGATCGCGCGCGAACACGCTCGGCGAGGTTCTCGAACAGCTTGGTGCCGGGCGACGCGGCGTCAAGGGAGCACGTCTCACCCTCGCGCATGCGGACCCCCGTTCGGAAAGCGGCGGCGAGTCCATCGCCCGAGCAAGGATGATAGAGCTTGGCTTCGTCGTACCCGACCTGCAGGTGGAGTTCGTCGACCCCCTCACCGGCCAAGGCAGCCGCGTCGACTTCCTTTGGAGGCTGCCTGACGGGAGCATGGTCGTCGGGGAGCTTGACGGGCAGCAGAAGTACGTTGACCCTGCCATGACGCGGGGGCGGGGTGCCGTCGAGCTGCTCTCGGCAGAGAGGCTGAGGGAGTCGAGGCTCACGCGGTCGGCGAGAGTCGTCCGTTTCTCGTTTTCGGACGTCTGCAACGCGACCTACTTCGAGCGCCTCCTTGAGTCGTTTCGCGTACCGCGTCGCCCGGGCTTCCGACGCGGGTGACGGCGGCGGGCGTGCGAGTTTCTCCCTGCGACGTCAAACGC
Source organism: uncultured Olsenella sp. (assembly GCA_947253595.1). GTDB lineage: Bacteria > Actinomycetota > Coriobacteriia > Coriobacteriales > Atopobiaceae > Olsenella_I. The sequence continues at coordinate 28,460 of CAMXZR010000006.1, read as the reverse complement.
GTGCGAGCGCCATTCCGCAACGTCCAACGCGCACGAGCGCCATTCCGCAACGTCCAACGCGCACCGAATGCAACCGAAAGCGCCCAACGCGTCTGGTGCTGTCACGTTTGCCCAGATGGTGACGAGGCGAGAGACGCGTTCGACGTTGTCGAGCTAAACTCGCACGCGCCGGACGTTGTCGATGCCGCGTGGCGCACGTTGGACGTTGTCGACGCCGCATGGCACGCGCCGGACGGTGTTGGTGCCGCATGGCGAGCGTCCGGCGTCGTTGGCGCTACATGGCACCCGCCGAGCGCTCTCGATGGAGAGCGACGCGCATCGGACGCCGCAGGCGACACCTGGCACGCGCACGAAGCCCCGCGCGAAGTCTTAGAATCCGTGACGTCAAAGAATGGAAGGCGGGCAAGCCGGAACGCCCGGCTCGGCGGGAGGCCAGCACATGAAGGTCGGAATCATCGGAGCCATGAAGGTCGAGGTCGAGAGTCTCGTGGCGGGCATCGACCACGACGAGGTCAGCCACCTCGCAGGCATGGAGTTCCACGAGGGCACGCTCGAGGGGGTGCCCGTCGCCGTGGTGCGCTGCGGCGTGGGCAAGGTCAACGCCGCCGTCTGCGCCGAGGCCCTGGCCGTCCGCTTCAACGTCACCCACGTCATCAACACCGGCGTCGCCGGCTCGCTCAACGCCCGCCTCGACATCGGGGACATCCTCGTGTCGCGTGACGCCGTCCACCACGACCTGGACGTGACCACCCTGGGATACGCCAAGGGAGAGGTACCCGGCCTCCCGGTCGTGGCCTTTCCCGCAAGCGCTGAGCTCGTCGCCGCCGTGTCCGCCGCCGTGCGCCAGCTCGACCTGGGTATCTCCTGCATTGAGGGCCGCGTCGCCTCGGGCGACCAGTTCGTGGGCGACCAGGCGCAGAAGGAGTTGATCGCCCGGGACTTCCAGGCGGACTGCTGCGAGATGGAGGGCGCATCCATCGCGCACGCCTGCTGGCTGAACGGCATCCCCTTCGCGATCGTCCGCGCCATCAGCGACAAGGCGGACGGGTCGGCACGGCAGGACTACCCCAGCTTCGAGCGCAAGGCCGCCCACGACTGCGCCGCCATCGTACGCAAGACCCTCGGGGAGCTGACCTCCAACGGCTAGCCCTCGATCTTGACGATGGGGGCAAAGCCCTTCATCAGCTTCTTGGTCTTTCCCGTGCGGCTGAAGAAGACCTCGACCGTGTCTCCCGAGGCAGACCTCACGACACCGGGGCCGAAGGTCTTGTGGGAGACGCGATCCCCCGGCGCGAAGCTCTCCGCCACCTTCGCGCGGTCGCGCTGGATGGGAGCGGGGCCAGCGGGACGGGTGGTCGGCGAGCCTCCGGTCGAGCGGGTGTGCGAGCCAAAGACGTGGCCGCCGTAGACCTCCGAGCCGCGGCCGGAGCCGTAGGTGCCATGGCGGTCGCCGCGCTTCTCCCAGCCCACGCCGCTGAAGCCCGACGAACCCACGCCGATGGCATGGACGTCCTCGGCGGGAATCTCGTTCAGGAAGCGGCTGCGGGGGTTGGTAGAGACCGAGCCAAAGGTCCTGCGCGTCGCGGCGTAGGTGAGGTAGAGCCGCCGCTCCGCACGGGTGATGGCCACGTAGGCGAGACGCCTCTCCTCCTCGATGCTCTCGGGGTCCCCCTCGTGGGCGCGATGGGGGAAGACGCCCTCCTCGAGGCCAGCAACGAAGACGACGGGGAACTCCAGGCCCTTGGCGGAGTGCACGGTCATCATGGTGACGGCGCTCGACTGTCCGGCGAGAGAGTCGAGGTCGGAGCGCAGCGCGAGCCACTCCATGAGGGCAGGGAGCTTCTCTGCGGCTGCAGGTGGGACGTCAGCCGAGTCCAGAGCGTCCTCCCCGCTCGCTCGCTCGGGCACCTCGCCCGGAACAGGGGAGGGCCCAGCGGCGGACGAGGGACCCGCCCCTGCCTGCGCGGGACCTTGGGCCGGCACGACCCCGCCTTCCGAGGCCCCTCCCACGTCCAAGGCGCCTGCCTCGCGGAGCTGGCGCAGGCTCTCCAGGGTCTCGGCCGCGTCGTCGTGGGTCTCGTCGAACTCCTGCGCCACGCCGAAGAACTCCTTGATGTTCTCTATGCGGCTGTCCGCCTCGACCGTCCGCTCGGCCTCGAGCGCCTTGACGAGGCCCGAGCGCTCCACGATCATCTGGACGACGTCGCCCAGGTCGCCGGAGTAGTGGCGGGCGACCTCCACGGCCCCCGTGAACTGGGCGAGCCCGCTCCGTGCCTTGGCGCCGACGAGGCCGGGCTCCCCCACGCAGGCCTCTGCCGCGGCAAAGAACGAGATTCCCTCCTCTGCGGCGTACTGCTGGATCTTGCGAATCGAGGTCGTGCCGACGCCACGCCTCGGCGTGTTTACCACGCGCAGGGCGCTCACGTCGTCGTTGGGGTTTACGACGAGCTTGAGATAGGCCATCACGTCGCGAATCTCCGCGCGGTCGAAGAAGCGCGTGCCCCCCACGATCTTGTAGGGCACGCCCGCCCTCAGGAACATGTCCTCGAGGATGCGCGACTGGGCGTTGATGCGGTAGAAGACCGCCACGTCGTCGTAGCTGGTGCCGCGGTCGTGGAGCTTCTCGATCTCGGAACCGATCCAACGTCCCTCGTCGCGCTCGTCGGCTGCCTGGAAGACCTCGACCCTCTCGCCGTCGCCACCGTCCGTGAACAGGCGCTTCTCCTCGCGGCGCGAGTTGTTGCGCACCACGGCGTTGGCCGCGTTCAGGATGTGGCCGGTGGAGCGGTAGTTCTGCTCGAGCTTGACCACCGTGGCGTTTGGGTAGTCCTTGCGGAAGCTCAGGATGTTCTTGATGTCGGCGCCGCGCCAGGAGTAAATGGACTGGTCGTCGTCGCCCACGACCATGAGGTTCCTGTACTTGCGGGCCAGGAGGTTGGTGATGGCGTACTGCACGCCGTTGGTGTCCTGGTACTCGTCCACGCTGATCTGGCGGAAGCGCTCCTGGTAGGAGTCGAGCACCTCGGGATACTTGGAGAGGAGCTCGAAGGTCTTCACCAGGAGGTCGTCGAAGTCCATGGCATTGGCACGGGCCAGGCGGCGCTCCAGGGAGTGGTACACACGGGCGGCGGCGCGCTCGACGGGGGAATTGGCCTGAGACCTCATCTCGTCGGGCGAGACGAGCGCATTCTTCGCCTTGCTGATGAGCGAGCGGATGGCGGGGAGAGGGCACTGCTTCTGGTCTATGTCGAGGTCGGACATGATGGACTTGACCAGGCGCTTCGAGTCGTCGTCGTCGTAGATGCTGAAGCTGCCCCGGTAGCCCAGGCGCTCGCCGTCCTCGCGGAGCATGCGCACGCACATGGCGTGGAAGGTGCAGACCCACATGCCGCGGGTGCCGCCGGGAAGGAGCTGGCCCAGGCGCTCGCGCATCTCGGTCGCCGCCTTGTTGGTGAAGGTGATTGCCAGGACCTGCCAGGGGCGCACGCCCTCGTCCTGAATCATGTGCGCGATGCGGAAGGTGAGGACGCGGGTCTTGCCCGAGCCTGCGCCGGCGAGCACCAGAAGGGGCCCACGCGTGCACTCGGCCGCCTTGCGCTGGGCAGGGTTGAGACCGGCCAGGTCGACCCCGCCCCGTGGCAAGGGGGTAGCACGTGCGGCCCGTGACCCCGCGGGCTCCGCCTGGGACGCGGCCTGCCCGCCCGCTGCGGGCGCGACCGACGCGCCGGGGCGCGTGGCTGCCGTGGGTCGTACGGACGGCACGGGGATGGGCGCGGCCGTGAGGTCGCTGCCGAAGAGGCTGGTCTGGAACTCGTCGAAGCTGGGCATTGCTCTCCTGTGATCAGTGGCGTCTGCAAGAGTCTAACCCCCGCCGGCGACACAATTGCAAACACCATGCCCAATCCGCACGCATGGGCTCACCCCACCTCGGGCGGAAGCTCCCCACGAGGGCGGCCCACGAGCCTCCCGACGGGGACTTTCGGGGTACGATTCACCTCGGACGCCACACGCCATCCCAAGGAGGACCATGACTGGCTGGCTGGTACGGACCTTCATAAGGGACGCGGGCAACGCCGCGTCGGCATCGGTCCGCTCGAGCTACGGCAGGCTCTCGAGCGTCACTTGCATCGTGCTCAACGTCCTGCTCTGCCTCTCCAAGGGCATCGTGGGACTCGTCGTGGGCTCGGTCTCGATCGTCGCGGACGCGATCAACAACCTGTCCGACGCCTCGAGCAACGTGGTGAGCCTCATAGGCTTCAAGCTCGCCAGCCGTCCCGCCGACGAGGGGCATCCCTATGGGCACGGCCGCTACGAGTACCTCGCCGGCATGGTGGTGGCGGTCCTTGTCGTGGCCGTCGGCGTGCAGCTGGCTCGATCCTCGGCGGAGAGAATCCTTGCGCCGCAGGCCCCGAACCTCGACCCAATCACCGTAGGCATCCTGCTCCTCTCCATTCTGGCCAAGCTGTGGATGGCACGCTTCAACAGGTCGCTCGCCCGGCGCATCGACTCGGGCGTGCTCGAGGCCACGGCCGTCGACTCCAGAAACGACGTCATCGCGACCTCGGCCGTCCTCTTCGCCTCGCTCGCCTCCGTTGCAAGCGGACGCGACCTGGACGGCTGGGCGGGCCTGGCCGTCGCCGCCTTCATCGTGGTCAGCGGCATAGGCCTCCTGCGCGACACCGTGGACCCCCTCATGGGCCAGACGCCCTCTGCCGAGCTGGTGCAGCGGGTGTACGAGAGAATCATGTCGTATCCCGGCGTGCTGGGCACCCACGACCTGCTGATTCACGACTACGGTCCCGGCCGGAAGTTCGCCAGCGCGCACGTCGAGATGGCGGCGGACGCCACCGTGCGCCAGAGCCACCTGGTCCTGGACCGGATCGAGCGAGAGCTGCTGCGTGACGAGCGGCTGCGCATCATTCTGCACTGCGACCCCATAGAGACCGAGGTCGGCAGCGACGACCTGCGCAACTGGGTCTCGGACGAGCTCGCCAGAATCGACCGTCGCCTGACCGTGCACGACGTGGACTTCTGGAGGGACCGTGGGCTCATGCGCGTGCGGCTGGACTGCAGGAGGCCGGACAGTGTGGGAATCTCGGACGACGAGCTGCGGCATGCCGTCGAGGAAATCGTGCGCCGGCGCGTGCCCGGCGCGGACGTGGATCTTACCATTGACTCGGGCTACGTTTCCCCAGCTTCCGAGGAGTAGTGCCTCTCGGCTTGCGACTTCTTGTCCCTGAAGTTAGTCTTGGCTGGTGGACTCAGCGGACGGTTTTCTCGGATGACGGGACGGACGGATCCAAGTGGACGAGGGCGAAAGGGTCGAGAGGAAGCGCAGGCGCGAGGCCGAGGTCGTCTCTCAGATGGTCGCCCTGCGCTGCCGGGCTCTCCACGGCTCACGCGACGGTCTCTGCGACGACTGTGCCGAGCTGCTCGGCTACGCGCTTGCGCGCATAGCCCGCTGCCCTCACATGGCGACGAAGACGTTCTGCTCGCAGTGCCCCACGCATTGCTACGCCCCGACCCGTGCCGAGCAGATCCGCGAGCTCATGCGCTGGGCGGGGCCCCGCATGCTCCTGCACCATCCCGTCATGGCCATCCACCACGGGCTCGAGACCATGGCGGCGGCGCGGCGCGCCAGGAGGCCTCAGGGGAGCTGAGCGAGGAGGGCCTCGCAACCGGCGGTCACGTCACGGTAGGTTGTGTCGAAGTCGCCCGTGTACCAGGGGTCGGCGACGTCGCGGTCCTCCCCAGACCAGTCCAGGAGCTTCGTGACCTTGCCTTCCGGGTCAGCCCCGATGATGCGAGAGAGGCCCCGGCGGTTCTCCTCGTCCATGATGACCAGCTGGTCGAAGGCGGCGTAGTCGGCATGCGTGACCTGACGCGCGCGGTGGTGGCCGCAGGGCACGCCCTCGCGCGCGAGCTTCCTGCGGGTGCCGGGATGGACGTCGTTGCCTATCTCCTCGCGGCTGGTCGCTGCGGAGTCGACCAGAAAGTCCCCCTCGCGGCCCGCGTCGCGCACGAGCTGCTCCATCACGTACTGCGCCATGGTCGAACGGCAGATGTTGCCGTGGCATATGAACAGGATGCTGGTCATGGGCTCCTCGCTGGTGCTCGCACGCGGTACCGTCACGTGTCTTTCGATGCTAGCAATCCGCACGGGCGGTCGCAAACTCCCCTCTCCGCGAAGTCAGCAGCCGACCCACGTGCCCCGAAGGAGCCGGCCGTGGGGGCCATGCCCCCAGCCGCGCGCGACCCTTCCCTAGTGTCCCTTGATGGAGTCCAGGAAGTCCCTCGCGCGCTGGGACTGCGGATGGTCGAAGAACTCCGCCGGGGTCCCCTCCTCCACGATCTGTCCGTCGGCCATGAATACCACGCGGTCGCTCACGCGACGGGCGAAGTTCATCTCGTGCGTGACCACCACCATGGTCATGCCCTGCCTAGCCAGCTCGACCATGACGTCCAGGACCTCGTTGATCATCTCGGGGTCGAGGGCGCTCGTGGGCTCGTCGAAGAGCATGGCCTTGGGGTGCATGGCCAGGGAGCGCGCGATTGCCACGCGCTGCTGCTGCCCGCCGGAGAGCTGGGCCGGCACCTTCTGTGCCTGCTCGGCCACGCCCACGCGCCGCAGGAGCTCCATCGCCTCGGCCTCGGCCTCCTTGCGAGGCCTTCCCAGCACCTCGACCGGGCCCATGGTCACGTTGTCCAGAATGCTCTTGTGCGCGAAGAGGTTGAAGGACTGGAAGACCATGCCAATCTCGGCCCTCACGGCGGCGAGCTCGCGACCCTCCTCGGGGAGCGGCTCTCCCTCGATGAGGATCCGGCCGCCGTCGATGGTCTCGAGCCGGTTGATGGTGCGGCAGAGGGTCGACTTGCCAGAGCCCGAGGGACCGATGACCACGACGACCTCGCCCTTCTTGACCTTGAGGCTCACGTCGCGCAGGACGTGGAGGTCTCCGTAGTGCTTGCTGACGTGGTCCAGCTCGATGACGGGCGCCTGCGTGCTGGTCTCTTCCGTGGCCATCTGTGTCTCCGATCGACGTTACGTTTGACTCCTGGCCCGGCGTCCGCGGCCGGGGATGTTGCGCGACTCTCGCCTGCAGGGACGTCGCGACCAGGCAGGAGACTTAGACAAGAATCCGTCGTCGCCCCGCCTGGACGCAGGCGCCAGCCTACAAGGCCGACGTGCTGGTGCGCGAGATGATCTTGGTCCCCGTCCTGCGCGCCACCGCCACCGACGCCTTGTTGATGAGGTAGTTGAGCAGGATGTAGATGATCGCGATCACGAAGTAGGTGCTCACGAGCGCGTCGTAGTTGGTGATGAGCACGCGCGCGTTCTGCAGCATGTCGGGGTAGCTCACCACGTAGGCCACGGTCGTGTCCTTCACCACGACCACCAGCTGAGAGATGAGGGTGGGGATCACGAAGCGGACGGCCTGGGGCAGCACGATCTTGAAGGTGATCTTGCGCTTGCTCATGCCCAGGGACATGGCGGCCTCGACCTGCCCGCGCGGCACCGCATTGACGCCGGCGCGGAAGACCTCGGCGAGCACGCCCGAGGCGGCAAGCCCCACCGGCAGCGTAATCATCCAGAAGGACGAGAGCTTGATGCCATACTGGGGGACGACCAGGAAGAAGAAGTAAATCAGGAGAAGGCTGGGCACGCCGCGGAAGAAGTCGATGACCACGCGCGAGACGAGTGCGAGCGGCCCCAGGGAGCTGGTCCTTCCCAGCATGAGCACGAGGCCCAGCACCAGGGCGATGGCTCCGGCCACCAGGGCGACCTGGATGGTGCCCAGAAAGCCGCTGCCCAGGAACGCCCAGGTGGACGCCCGACCGAAGAAGGTCCAGTACTTGGCGGCGAGCTGTCCCGTCAGGTAGAAGCGCTGCACCACAAGGCCAAGGGCCACCGCGACGAGCACGAGCGAGACGACCGTGCCGATGCGGATGTTGCGGCGCATCCTGGGTCCGGGAGCCTCGAAGAGGGCATCCCTCATGGACATGGTGTCGGTCTGGGAGCTCATCGGACAATCCTCACCCTCTTGTCGATGCGGTTTCCGACGAAGCCGATGACCACGGCGGTCAGCACGTAGCCAAGGGCCGAGACGGCAAAGGCGAGGATGCCTCCGGTAGACCTCGTGTTGATGTACGACACGGCACCCGTGAGCTCGTTGGGGCTCAGCGGCACCTGCGAGCCCAGGGCCGTGGTGAGCATCACCGCGATGAGCAGATTGGTCATGGGCAGGATCGTCGAGCGCAGGGCCTGGGGAATCACGACCTGGCGCTGAATCTGGCCGAAGCCCATGCCCAGGGAGCGTGCGGCCTCAATCTGGCCCACGCCGATGGTGTTGATGCCGCTCATGAAGTTCTCGGAGCCGAAGGCAGACCCCAGGAGCACACAGGCGATGACCACGCTCGGGCCGTAGTCCAGCACGACCTTCAGTACGGGCAGCGCGTACACGATGATGATCACCAGCGAGACGCCCGGGATATTGCGGAACACCTGCACGTAGAGGTCTCCCATGATGCGCAGGGGCCTGATGGGAGAAACGCGCATGACGGTAATCACCAGGGCGAGCGCCATGGCGCCCGCGTACGAGACGGCCGTCATCTTCCAAGTGGTGAGCAACGCCGTCAGGTAGACGTCACCATATGTAGAGAGAAGCTCAGAGAGCCCCATGTACCTCTCCTTACCTCAACGGGGCCCTCGCGCGCAGGGAACGCACGAAGGCCCCGTTGCCCAGGTTCATGTGGTGGGCGTCCCGTCATGGCCGCCCCGTTCGCCTCGAGCTAGGCCTGGATGGCGGGAGGCTCGGGCGCGGACGCGACGCCGGTGCGATCACCGATGGCAATCTGCCAGAGCTTGCCCCAGGTGCCCTCGTCCTCGACCTTCTTGAGGAAGGCGTTCACGAAGGCGACCCCGTCGGAGCCAAGGGGCAGACCGATGCCGTAGGGGTCGTCGGGGCCGAAGGGGTCGCCGGCGATGCGGTACTTGCCCGGGTTCTTGGCGATGCTGCCGTAGTGCAGGGTGACGTCGATGACGTAGGCGTCGACGCGACCCTGCTCCAGCGCGGTGCGCGCCTCCTCGTCGGTGCTGAACTCCTGGACCTTCGCCTCGGGGGCGAACTCGGCGACGACGCTGGGACCGGTGGAGCCGGACTGCGCGGCGACGTTCTTGCCCTTCAGGTCGTCCACGCCGTTGATGTCGGTGTTCTCCGCCTTGACGAGGATACCCTGCTGCGAGGTGTAGTAGGGGCCGGCGAACGAGATGAGCTTCTTGCGCGCGTCGGTGATGGAGTAGGTGGCGAAGACGGCGTCGACCTGGCCGTTGATCAGCACGGACTCGCGGGTGTCCGAGGTCACCTGGGTGACCTCGATCTTGGACTCGTCGCCCAGGATGTAGCGGGCGAGGAGCTGCGAGAGGCCCGCGTCGAAGCCGCGGAGCTTGCCGTCCGTCTCGTTGAGGAGGCTGAAGAGGGTGGAGGTGCGGGTGGTGCCGACGCGGAAGCTGCCCGCGTCCTTGATGGCCTTGGCCCAGCTGCTGGCCTGGACGGTGGCCTCGTCGGCAACCTCGCCGGCCGCAATCAGGCTGTCGTAGGCGCTGACGTCGATGGCGGTCGCGGTGGCGTCCGCGGAGGAGTTGGAGGAGGAGCCGGAGTTGGCGTCGTCGGGGCTGCAAGCCGCCAGCGCGAGGGCCGCGAGGGTGCCGGCACCCAGGCCGAGGGCCTGACGGCGGGTCGCGAAGGGCGTGGTCTTGGACACGTCGTTCTTCATGGTGATGCCTTTCCGCTTGAGCGGGCGCAGGACCTGCCGCCCTCCCGCCACGGATGCCCGGATGGGCGAGGTGGCGGGGCTAATCATACTTGACCGGTAGGAATAAACTCTAGCTACGATACCCCCAAGCCCCAGGGTTTTATACAGCCGTTACTCCCTGTTCACCAAAATGCATCGCCTTGCGCGACATGCAGCGGATGCGCCCGATGCGTGACGTATCGGTGCGCACCCGACGTCACGGCAGCGACAGAAGAGTGCCCCAGGCAAGCCCGGTGAGGCCAGCCTGGGGCGTCAGCGCATGGCGCGAACAGAGGGCGAGGGGCGCGCGGCGGACCCCAGGCCTAGGCCAGAAGGAAGTAGGCGACGACCGCAACGCCCAGCACGATGCGATACCAGCCGAAGGGCCGGAAGTCATGCCTGCGGACGTAGCCCATCAGGAAGCGGATGACGGCGAGGGACACGAGGAAGGCCACGAGGCAGCCCACGGCCAGGACCATGGCCTCGTTGGGCGCGAACCCGTTGCCCTTGAGGAAGTACTTCGCGAGGCGCAGGCCGCTCGCCCCGAACATCACGGGGATGGCAAGGTAGAAGGTGAACTCGGCCGCGACCCTGCGCGAGCAGCCCAGGATCAGCCCGCCGATGATGGTGGAGCCGGAGCGCGAGGTCCCCGGCACCATCGAAAGCGCCTGGAACACGCCGATGCCAATCGCCGTGGGCCAGTCGAGCGAGTCGATGTCCCGCACGCGGGCGTCCGCATCGGCGAGCGCAGAGGGGCCCTCCCCCTCCGACTCGGCAGGACGGGCGAGGTGACGCGCCTTGCCCGCGCCCGAGACCTCCGCCGCAAGGGCGGAGGCGCGCCTCTCTCGGCCGGACTCGATGACGATGAAGGCGATGCCGTATGCGATGAGGGCGCCGGCGATCACGAAGGGGCCTCCCAGATGCTCCTCCATCCAGTCGTTGAGCGGGATGCCTATGACCGCCGCAGGCAGGCAGGCGACGACGATCTTCGCCCAGAGCGACCAGGTAGCCCTACGCTGGAGGGCATCCTTCCGGCGCGAGAAGGGATTGAGCTCGCGGAAGTAGAGCGCGCAGACGGCGAGGATGGCGCCCAGCTGGACCACGACCAGGAACATGTTCCAGAAGTCGGCGGAGACGTCCAGCCTCACGAACTGGTCCAACAGGAGCATGTGCCCCGTAGACGAGACGGGAAGCCACTCCGTGACCCCCTCCACCAGGCCGAAGAGCGCGGCCTTGAGAAGCCCGACCAGATCCATGGGTCCCTCCCCACGACGTCGTCCCCGGGAAGGACTCCCCGAGCGTTCGGGGCTAACTATGACAGCGCCGGCACGGGATGCCTCCCAGGACGGCCTCCCACCACGAGAAACGCGAACGGCCCCGGCGCGACGAGCGCGGGGGCCGTTCGCGTTCGCCCCGCTCGTCCGGCTAGCGTACGGAGAAGAGCACGTCCCCGCGACTCAGCGTGCCGGAGGCAAGGTCACCGATCTCCCGGTCGTCGGCGTCCGTCACGGCGACCACGGTTTCGGTGCTCTTGCCGGCCTTCTTGATCGCATCGAGGTCCGCGTCGAGGAGGAGCTGTGTGCAGAGATACACGTCTGAGGAGGGGGACATGAGGTTCTACGACGCCGTGAGGGAGAACTCGCTCAGGCTCAACCGCATGGAGACTGACATGCTGCGCTACGTGGTTGCCTCCAAGGAGCGGGTGCAGGGGCTCAGCGCAAAGGAGCTCGCCGCACACTTCTACGTGGCACCCAACGCGATCACCCGGCTCGCACACAAGCTGGGCTTCTCCGGCTTCAACGAGATGAAGTCCTCCTACCTCGTCTCGCTCGAGGAACGCAACTTCACCATCGAGCGGACCAGCCTGGACGAGTCCATCGTCCGCACTCGCGAGCTCCTGAACGACCGCCTCCTGGAGGAGGTCGTCGACGCCATCGAGTCCGCCGACCGAATCGTCTTCTTCGCCTCGGGGCTCTCGGTCCTGCCCTGCGAGGACCTCTGCAGCAAGCTCAAGATCCTGCGCAAGCACACAGAGGTGCTCAGGGAGCGTCACGTCATGACCCACACCGCCAAGCTCCTGCGCGGCATCGACCTGCTCTTCGCCGTCAGCGTGAGCGGCGAGACCGGCGTCTCGATCGACTCGACGCTCATCGCCAAGGCACGCGGCGTGAGGGTCGTGACGCTCACGGGCCTCTCGAAGAACCGCCTGGCCGCCCTGGCCGACCATGCCCTCTATGCCGTCGATCGCCAGATCACCTATGACGGCATGGACCTCAACAGCCGCCTAGGCTTCTACTACGTGATGGAGGCCCTTTTCGAGCGTCTGTTCGCACGCATGGCCTCGCAAGACGGAAGCTCCATCTCGGACGAGGGGAATCAGGATCCCCTGGCGAGGAGGCCGTTGGCCTAGGGCGCATCTCCCTCGCCCGCATGCGCCGGGATGCCGACCGGGGACGCCGCCCACGTCGCCAGAGGAGCCGACGGCAGCACGGCCGGGGCGGTCGCGGAGGAGCGCGGGTACACTCCAGAAAACGCGCATTCGTCCTCTGGAGGTGTTCCCCATGGCAAGCTACCAGGACCTGGGCTACGACAAGATCCTCGTCACCCTGGACGGAACGGAGCAGCAGGGAGAGGTCCTGCGGCGGGCGGTCATCGTCGCTGCCAACAACAACGCCGAGCTCTACATAGGCCACGTCATCGACGCGACGGCCCTCGAGGCGGCGGGCAGCTTTCCCAGCGGCCTCCTCGCCTCCCTGGAGGAGGACTTCCGCGCCTCCATCGCCGACCAGGTTGCCGAGGCAGAGGCGGAGGGCCAGATCAAGCGCGTGGAGGTCATCGTGCGCGCCGGCCGCATCCGCGAGACCCTGAAGGAGGAGATGATCGACGTCATCCGCCCCGACCTCATCATCTGCGGGGCTCGCGGGCTCTCGTCGATCAAGTACGCCCTCCTGGGTTCGATCTCCACCTTCCTGACCAGGAGCGCCAACTGCGACACGCTGGTCATCAAGTAGGCCGGCGGAAGGTCCCGGCCCGGCAGTCGGACGCCCGACGCAGCCCGCGCATGCCCCCTATGCCGTGAGAAAGACCATGGCGATGATCATGGCGAACCCGGCGAGCTCCGCGGGGCCAAAGACCACGCCCAGCCACAGGACCGAGCTCAACGTGGCCACGACAGGCTCGCTGGTCCCCAGCATGGAGCCGCGGATGGAGCCGACCTCCTTGACCCCCTGCAGGTAGAGGGCATAGGCCCCGAAGGTCCCCAGCACCACCGACACCGCGACCATGAGCCATCCCGTGCCATCGAGGGCGGGCATGTGCTCCCAAGGTCGATACGCCAGCGAGAGCGCCAGCCCCGACACGAGGAAGGCGACGCCGTTCACGGCGAAGCTTCCCCAGCGCCGTATGAGCGCGAGGGGCTGTATGGCCAGGATCGTGGCGGCGACCGCGCAGGCCAGACCCCAGCCCAGCCCCTCCGGCGGAAGCGAGAGCGCGGCGGGGTTGCCTCCCGTGGCCACCAGGTAGGTGCCGCCGAAGGCCAGGGCGACGCCAGCGAGCTCCCTCCTGCGGGGCGCCCTCCTGCTCCGCGCGCACACCACCAGCATGACTATGACCACGCTCAGGTTCTGGAGCACCGTGGCGGTGGCGGAGTTGGTCCAGTCGATGGCCTCGAGGTAGGCCACCTGCGAGAGCAGGATGGAGCCGAATGCCACGCCCACCACGCCCCAGAGCGAGCGGCGATCGCGAAGAAGCCCCCTCAGCCGCCCGGGCGTGCCCAGGCCCGCCATCGCCAGGAAGAGCCAGCAGGCGGTGAGCTCCCTCACGCAGACCATCCAGAGAGGGTCCACGTCGTAGCTGCCCATGAGGAGCTTCGAGAGGGTCCCGTTGAGTCCCCAGAGCGTGCCTCCCGCCAGGGTGAGCAGGGTTCCCCTGAGCCTGCGGTGCGCATCCGCGTCCCCGGGGCCAGCGTGGCGGCGGGAGGACCCGAGCGCATGGCCCCCTCGCCTCGTCACCCCTCCGTCCGGCGCACCCTGGCACCCGTCACGCACGTCCAACCTGACCGTCTTCGTCTGACCACCCACCACAGCCTCCGCAGCGCGCCATGAGACGCACAGAATTGCCCCGAGCCTTTGCCTACTGAGCTTACAACGTGGCGGTCGGGGTAAGTTATGCACATCGGAAGTCTATGCGGTCCACAGGCGCCCAAGGTGCCAGCCGCGACCACGAGGGAGAGAAGATGCCAGCAAGCAAGAGCGGAGCGCCCTTCGCCACGCCCGACCCCAACCTCGCGCCAGGCACGCGACACGCAGGCTTCACCGTCGGCTCGGTCGAACCCCTGGAGGAGCTGGGGGGCACTGCCTACGTCATGCGCCACGACGCGAGCGGCGCCCGGCTGATGTGGCTCGCCGTGCCGGACGATAACAAGTCCTTCTCCATAGCCTTCAAGACCCCGCCCAAAGACGACACGGGCGTCTTTCACATCCTCGAGCACTCCGTGCTCTGCGGCAGCGACCACTACCCGGTCAAGGAGCCCTTCGTCAACCTGCTCAAGAGCTCCATGCAGACCTTCCTCAACGCCGTGACCTTCCCGGACAAGACCGTGTACCCGGTGGCGTCCACCAACGTCGCCGACCTCGAGAACCTCATGGGCGTCTACCTCGACGCCGTCCTGCACCCCGCCATCTGGCACCGCAGGCGGATCTTCGAGCAGGAGGGTTGGCACCTCGAGCCCACGGAGGACGGCGGGCTGGCCTACAACGGCGTCGTCTACAACGAGATGAGAGGTGCCACCTCCGACCCGGACGACGTCCTCTTCCAGGCGCTCGACCGCCAGCTCTTCCCCTCGAACGCCTACCGCTTCGACTCGGGCGGCGACCCGGCATCCATCCCCAGCCTGAGCTACGAGGAGTTCCTGGACTCCCACGCCCGCCACTACAGCCTGGCGAACAGCTACACCGTGCTCTACGGCAACCTGGACATCGAGCGCGAGCTCGCCTTCGTCGCCGAGCGCTTCGACGGCGCGGATGACCGCCATGCCGGCGCACCCAACCCGCTCGTCTCCCAGGAGCCGGTGCGTCCCGAGCTGGCGGAGGTGCGCATGGCCACCGCCCCCGGCAACGCGGCCGTAGGTCTCTCGTACGTCATCGGCACTGCGGACCAGCGCGAGCGCGTGCTGGCTGCGGACGTCCTGCTCGACGCCCTCTGCGGCTCCAACGAGGCGCCGCTCAAGCGCGCGGTGCTCCAGAGCGGGCTCGCGGACGACTTCCAGGGCATCCTCGTCGACGGGGAGCTCCAGCCGCAGCTCGCCTTCCACGCCAAGGGAACCAGGCCGAACTCCGGGGCAACGCTGCGGGGGCTCGTCGAGGGGGCCTGCGCCGCGCTCGTGCGCGACGGCATAGGGACCGAGCGTCTCGAGGCCTCCCTCGCCCAGGCGGAGTTCAACCTGCGCGAGGGCGACTGGGGCTACTACGCCGACGGCGTGGCGCTCTCGATGCAGGCCCTGTCGAGCTGGCTCTACGACGACGATCGCCCGATCGACTACCTGCGCTTCCAAGAGAGCATCGACGCCATGAGAGGGGGACTCGCCGACGGCTACTTCGAGCGCCTCCTGGACGAGCTGGTCTGCCACAGCACCCACAGCGCCGAGGTAGAGCTCGTGCCCGTGGAGGAGGGTGCCGCCGCCGAGGAGGCCGCCAGGCTCGCCGAGCTGCGCGCGGGCATGGACGACGACGCCTATGCCCGGGTCGCGACCGAGCTCGGGGCCCTGAGGCGCGAGCAGGAGGAGCCGGACGACCCCGCCGACGTCGCCCTGCTCCCGCGTCTGGGGGTCTCGGACATCGCCGAGGCTCCCGAAGAACCCCGCGAGGAGCGCGTCGAGGCGCCTCTCCCCTGCGTCTGGCACGACATCCCCACGCACCGGATCGACTACGTCTACCACTACTTCGACCTGCGTCGCCTGACGGCCGACGAGCTCCCCTGCGCGAGCGTCCTGGCGGAGCTCCTCGGGCGTCTGGGCACCAGTAGCCACAGCGCGGCGGAACTCGACACCCTGGTGGAGGGCAGGCTGGGCAGCCTCGACTTCTTCTGCGACTCCTACTCCTGGCAGGACGGCCTCGACGAGGCCCGACCCTACCTGGTCGTGGGGGTGAGCTCGCTCTCGGAGCGCGTCGCCGACGCAGCGACCATCCCCCCCGAGGTCTGGGGCTCCACCCTCTTCGACGACCACGATCGCATCCTGGCGATTCTCCAGCAGCGGCGCATAGCGCTCTCGCAGCACTTCCAGAACAGCGGGCACGCGGCAGCCATGGCGCGTCTCGCCACCCACTACTCCCGTCCCGCCATCGCGGCAGACGCCCTGGGGGGCGTGGGCTTCTACCTTTTCCTGAGGGAGCTCCTCGCGCACTGGGACGAACGCCGGGCCGAGTTCTGCGCGCGCCTCGAAGAGCTCGCCCACCGCATCTTCAGCTCCGACGAGGTCCTGGTGAGCTTCACCGGGGCACGCGAGGACCTGGACGCGTTCTGGGCGGCCGGCGGCAGCCTGGGGCTCGCTCCCGCAGGCGATGCCGCCGCCCACAGGCTCGAGCTCCCCTCCCCCGAGGCATGGGACGAGGCCTTCCTCATCGCCTCCAACGTGAGCTACGTGGGAGAGGGTGCCGCGCCCTCCGCGGCGGACTCCTTCGGCCCCGGCAGCTGGGCAGTCGCCTCGCGTGCGCTGAGCTTCGACTATCTCTGGAACGAGGTGCGCGTGAAGGGCGGCGCCTACGGCGTGGGCTTCCGTCGCACTCCCAGCGGCCTTCCCCAGTTCTGGTCCTACCGCGACCCCTCCGTCACCCCCAGCATCGCCCGATACGAGCGCAGTGCCGACTGGCTGCGCGGCTGGGAGGCGGACCAGCCCGAGCTCGAGGGCTATGTCGTGTCCTGCGTCGCCGCGCACGACAACCCGGTGAAGCCCCGCCAGCTCGCGCGCAGGCAGGACGGCCTGGCCCTGGCGGGCAGGCCCAGGGGCTGGCGAGGTGAGCTGCGCTCCCAGATCCTAGGCACCACGCAGGACACCCTGCGCTCCATGGCGGAGTGCCTGGACGAGCTCGTAAAACGACGCAGCCTCTGCGTCTTTGGGCCCCAGGAACAGGTCGAAGGTTCGGGTCTTGCATTCAACCAGGTCATTGACCTAAGAGACGCAAAACCGGGGGAAGAGGGCATGGAAGGCTAGGGACGGTCCGCCGGGTCAGGCGGAGGCGAGGGGGGCGACCATGCGGGCGGCCGCCCCCCCATTCTCCTGGCACATGGCTGTACCGCTGGCACGAGACCGGCGGCACAGCGCGCTTCGGGCTATGGGGAGCGGGAGGCTAGGCGTCCGTCACGATTCCCAGCCTGAAGCAAGCGTTGTAGATGCCACCCTCGTCTACGTCGTCGGTGACGTAGTCGGCCTGCTCGCGGACGTCGTCGTTGGCGTTGCCCATGGCGATGGAGGTACCCACCACGCCGAACATCTCGAGGTCGTTGCCACCATCGCCGAAGCAGATGGCCTCCTCGGGGGTGATGCCGTACTTCTCGAGCAGGCGGCGCACCGCGCGCGCCTTGCCACCGTGGCGGGGGAAGGCGTCCACGAAGTGGGGCGACCAGCGCGTGAGGCGCATGTGACTGGTCGCTTGGGTCACCACGTCGGTCTGGCCGGGAGACAGGAAGATGTTGAGCTGGAAGATCTCGTTCGAGAGGGCCTGGTCGATGTCGCCCTCCTCGAAGACGAGACCGGCTGCATCCTCGACGGCGCGCACCTTCGCGTTGTGACCGCTCACGTAGCAGCGCCCGCGCTCCATGAAGAGGCATTCGTAGAGGCCGTCCTTGACCTGCTGGACCACGGTGGCGACATCCTCGGGGTCGAGCGCCTCGGCGTGTAGGACCTCGTCACGGGTGACAATCATCTGGCCGTTGAAAAGGATGAACGCCTCGAGGCTGTCGATGGGGATCTCGTCCACCTGGTAGGGAGGACGGCCCGTTGCGAGGAAGCACTTCACGCCGGCCTTCTTGAGCTCCGAGAGGGCGATCTGGGCCGAGTCGGGCACCTGGTGCGTCTTGAACGAGAGCAGGGTCCCGTCTGCGTCGAAGAAGGCGGCCTTGACCTTGCCGGGGGTGTTCCAAAGTGGCATCTTGCATTGCTCCTAGCGTTGTTGGACCGACCGGTCATGTGGATGGGTCAGCCAAAAAATTCTAGGGTGCCGACCGCGAGCGGCCCACGCCGCTCGGCGAACGACACGATATGAGCAATTTTCCGCCCTTTTATGCACATATCAAAAAAGAGTGCGAAGGATGTCGCAGGAGACCTCCGACCGGCAGCCCTACAGCCCCGAGGCGGCAATGGCACCGACCGCCTGGCGTAGGAGCTCCGGGGGCATAACCAGGGCGAAGCGCACGTAGCCCTCCCCTGCCGGCCCAAAGCTCGAGCCCGGGCAGACGATAACGCCCGAGCGCTCCATCAGCTCCAGGGCGAAGTCCGCCGAGTCGTTGCGCCCATGCGGGAGGCGCGCCCATACGAACATCGTGCCATGGGCGTTGGGGCGCTCCCAGCCGATGGCCTCGAGCCCGTCACAAAGGGCATCCCTCCTCTGCTGATAGAGCAGTCGCTGCTCCTCCACCTGCTCGCGCGGGCCGGTAAGTGCGGCGATCGCCGCGTCCTGCTCGGGGAAGAACATGCCGAAGTCCACCTGGCTGCGGAGCCTGCGAGCGGCAGCCACGATGTCGGGACGACCCACCAAAAAGCTCAGGCGGGCACCCGTCACGTTGAAGGACTTGGAGAGCGAGAGGAACTCCACGCCCACCTCGAGGGCGCCCTCGTACTGCAGGAAGCAGCCACCCGCCGGGCCATCGAAGACGATGTCGGAGTAGGCGTTGTCGTGGACCACGACGATGTCGTGGTCCCGTGCGAAGTCGATGACCTCGCGGTAGACCTCGGACGTGCCCACCGATCCCACGGGATTCGCGGGAAGCGAGACGACCATGTACCTGGCGCGATCGGCCACCTCGGCAGGGATGCCTGCCACATGCGGCAGGAAGTCGTGCTCGGCCGTGAGGGGATAGTACCAGGGCTCGGCCCCCGCGAGGAGCGTGCCCGCCTGGAAGACGGGGTAGCAGGGGTCGGGGATGAGCGCCAGGTCGCCCGGGTCGGCGAGCGCGGCGCAGACATGCCCCATGCCCTCCTGGGTGCCGCGGCAGCTCATCACCATGTCGGACTCGATACCCCCGACGCCGAAGCGGTCCTGGTAGTAGTCGCAGACCGCACGCGTCAGCTCGGGCCTGTCGTGCAGGCTGTACTTCCAGTTCTGGGGGTCGCGAGCGCTCTCGACGAGCGCGTCGACGACGTGCTGGGGCGGACGGAAGTCGGGAGTCCCCACCGAGAGGTCGAACACCTCGCGACCCTGCGCCTCGAGCTCGCGCCGACGAGCGTTGAGCGCAGCGAAGACCTCGCTGCCAAACAGGTCGAGCCTCTTAGAGAGCTGCATGCGCCTCTCCCTCGCATCGATTGCCCTTGGCCGGGTATCCCGGCACCCGGCCATTCTCGCACGCGAACTTTGCCGGCGTGTGACGAGCGTTCGATCACCGCCAGAACGCCATCGATGCGCCCTGCCAGGCTGTGGGCGGCCACGGGGCGCAACGCACACAAGCCCGTCAGACGCCCCTCTCGCCCCAAGCTAAATGTTTTTATCAGAACCAATTGCGGGAGCTGGGGTGGGACGGTTATCTACAGACTTATCAACCAACTATCAACAATATCTAGTAGTAAAGTACGGCAAATGCCCCAAGTTGTTGTGGTATTCTAGGGCACGCACCTAAGAACCGATGGCGTGCCCAACCAGCTGCCAACCAGCGAACTAAGGCGGATACGATGAAGATCATCAAGCGCAACGGCTCAGAGGTCCAGTTTGACCTCAGCAAGATCGAAAACGCCATCAAGGCCGCCAACGCGGAGGTCCCCGCCAGCGAGCGCCTGACCGACCGCGAGGTGCGCTTTGCCTCCCTCAACGTGGAGGATGCCTGCCAACAGGCCGGGCACACCGTGACCGTCGAGGAGGTCCAGGACCTCGTCGAGGACCAGATCATGGCGCTCGACAGGTTCACCGTGGCACGCAAGTACATCATCTACCGCTACCTGCAGAACCAGAAGCGCCACAAGAACACGACTGACGACAAGATCCTCTCGCTCATCGAGAGCAACAACGAGGAGGTAAAGCAGGAGAACTCCAACAAGAACCCCTCCGTCGTCAGCGTCCAGCGCGACTACATGGCCGGCGAGGTCTCAAAGGACCTCGCCATGCGCGAGCTGCTCCCCCGCGAGGTCGTCGAGGCCCACAACGAGGGCATCATCCACTTCCACGACGCGGACTACTACGCCCAGCACATGCACAACTGCGACCTCGTGAACCTCGAGGACATGCTCCAGAACGGCACCGTGATCAGCGGCACCATGATCGAGAAGCCTCACAGCTTCTCGACCGCCTGCAACATCGCCACGCAAATCATCGCCCAGGTGGCCTCCTGCCAGTACGGCGGCCAGTCCATCTCGCTCGCGCACCTCGCACCCTTCGTAGACGTGAGCCGCAAGAAGATCCGCCGTCAGGTCTTTGCCGAGATGGAGGCCATCGACGCCCATCCCGCCCCCGAGCAGATCGACCAGCTGGTCGAGAGGCGCCTGCGCGAGGAGGTCGCGCGCGGCGTCCAGACCATCCAGTACCAGGTCGTCACCCTCATGACCACCAACGGCCAGGCACCCTTCATCACCGTCTTCATGTACCTCAACGAGGCGAAGGACGCGCAGGAGAAGCACGACCTCGCCCTCTGCATCGAGGAGATGCTGCGCCAGCGTTACCAGGGCGTGCGCAACGAGGCCGGCGTCTGGATCACCCCCGCCTTCCCCAAGCTCATCTACGTGCTCGAGGAGGACAACGTCCGCGAGGGCAGCGAGTACTTCTACCTCACCAAGCTTGCCGCAAAGTGCACCGCCAAGCGCATGGTGCCCGACTACATCTCAGAGAAGAAGATGCGGGAGTACAAGCTCAGCAAGGGAGAGACCGAGGGCAACGGCGACTGCTACACCTGCATGGGCTGTCGCAGCTTCCTGACTCCCGACCGA
This sequence comes from uncultured Olsenella sp., assembly GCA_947253595.1. Taxonomy (GTDB): domain Bacteria; phylum Actinomycetota; class Coriobacteriia; order Coriobacteriales; family Atopobiaceae; genus Olsenella_I. Next base: position 7,546 of record CAMXZR010000006.1, on the reverse strand, counting down.
TCGGGCAACGGTTACGACAACGTCGCGCGCGCCAAGAACTGGGAGCCCGGCAAGCCCAAGTACTACGGCCGCTTCAACCAGGGCGTCGTGACCATCAACCTGCCCGACGTGGCGCTCTCGGCCCAGGGCGACGTCGACCGCTTCTGGAAGATCTTCGACGAGCGCCTCGAGCTCTGCCACGCCGCCCTGCGCTGCCGCCACGACCGCCTGGCGGGCACCGTCTCTGACGCCGCCCCCATCCTCTGGCAGTACGGCGCGCTGGCCCGGCTCGACAAGGGCGAGACGATCGACAGGCTGCTCTATGGCGGCTACTCAACCATCAGCCTGGGCTACGCGGGCCTCTACGAGTGCGTGAAGGCCATGACCGGCCACAGCCACACCGACCCCGAGGGCACCGAGTTCGGCCTGGCCGTCATGCAGAGGATGAACGACAAGTGCGCCGAGTGGAAGGCAGCCGAGGACATCGACTACTCCCTCTATGGCACGCCGCTGGAGTCCACCACCTACAAGTTCGCGAAGTGCCTGCAGAGGCGCTTCGGCATGGTGAAGGGCATCACGGACCACGGCTACATCACGAACTCCTACCACGTGAATGTGCGCGAGGACATCGACGCCTTCACCAAGCTGCAGTTCGAGAGCCAATTCCAGCGCCTCTCGCCCGGCGGTGCCATCAGCTACGTCGAGGTGCCCAACATGCAGGACAACCTCGAGGCCGTCATCCGCGTGATGCAGTTCATCTACGACAACATCATGTACGCCGAGCTCAACACCAAGAGCGACTACTGCCAGGTCTGCGGCTACGACGGAGAGATCCAGATCGTCGAGGACGACGGCAAGCTGGTGTGGGAGTGCCCCCACTGCCACAACCGCGACCAGTCCAAGATGAACGTGGCCCGTCGCACCTGCGGCTACATCGGCACCCAGTACTGGAACCAGGGCCGCACGGAAGAGATCAAGGATCGCGTGCTGCACCTGTAGACCGCCTGGGCGGCCCCTTCCGTCCAGACATCCTCGCACCCTGCGCGCTTGAACCTCGCGCCGTGCCTGGCAACCACCAGGTGCGGCGCGAGGTTCTCTTGGCGGAAGGGACAGTGCAAGAGGGTATAAGTCAGTAAAGATTGGTATAGACTGGTGTGGATTGGAACGAGCGCATGACACGTCACGTGCATCATCCCCGACCAGAGGAGCTACGCATGGCGGCAAACCCCTTTAAGCCAACCGCAGGAAAAATGCCGCCCGTGCTCATCGGGAGGCAAGGAATAGTCGATGACTTCGAGCAGGGCCTGACAAACGGGGCAGGGGCACCCGAGCGCCTGATGCTTCTCACGGGGCAACGCGGCTACGGCAAGACCGTCATGCTCACCGAGCTCGGAAGGATCGCCCGGCAGCACGGCTGGCGCGTCATATCAGAGACGGCGACCCCAGGCATGTGCGACCGCATCATTGGGGCCCTGGCGGAAGGTACCCCACGGGTCGGCAGCGCCGATCTCAGCCCGTCAATCGACATCGGTGGGCTGGCAAGCGTAAGTCTGGGACACCTGAACCTCTCGCCGAACGAGACATCTCTCACACTGCGCTCAACAATCAACGCCCAGCTGAGAAAGGCCAAGAGGGGCAAAGGCATTCTCTTCTCCATCGACGAGGCGCAGGCCGCATCGATGGAAGACATGACTTCTTTAGCGACGACTTTGCAGCACGTCATCCGAGACCAGGACATGACAGGCGAGGAAGACGTGGACAAGCGCGGCGTCGCGTTCGCATTCGCAGCGCTACCCTCCCTGGTTGACGAGCTCCTCAACGACAAGGTCCTGACCTTCCTGCGCCGTGCCGTACGGCGGGAACTGGGCCCTGTTCCCATTGCCGACGTGAAGAACGCCTTCGTCGCATCTACAACGGATTCAGGCAAAACTATCAGCCCAGCGCTCGCCCTTCGTGCCGCCCGAAGGACCTTCGGTTATCCCTACATGATTCAGCTGGTGGGGTATTACATGTGGCAATCGGCGGAGTCCAGACGCTCAGCTACGATTGAGGACATGGACGTGGAGGCCGGGATAAGCGACGCCTCCGGTGCCTTCGCAGATGCCGTCTGCGCGCCAGCGTATGACGGACTCACCACAGCCCAGAAGAGCTTCATCCTGGCCATGACGCAAGATCAGCCCGCCGATTCCCGAGTCTCGGACGTCGTAGGACGCGTAGGCAAGAGCGCAAGCTGGGGGAGCAAGTACCGGGCAAGCCTCATCGAGGCACGCATCATCGAGTCTGCAGGCTACGGTCTCGTTCGCTATGCGATTCCGCACTTTGGCGACTTTCTGCAAGCAAGGGGGAAACGCCTGTAAAAAGGCCTGGACGGAACCACCGAGCTCCGCCCAGGCCAATGCACGTATGCGTCAGAATCTCACGGCGTTACAGCACGGAAGTCGTCTCGGCCCCTGAAGATCGCCCCTCGGCGTCCGTGGCCGCGCCGATAGCGGCGTCGGCGTCCGCTTCGAGCGGCAGCGTGAGCTCCACCGAGAAGAGGTCCGCGTCCACGTCCAGGGCAAGCCTGCCCCCCTGGAGCTCCATCAGGCTCTGGGCGATGGAGAGGCCCAGGCCCGACCCCTCGGTGGTGCGCGACGCGTCCCCACGGACGAAGCGCTCCAGCAACTCGTCGGCACTCACGTCGAGCGGTGCGGCAGACACGTTCTTGCAGTTGACGCGCGCAAGGCCGTCGCCCTCGGCCAGGCTGACGTAGACCCGCGTCCCCGGCTGGCCGTACTTCGCCACGTTGCCCAGGACGTTGTCCAACACTCGGCTCATCAGGCGACCGTCCGCCCTCACGACCAGCGGGACCTCGGGCAGCCTGCCCACGAGCTTCAGCCCCGCGCCCTCGATCCTCTCGCCCCACTCGCCCAGGGCCTGCGAGAGGAGGACCCCCACATCCAGGGCGGAAGGCTTGACCTGGACGTTGCCCGTCTGGGCCTTTGAGGCCTCGATGAGGTCGTCGACGAGTTTCTTGAGCCGTGCGGACTGCCTGCCCAGCACGTCGGAGCACTCGGTCAGCTTCTGCTCGTCGCGCTTCCCAGGCTCGAGCGCGAGCTCGGACGCGAGCAGGTCCGCGTAGTTGATCACCGAGGTCAGGGGGGTCCTGAGGTCATGGCTCACGTTGGCGATGAGCTCCGTGCGCATGCGCTCGGCACGAGCCTTGCCCTGCTCCGCCTCGAGCGTCTCGCGAAGGGCCCGCGCGCGCTCGTCGGCCGCCGCAGACGCCGCATCGGCCACCTGGTTCAGCTGCTCCGCGAGCGCGACCAGGTCCCCGCGCATCTGCCGGACGTCCACCTGGGCCTCGAAGTCGCCGGCGGCCAGGCGAGAGACGACCTCTTCCATCTCGGACAGGCGCGCCCGGCGCTCGCCGAGCATCACGAACGCGAGCGAGAGCGCCGTCATGTACGTGAAGGCGACGAGCAGCCAGGTTCCCGTGGCGGCACCCATGACCACGCCAAACACCAGGCCGCAGAAGGCGAGGGCCCAGCGCCAAAGGTGCTGCCAGGCGGCGCGGATGTCGTCCTTCATCTGCCAGCGCCTCGCCAGGAGCAGCAGGGTGGAGACGCCCGCCGCGTTGAACAGGAAGAGGAGCCAATACTCCCCCCATGGTCCATGGGCGTAGCCAAGCGTCGCGTCGTAGATGACATAGAGCAGGACCATGACCACGAAGAAGGACAGGACCGCGAAGATGCAGGCGAACCACACCCAGATGGCAGCCGCGTTCTCGTTTGGGGCCTCGATGCCGTTGCGCTTCATTTCTTCTCTCCCATCTTGTAGCCGCGTCCCCACACCACGGTCAGGTAGCGCGGGTTGGCGGGGTCTATCTCGATCTTCTCCCTCAGGTGGCGGACGTGGACCGCGACCGTCCCCTCGCTGCCGCAGGCCGGCTCGCCCCACACCGCCTCGTAGATCTGCGTCGGGCTGTACACGTATCCCTGATGGGCCATGAGGAAGCGGCAGATGTCGTACTCCTTGGGCGTCAGCGCCGCCGGCTCCCCATCCACGGTGACGGTCTTCACCCCGTCGTCCAGTTCGATGCCGCCCAGGGCGAGGGTCCCCGGGACCACCTGCCCCGCCGCCGGCGCGTCCGGGCTGCCGCCCAGGCGGGTATAGCGGCGCAGGGCACTCCGCACGCGAGCGAGCAGCTCCGCAGGGACGAAGGGCTTGGTCACGTAGTCGTCCGCGCCCAGGTCGAGGCCCAGGACCTTGTCCGCGTCCTCGCCCTTCGCCGTGAGCATGATCACGGGGGCGTTGGTGAGGCGACGAATCTGCACCAGGGCCTCGGAGCCGTTCATGACCGGCATCATCACGTCGAGGAGCACGAGGTCGATGGGCTCGCCCGCCTCGATGCCCGCACGCACCGCCGCCACGGCCTGCCGCCCATCATGGGCGGCACGGAGCTCGTAGTCGGGGTCGTTCAGGTAGATCCTGAGCGCCCCAACGATGTCGCGGTCGTCGTCCACCAGGAGGATGCGTCGCATGTCGTTCCTTCCTCGGTTCCCTCAGCCACCGTCCCTCGCCATTCCGGGAAGGTCGTCCCGGAGCGCCGGGGGAGGTCGTCCCTGTCACGGCCAGAGGGGCCCTCACCCGACGCGTCTGGTGAGGCCGCCCGCCACCCGGCGATGCCTGGTGAGGCCGCCCGCCACCTTTCGTCCGTCACCTTTATACGCGAGCGTCCCCTTAAGAAGCCAGGGTCCAAGCGCGAAAGACTTTCTTAAGGCGGGCAAGGCGAGAGGGGCGCGGGGTCTCGTGTCGGACAGCCTAAGGCGCACGTGGCGCGCAAAACAGCCGTAGCCTGCGCGTCTCTCGCTCGTGGCCTGCGAATTCTCAGAGTCCCGTGCAAACCACGCGCGATCTGTGCGCCCGGCAGGCGACAGCCGGTGTCTGGCGACGAGGACACACCCAGATGACACATCATCTTGTGCCGTCATAGCTTAGCAACGACTATACTTAGTGGAATCGACTCCAGGGGGACCCATGAACTACGCGACCATCAAGTACTTCGACATCGCCAACGGCACGGGCGTGCGCACCTCGCTCTTCGTCTCGGGCTGTCGTCTGCGCTGCCCCTTCTGCTTCAACGAGGAGGCCTGGGACTTCCATTCCGGCAAGCCTTTCGACCGTACGGTGGAGGACAAGATCATCGCCAGCCTGGTGCCCGACTTCGTGGACGGCCTCTCTATCCTGGGCGGCGAGCCCACCGAGCCCGAGAACCAGGCTGGCCTCGTCGGCTTCCTCGAGCGCGTGCGCCGCGAGCGCCCCGGCAAGGGCATCTGGATGTACAGCGGGCACACCTGGGAGCAGCTGCTTCCTGGCGGCTCGCAGCACACCGAACACACCGACCGCCTTCTTGCCTGCCTGGACGTGCTGGTGGACGGCCCCTTCATCCAGGAGCTCCACGACATCACCCTGCGCTTCTGCGGCTCGTCGAACCAGCGCATCATCGACGTCCCCGCCTCGCTTGCCACGGGCAGGGTCGTATCATGGCAGGATGACCCCATCTTCGCGACGCATTCCATGGAGTAGCGCATGAGACTCTCTGACCTTGGCAGGCCGACCTTCCTCAACACCCTGACCAGCCTGGACCCACGCGAGCCGCTGTCCTGGCTCATCGTCCTCCTGGCGCTGGCAGGCGTCGCGGCGGTCGTCGCCTTCCTGTCGCTGCCACAGCTCGAGGACCAGCAGCGCCTGGCGCTCGCGGTCGCGCTCTTCGCCATCATCTGGGCCGAGACCTACCTCATGCGACGCTACCAGCGTCGCAGCTAGACGCAGCCCCTCGCGACGGTGCCCCATCCAAAGCCGTCTGCGGGCTTCTGGCCCCAAGGTTGCATGCGGACCTCTGGGCCCAGAGTTGTATGCGAATTCCGCAGACAGCTCAAAGGTACGACAATCATTCTACCTGCATATATGTGTTTTCTAACTTTGTGATGCGTCGCCGGGGAGAGAAAAAATCGCATACAACTCCCGAGCACCAGGCGAACAGTCGCGCCATTCTCGGGCAAGGCGGTCGTACACGCCATCCCACACATGCGCCGCCCCCGCGCGCAGCGCCGCAGTACCCGCCCCCTACCGTCGCGAGCGCCTCTGAACCTGGCCCAGCAGCAGCTGGTGCAGCCCGCGCAGGGTGAGGGTCTGGTCGTGACGCAGCAGCCCGGCGAGGGGGCCCTCTCCCAAGAGGCATGCCATGTCCCGCGCTCGCGTGCCCGTGAGCACCACCGGAGGCTCGCAGCCCAGCTCGGCCATCACGCGACCGACGAGTCCCTCCACGCGCGCGAGCTCGCCCAGGACGATGCCGGCCTGCATGGCCTCGCGCGTGGAACGCCCTATGACGGACTTCGGGGCCACGAGCTCCACCTGCGGCAGGCGAGCGGCGGCCTGCTCTAGGGCGCGCGCACCCAGCGCCAGGCCCGGCGCGATGACGCCGCCCGCAAAGGCACCGGACGCATCCACGACCTCGACGTTCATCGTCGTGCCAAAGTCCACCACCACTACGGGCGACCCATGGCTCTGCCGCGCCGCTAGCGCATCGGCGATGCGGTCGGGGCCCACCTCGGCGGGGTCTCGATAGGCCATGCGGATTCCCGTCCGCAGACCCGGGCCCACCACCACGGGACGCGTCCCCAGGCTGCGCTCCAGGGCCTGCGCCCAGACGTCGCTCAGCGAGGGCACCACGCAGGAGAGTATCGACGCCATCCCCGGACCGCCCGGCCGAGGGGAACGCGGCCCTTCGCCGCCCGCAGAGAGGCCACGGTTCTCTCCCCCGCCCTCACGCGAGGCGCGCGGCTCTCCCCCGCCCTCGCGTAGCTCCGTCCCGCACAGGAGGGTCAGCACCGAAGAGAGCTGCAAACAGGCCTCGTCCACGGTGAGGCGCTCGGGCGTAGTGAGCTCGCACCGTCCCAGCGGCTCGTCGCCTGCCCCCGCCTCCGAGCCGAAAAGCCCGAAGGTGCTCGTCGTGTTGCCCACGTCCACGGCAAGCGAGAGGACCCCCGCGCCGTCCTCCCCAAGCTGACCCATCAGACCATCTCCCTCGCGTCGGAAACCCATGCGCTACACTCTAGCAAGTCTGCGGCGCTCGTCCGGCCCCGCAGGCGACCCGTAGCAACCCGACTCCTCGCCCGCGCGTCCGCCCGCCGGCACAGGGGGAGCGGATATTCCTGAAGGGACGTACACATGGACAACAGTACCAGCCGCGCCTCGTGGCGTGGCCAGCTTACGCTGCGCGGCGTAATCATCGGCTGCATCGGCTGCGCGGTCATCACCGCCTCCTCCGTCTACACGGCACTTCGCCTGGGAGCGCTCCCCTGGCCCATCATCTTCGCAGCCGTCATCTCGCTCTTCTTCCTCAAGCTCCTGGGCAACGCCAGCCTCAACGAGGCGAACGTCACCCACACCGTCATGTCGGCCGGCGCCATGGTCGCCGGGGGCCTCGCCTTCACCATTCCCGGCGCATGGATGCTGGGGCTCACCGACCAGATGGGATGGGTCCAGATCTTCCTCGTGGCGCTTGCGGGGACGGGCCTCGGCC
>CAMXZR010000005.1 GCA_947253595.1 uncultured Olsenella sp. | reverse complement strand
GAGTTCGACTACCAGCCCGGCACGCTGGTGGTCCAGGAGGCCGCGAAGCCGGACGATCACGGAGGCAACAACAACAACGGCAACGGCGGCAACAACGGTAGCAACGGCAACGGCGGCAACGGCGGCAACGGCAATGGCAACTCCAGCAACAATAACGGCAACAACAGCGGTAGCGGCGTCAACAACGGCAGCGCCAACAACGGCGGAGCTGGCAACAACGGCAACGGCTCTGTGAGACGCTCCGCCAAGCCCAGGGCCACTGCGTCGTCCCTGCCGCAGACCGGCGACGAGCATGGACCGCTCCCGGGCATGGCCCTCGTCATTCTCGGCCTGGCGGGTCTTGTTGGAGGCGGTGCCATCAAGCTCCACGCCCGTCAGCGCTAGCCACGGGATCTTAGGGCCTCCAGCCGAAGGCCGAGGCATCGCAGGCCCCTCGTCCCAAGGACGGAGGGGCCTGCGACCTGTTTCGGGAGGACGTTCTGTCATCCTGTCCAACGGGTCATGTGACGCCCGATTGGCCCTGCGCTCACCCCATCGCCTCGTGCCGGACTCGTCCGGACGAAATGTCCGCATGTGATCCACGCAACGATGCGGAGCGCCTCGAGGCAGCATAATGCCCTATGGAATTAGTTCAGACTAACTCGTGGCACGCGAGGGCATCGTCTGGACGTGACGAGCCTGCCGTCCGGCAGTAGCGAGGGGAGCGCCTGTGGTTACAATCGACATGACCAAGTGCATGAGGGACGTCGTCCTGGAAGACCCCATGTTCGGCGAGTTCCTGGTGGAAAAGGGCTTTCCGTTCTCCATCGAGAACCCCATCACCGAGCTGGTGACCTTCGAGGACGTGGTGCAGATGCGACGTCTGGACAAGGACGCGTTCCTGGCCGAATACGACGCCTACCGTTCCAATGGCGGCAGGCTGGTCGGGGGCCATGGGCCTGGGGACGCGGGCAGTCGCTAGGCTCGCGGCCGACTTGGGAGAGAGGGGCCTTTCGCATGTATGCTCTGGGCATTGACATAGGTGCGTCGTCAGTCAAGCTTGCGGCCGTTGACCTGGCAGTCGCGGCGGCATACCCGTCGGACGCCCCCTTAGGCCCCTCCAGTGACATCCGGGCGCGCATGGCGCCTGGCGCAGCGGCAGTGGTGGCGGACGGCACGGGGGACGAGAGGGGTCCCTCCCGTACCGCTGCGGGGGGACCGCTGCGCTACGGCGCCATGCGCGCCCACAGGGGGGATCCCTCTTCGTGCCTGGCCGCGCTCCTGGCCGAGGCAGCTGCCACCCTGCCGCCAGACGAGTGCGCCTCCTGGGCGGTGACCGGCTCTGGGCAGGTGTCCTTGACTGGCACCTTGCCTGGCGCCCCCGTGCTCGAGGACGTCCCGGCCATCACCCTGGGTGCCTCCCTCCTCGCGCCGGAGGCCCGCTCGATCATCGAGATCGGTGGCCAGAAGGGGCTCTTCGTCACCTCCATCGGGCCCGGCCAGGCCCCCCGGTTTGCGATGAACGAGGGCTGCGCCTCGGGCACGGGCTCGTTCTTCGAAGACCAGATGCAGCGCCTGGGACTACGGATCGAGGACTTCTCATCCGTGGTGGACGGTGCCGTCAGCGTGCCCCGCCTCTCGGGGCGCTGCGCCGTCTTTGCGAAGACGGACATCATCCATCGCCAGCAGGAGGGCGTTCCCGTCGAGGACATTCTCATGGGCCTCTGTCACGCCATGGTGAAGGGCTTCAAGGCGCTCGTCGTCCGAAGCCTCCCCGTCGAGCGGCCCCTGGCCCTCTCGGGCGGGGTGCTCCTCAACTCGGGCGTGGTGCGCTCCGTGCGCGACGTCTTTCACCTGGGGGATGACGAGCTCCTCTGCAATGAGGGGAACCTCTACTTTCAGGCGGCGGGCGCGGCCCTCCATGCAGCCAGGCGTTTCTCGGAGGGGGGAGCGGCGCCCACCATCGTCGACCTGCGCCGCGCGCTCTCTGCCGGCGCCGGAGCGCCAACGCCCCTGCCTGACCGCGAACCCCTGCCCCGCATCGACTACGAGCCCGGTATCGGCTACTCCCTCAGGCCCCGCCCGTGGGCTCGCGACGCGAGCGGGCGCACGCCGTGCGCCCTGGGCATCGACGTGGGCTCCACCAGCACCAACCTGGTCCTGATGGATGGTGAGGGCGCGCTTCTCGATGCCCAGTACCTGCGTACGCGCGGCAATCCGAAGGCTGCCGTGGCCGAGGGGCTCGCGTCCCTAGGTCGCCGCCTGGGCGACGCCGTGCGCGTGGTGGCCGTGGCCACCACCGGATCCGGCCGAGAGATGATCGGCAGGCACGTGGGCGCCGACGTGGTCCGCGACGAGATCACGGCCCAGGCACGGGCCGCCGCCGCGGCGGACCCCCAGGTGGACACCGTTTTCGAGATTGGTGGCCAGGACTCCAAGTACATCAGCCTGCGAGACGGCAACGTGGTCGACTTCCAGATGAACAAGGTCTGCGCGGCGGGGACCGGGTCGTTCGTCGAGGAGCAGGCCGCCCGCATGGGCATCGCGCTCGATGGCTTCGGTCCCCTCGCGCTCTCGTCCGAGCGTCCCGTCGACCTGGGCGAGCGCTGTACGGTCTTCGTCGAGACGGCCATCAACGTCGCCCTGGCCAGGGGTGCTGGCAAGGCGGACGTGGCCGCCGGTCTCTGCCAGTCGATCATCCGCAACTACCTGCATCGCGTCGTGGGCACCAAGCCGGTGGGCAAGAACGTCGTGCTCCAGGGTGGGGTCAACTACAACGTCGGCATCGTGGCCGCGTTCAGGCAGTCCTTCGGGGACCGCGTGACGGTCTCTCCGTGGTTTGCGGTCTCGGGCGCGGTGGGTGCGGCGCTTCTCGCCTGGGAAGCCGATGTGGCGCATACGCGGTTCCGCGGCTGGGACCTCTCTGGCACCGCCCCCGACGCCCTGCGGGAGGACGCTGCGGCAGTGGAGCGCAACAGGGCCTTCTTCCACGAGGGGGAGAGCCTCCTGCTGGAGGGCTACACCGGCGTGGTCGATCCGTCCAGAAAGACGGTGGGCGTCCCGCGCAGCCTCATGATGTACAAGCTCTTCCCCATGGCAAACGCCTTCTTCATCCAGCTGGGCTTCAACGTGGTGGTCTCGGATTCGTCGGACGAGGAGACCGTGCGCCTCTCCCAGCAGTCCGCGCAGGGCGAGACCTGCTTCCCCGTGAAGCTCATGCACGGGCACATGGCGCAGCTTGCGGAACGCGGCGTCGACTACGTCTTCATGCCCCGCGTGCACACCATCCGGCACGAGCACTCCAGGGTGGCCCACAACTATGGCTGCCCCTACATGCAGTGCGCCCCGCGCCTCGTGGCGAAGGAGCTCGGCCTTGCGGGGAGGGGCATAGGGCTCCTCTCGCCGGAGCTCGACCTCGACTTCGGGCAGCAGGCCATGGCCAGCGCCATGCTGGAGGTGGGAGCTCAGCTGGGCTGCGACCCCCATGAGACGGCCCGGGCGCTCCTGGCCGGCAGCCACGCCGTGAGCGAGTTCACGCGCAAGACGGAGGAGGCCGGCCAGCGCCTGCTTGACTCGCTTGGCCCCGACGAGCGCGTGCTGGTCATGGTGACGAGGAACTACGGCATCTCGGACGCGGTCCTCAACGCGGGGATCCCGGATGCGCTCATAGATCGTGGGCAGAGGGTCATCACCATCTCCCACCTGCACGCCCATGCCTTCGGCCTGGAGGAAGACTATCCCAACGTCTACTGGCCCTTCGGCCAGCACATCCTCGCGGCGGCGAAGATCATCCGTCGTGACCCTCGGCTCTTCGCGGTCTATCTCACCAACCATGGCTGCGGGCCAGATACCATGCTCTCGCACCTCTTCGCCGAAGAGATGGGTCCCAAGCCCTACCTGCAGATCGAGGTGGACGAGCACTTCTCGAAGGTGGGGGTCATAACGCGGGTGGAGGCGTTCCTCAACAGCCTCGGCCACCACGAGGTGGTCGACGAGAGCGACCTCCCCATGGTGGCCGGGGGCGTCAGCCAGAACGAGCGCCGCCTCGACGGCACGCTGCCCGTGGCGATGCCGGACCTCGGCCTGCCGTCGCGCGCGCTGGCGTCCCTCCTGCGGCGGCGGGGCATGAGGGTGAGGACCGTTCCCGTCACGGCACGCGCCCTCGCCCGTGGCAAGGCACTCTCGTCGACCAAGGAGTACCTGACCTTCTCGGCAGAGCTCGGCATCGCCCTCGAGGCGGCAGACGAGGCATTCGTAGGGGGTGCGAGACGCGGGGCGGGAGCAAGCGGCACCGAGCGCGGAAGGGGCATCCAGCTGCTCCTGCCCTCGGGCGAGGGGGCCGACGCCGACGGCCAGTACGACCGCGTGATCCTCTCCGAGCTCAGGGCGCACGGCCTGGGAGCAGTCGAGGTCGTGTCCCCCCGGCTCGACCGGCTGCCCGAGTGGTCTGAGGACCTGGACGCACTGTTCGATGCGCTCCTAGCGGCGGATGTCGCGCAGGCGGCAGCTCCCTCGCGACGGGATGCCGTGCTGGAGTCCCTGTCCGCTGCGGGATTCTCGAGCGAGGCGACGCTGGATGCGGCGCGTGGCATCGCCGACGGCCTGCCCGCCGACGGGAGCCAAAGCGTGCTCGCCCTGGGGGAGTGGCCCGTGGTGTGGGACGATGTCCTGAGCGCGGGCGCGCTCACTCGCCTGGAGGGGAGGGGCTGGCGCGTGAAGCGCATGCCGGCGTCGGAGTACCTCTGGTTCCTGTGGCGTGACGCCTATGAGGGCAGGGAGGGCTTCCGGCACCTCGCCGAGCGAATGTCGCGCGTGCACGAGGCCCTGGCGGGGGCGTCCCCGTTCCAGCCCGACTCGTCCGCGCTCCTGACGGAGGCGGACTCCCTGGTGGGCAGGCTCCGCTCGGCCAACGCGCGCTACCGCATCGCCAAGGCGAGCCTTTCCGCAGACGTCGCACGCGGTGTCATCGCCATGTCGTCCATGTACGAGAACACCGACGTCATCCTGCAGCTCGAGGAGTCGGCTGCGGACCTTCCCGTGCCGGTGTTGCACGTGGGCTTCGACGGCACGCCCGATGCCGGGGTCGACGAGAGGATCGGCTCGTTCGCCTACTACCTCCGCTGAGCCGGCAGGGGCGGTTCGGCCCACCTCCTCGTCTGCGGCCCGCCCGCCTTGTCCGCTCGCATGCACACGGGACGTCACGCTGGGCAACCGGCGACCACGCTGCGTTCCGATGCTGCTAGACTGACGTGTTGCGCGCGCCGGTGCCGTCTACGCCGGAGCGCCGTCATCTGTAGGTCCGCCCGCAACGGCACGGGGCGGAAGAGGCGAGAGGAACCCATGGACTCACACAGCATGCACACCCACACCTGCGGGGAGCTCCGCACCTCCGACATCGGCCGCGAGGTCACCCTCACGGGCTGGGTCTGGCACCGTCGCGACCACGGCGGAATGGTCTTCGTCGACCTGCGCGACCGCGAGGGTCTGACGCAGGTCTCGTTCGACCCCGACCATGCGGGTGGGGGCGCCTTCCACGTGGCGGAGGCCATCCGCCCCGAGTGGCCCATCAAGGTCCGAGGCGTCGTGCGCGAGCGCCCCGAGGCGAACGAGAAGGTGGCGACCGGCAAGATCGAGGTTCTGGCCTCGAGCGCCGAGGTACTCAACCGCTCCAAGACCCCTGCCTTCCAGATCGAGGACCAGCTCGACATCTCCGAGGACATCCGCCTGCGGTACCGCTACCTCGACCTGCGTCGCCCCAGCATGATGGGGCGCCTGCGGCTGCGCTCCGACTTCACCTTCGCTCTGCGCGAGGCCCTGCACGGCCGCGAGTTCATGGAGGTCGAGACCCCCGCGCTCTTCAAGTCGACTCCCGAGGGCGCCCGCGACTTCCTGGTGCCCAGCCGCACGCAGCCGGGTCACTTCTATGCCCTGCCGCAGTCCCCGCAGCTCCTGAAGCAGCTGCTCATGGTGGGTGGCGTCGAGCGCTACTACCAGGTCGCCAAGTGCTTCCGCGACGAGGACCTGCGCGCCGACCGCCAGCCCGAGTTCACGCAGGTGGACATCGAGATGAGCTTCGTTGACCAGGACGACGTCATGGGCGAGCTCGAGGAGGTCCTGGCCGATGCCTTCTCCAAGGTCGGCGTAAAGATGCAGCTCCCCCTGCGGCGCATCGGCTACTGGGATGCCATGGACCGCTATGGCAGCGACAAGCCCGACACGCGCCTCGGCATGGAGATCCACGACGTCAGTGAGGTCTTCTCGGCCTCGGGGTTCAAGCTCTTCGCAAGCGCCGCCGCCGATCCCAAGTCCTACGTGAAGGCCATCAGTGCCAAGGGTGCCGGCCGCTGGGCCCGCTCCAGGATCGACCGCCTCTCCGAGGTGGCGGCCGGTTTCGGCGCCAAGGGCCTGGCCTACCTCGCCTTCCGGGAGGACGGCAGCGTGACGAGCCCCATCGCGAAGTTCCTCTCGGAGGAGGAGCTCGGACGCCTGCGCGAGGAGCTCGCCGTCGAGCCGGGCGACCTCGTGCTCTTTGCTGTAGGCAGCCGCCTCGAGGCCGACCAGATCCTGGGCGGCATGCGCGGCCACATGGCCGACGCCCTCGAGCTGCCTCGCGAGGGGCATGACTTCCTCTGGGTGGTCGACTTCCCTCTCTTCCACTGGGACGACGACCGCAAGGCCTTCGCGGCAGAGCACCAGCCCTTCACCCAGCCGGTCGAGGAACAGCTGGGGCTGCTCGCGAGCGAGGACCGCGCCGAGGTCCTCTCCGTCGGGTCGCACACCTACGACTTCGTCATGGACGGCTTCGAGGCGGGCGGCGGCGGCATGCGCATCCACGACGCCGAGCTCCAGATGCAGATCCTGCGCCTGCTGGGCTTCGATGAGGCGCGCGCCAAGGAGCAGTTCGGCTTCCTGATGGAGGCCCTCGAGTTCGGTGCGCCCCCCATGGGCGGCTTCGCCCTGGGCCTGGACCGCGTCTGCATGCTGCTCGCCGGGTCAGACTCGATCCGCGACGTCATGGCCTTCCCCAAGACCACCTCTGGCTCCGACCTCATGAGCGACGCGCCCGGCGAGGTCAGCGAGCGCCAGCTCGAGGAGGTCTCGCTGAGGCTCCTCTAGGGCGGGCTGCTCGGTCGGCGGAGGCCGTCGCACGTCAGTCACTCTCGTCTGGGGCGGGTGGGCCGGCCACCCGCCCCTCGTCATGGAGGTCGTCATGGAGGCACTTGCGGTTGGTCTGGGAGGCTTTCTGGGAAGTCTGGGACGCTGGCAGCTGGGCGTGTGGCTGAAGGGGGCCTTTCCCACGCTCCCCGCGGGAACGATGGTGGCCAACGTCGTAGCCGCCCTGGTCATCGGCCTGGTTACGGGCGTGGGAATTGCTGCTCCAGTGCCCGAGCGCCTGCGCCTCTTCCTGGCGGTGGGCATCTGCGGCGGCCTCTCGACCTTCTCGACCTTCTCCAACGAGACCTTCCAGCTCGCCTCGTCGGGCAACTGGGCGGGAGCGGGGCTCAACGTCCTGGCTAACGTGGCGAGTTGCCTTGTCGCCGTTGCCCTCGGCGTAGCGCTGGGCAGGGCGCTTGCCGCATAGGTCCTGTTTAGAGCCCACCTCGTCACGCCGGGCAGTGGCCTGCCCCGCTGAGAGGGCGATGCTTCCCTCGACCGACGCTTCGCTGCCTCGCTCTTGGGGTATATGACTCTCATCGGACAACACGCCGCGGTGCCAACCGTGCCGCACGACGAGAAAGCGAGTGCCACCATGTCTGACAAGACGCTCGAGCTCTACATCAAGGACGGCTGCCCCTTCTGCCACAAGGTCCTCTCGTTCATGGACAAGAATGGCATCGAGCTGCCCCTGCACAACATCAGCCGCAGCGAGGAGGATCTTGACCGCCTCGTCGAGGTGGGCGGCAAGAGGCAGGTGCCCTGCCTCTTCGTGGACGGCGCGCCCATGTACGAGTCGAACGACATCATTGACTACCTTGCCAAGGAGTTCGCGGCGGACTCCGCCGTCGCCGACGAGATGGCGCCTGCGGGCGGTGCCTGCACCATCGGCGGGGGCTGCTCCTTCTAGGGGAGTCCACGCATCGTTTTCGACGGGGAGGTCGTCTGACGTGCCCTCTTCGTGGCCGAGTCGGCGACGTGCGCCTTCCTCCTGGGGCGGGCCGCTGCGGTGGACACCGAGACCACCTGAGGGACCCGAGCGCATTTCGCACTTGACCCCGTTCCACCCGTAGCCGAACCTGGACTTGGTACGCGCGCAACTCTCGTCTGGGGGGCGGGTGGCGCAAAGGCAAGGCATGGGGAGAGGTGCGACTTGGCGCTGCACATAGTCGAGGAGGCAGACCGCTGCCTCAACTGCAAGAGGCCGCTCTGCCAGGAGGGATGCCCGGTCCACACGGCCATCCCCCAGGTTATTCAGATGTTCCGAGAGCGTCGGATGGAGGATGCGGGCAGGGCCCTCTTTTCCAACAATCCCATGAGCGTCGTGTGCGCGCTGGTGTGCAACCACAGCGCGCAGTGCGAAGGGCATTGCATCCGGGGACGCAAGGGCATGCCGATTCACTTCTCGGCCATCGAGGACTACATCTCGGACGCCTACCTGGACCGCGTGGGCCCGGGCGAGCTGCCCGAGCGCAACGGCCGTCACGTTGCCGTGATCGGTTCCGGGCCCGCCGGCCTCACGGTGGCCATCCAGCTCGCCTCCGTCGGCTGCGACGTCACGGTCTTCGAGCAGCGCATGGAGGTCGGTGGCGTGCTGCGTTATGGCATTCCCGAGTTCAGGTTGCCCAACTCGATTATCGACCGCTATCGCTCCCTGCTCGACCGCCTGGGGGTGCTCGTGCGTCCCAACACCACGATTGGTGGCGCGCTGAAGATCGACGATCTCCTGCGCGATGGCTACGACAGTGTCTTCGTGGGTACGGGTGCCTGGCGCGCCAAGACCCTGGGCATCAAGGGGCAGGCACGAGGCAACGTGTTCTTCGGCATCGACTACCTGGTCAACCCCGAGGCGTGCGAGATCGGTCGGGACGTTGCCGTCATCGGGGTGGGCAACGTCGCCATGGACGTGGCACGTACGGCGATCCGTCAGGGTGCGCGCCGCGTGACGATGTACTCCAACTGGGGCGGTGTCTCGGCAAACTCGGACGAGGTCGAGCTGGCACAGCTTGACGGAGCCCAGATCGTCTACGGTCAGTCCATCGAGTCGATCAACGACAGGGGTCCGGTGTTCCGTCGCTCGATCCTGGACGAAGAGGGTCAAGTCGTCGACCTGAGCGACGAGCTCCTGCAGGTGGATTGTGACACGGTGATCTTCTGTGTCTCGCAGGTGCCCAAGGACAAGCTGATCCTCACCACCGAGGGGCTCAGGGGTACGGAGCGGGGGACCCTCGCCGTGGATGACGACTGCATGACCACGGTCAGGGGCGTCTTTGCCGCAGGAGACGTGGTGAACGGCCCCAAGACGGTCGTGCACTCCGTCGAGGGGGCAAAACGGGCGGTTGCGGGCATGCTGCGCTACATGGGCCTGGACGAGTCCGGACGCCCCGCCGGGGCTGTGCAGGCGTAGGGACGGGACCCGCGGAAGCCAAGGACGCCAACCTATGGGACCCGCCAACCGGCGGGCCTCGTTGCCCTTGAGCCAAGGTGCTCGGCGCACCTTCGGGCATGCCTGGCCCTCCGTCTGTCGTTTCGTGTGATGCGTTGCCTGGACTGGGCGAGCAGGGACCCCAGCACCTCCGCTCGTATGGCATGTCGCGCTGGGTCGTCGAGCAGTCGCAGCACCCTCCTCGCCTCTGCCCCATGACCCTTGGCGGTCATCGCGCTCGCGATTCGGGCAAGGGTCCTCTCGAGGGAGGCCGTGTCCGCCAGGTCCTCTCTGCGGAGGATGAAGAGGGTGTCGCCCAGGGTGGAATAGTCCTCGATGCGCAGCTTGTCGTCCCGCACGCTTCGCTCCTGTGCGTGGGGGTCGCGTCCGTTGTACTCGAGCGAGATCCCGAAGCGGTCGAATCGTATGTCGGGCCTCATGCTGCGATGCATCAGCAGCCCCCGGGGGTCGTCAGAGAGGTCTATGGACCTGTTGAGCGACCCAAAGGGCAGGCTGATTCCCCCGTAGCGCGGCGGGTTCGAGAGCATCAGGCCCAGGATGGTCTCCATGGGGGAGGCGGAACCGTCTAGGATGAACTTCGCTGCCCGTCGGGCAAGTTTGGCGCCATGCCTTCCCATGCTTGCGTTCAGGTAGGAGGAGACCTCCGAGGAGGTGGCAAGGGGGTCCAGGCCAAATCCACACCCGTCATTCCGTCCCGCGCCAAAGGCGTAGGTGCCGCAGAGCTCGCATCCCAGACTCATGAGCTCGGCAATCGCAGAGACGTCGCTCATCCTTCGCGATGACACGAACCGCCCCAGCTCCGCCGCCCTTCCCAAGAGCATGAGGCCGGGGGCGTCTACATAGACGTTGACGCCCCGCACGGGGCTGTCGAGGAAGGGGGTCCTGATGTCACAGATTCGCAGGAGCGAGTTTGGAGGAAGCTCTCCCTCGGTGACCCTGCAGCTGAGCCCACGGACAGAGATGCGCTCCTGGCTCGAGGAGACCCTGACGTCCATCGTTGGGTCGACGGCCGCGAGGAGGGGGCAGACGAGCTCCCTGACGCCCTCGTTTCCCATCACGTCCCGGCCAGTTGTGCCAATGGGGGGAATCGCTCGGAGCGGAGTCGGCACCAGGCCGATGTCTGACCTCAGCCGCGCGGCACGGAGGAGCGCAAGCCCCGCCTTTCCCGTGATTGCCAGATCCATACCGTTTGCCTCCTGACCAGAACCCCCAGTACGGGAGTGACCCTGCAAGCTTTTCAAGGTGCGAGAAACCGAAATGACGTCAGTGTAGGCAACGGATAGGAAAAAGCGATGGTTTTGGACGTAATTGACGGTTGTGTAAGAATAAATAGCTCAGCTTGGCGATGGGTCACGCCATTCTTCTGCACAAACGAAGAACCCGTTCACTTACCTTCGCTTTTCAGGGACGAATCTCACACAATCGAAGAATCCGAATCTTGTTTTGCCAGCGGTTGCGTGCAGGGATCGCATGCGGGGCGAATGGGATCGCGGGCGGCGAGCCGGTCGGCTTGGAGCGCGCGGTCGGCAGTGACCAGGCCTGCCCTTATCCCCTCACGCGAAGCAGGACGTACTGGACCACGAGCATCACGAAGAGGGCAGCCATCGAGGCGAAGTAGGACCAGACCGCGCCGTTGAAACCGAGCGTCGCCACCAGCGTCACGCTCAGCACGACGGAGAGCGCGAAGGTGAGCGCATAGCTGCGGGTAACCACCTCCTGTCGCCGCAGCACGGTGATGATCTGGTAAAGGAAGTCCACGACGGAGGACATCCCCCCTGCGAGGATCATCAGGTACAGCTGGCTTCGCATTGGTTCGAAGTCGGTGCCATAGAGGATTCCCAGGAGGGGCACGCCGAAGGCGGCATTGAAGAGAAGGGTGCCTGCGGTCAGGGCCGCCGCGACGGCTGCCATGGCCATCACGACGAGGTCGAAGCGTCCCCGGTGGTTGGGCTCGGACCAGATGTTAGAGAGTCTCACGAGCTGGGGCTTGTACACCAGCCCCACGGCCATGGCTATGCCCTGGGCAGGGAAGTAGATGGCATTGAAGAAGAGCTGGCTCTCGTATGCCAGCGCACCCTCCATGGCAAACTTCGGCACGGACTCGATGAGCACGAAGAGGAACTGTGCCGCGAAGGCGGGCGCGCACTCGACGAAAATCTCCTGCAGTTCCACGAGGCGGACCCCACGCGATCTAGGGGTCTCGAGCAGGGCGAGGGGCAGGCTCACGAGCAGGAGCGATGCCGCTGCGGCCACGGAGAGGGCCAGGCTTGCCACGGCGACGTCGTGCGTGACGAGGAGTGCCACCGTGAAGCTGGCGATGGATACGCCGCAGCGCAGCGCCTGGGAGACCCCGGCGAGCCAGAGCTTGTCGCACTGTTGGAGCCGTCCCTCGTACACGTCGGCGAGGGAGTCGACCAGACGGAAGGCGAAGGTCCCCGAGCAGATGCCGAGCATCTCCCCCTCGTACCCCCTCACGAGGCACCAGGTCCAGGCGACCCCCGCCATGAGCAGGCAGCTCGCGACCCTCTGGAGCTGATAGGAGCCGAACGACTCCGTCTCGCTCACGTCCGAGACCTGATAGGTGCGGACCCCGTAGGTTCCCACGAACTGCAGGAGGTTGGCTATGACAAAGGCCATGGAGAAGCGGCCTGCCGCCTCGGCTCCCGCGAGCTGGGTCGCTATGACGGTAAGCAGGGGGAAGAGCACGCCCCACAGGCCCAGCCCAAGGCTGTTGAAGAGGTAGTCGCTGCGGGTGCGGTGGGCGGCGTAGCGCGCGGTCTGGTCTGCGAGCGAGCCGGACCACACGGCGGAGATGAGCCGGTCCCACCAGTCGTTGGCGAGGCGAGCGAGGAGGGGGGCCCTCGCCGCTCTAGGGTCGCGTGACCCGCCCATGGCGGGACGCCCCCTTCCCTTGCGCTTCCTGCCTGCGGGGATGCTGCCCAGCGGATTGGTCATGTGGTGCCTCGCACATCCTGTTCGCGTGAGTGGTGGCGGCTCGGATGCGTGGCGCACCGCCCTGCGCCACTTGCCCGCCCTGGCGATTGTATCCCGTCGCGCACGTGAAGATTGGGTTTCGCCGCATAGGGCCACATCCCCGGTATACCCTAGCCAGCTAAAGTAAGATGTGCATTTCTTTGGCACGTTGAGCTTGAGGCCGACGCCGCCTGCGTCGGCCCAGGGGGAGGTACGGTGTCTGAACTGGATAGACTGAAGGAGGGCGGACAGGACCTCGCCCGACCCTCCGCAAGCGAGGCGGAGCTCGAGTGGGTGGCCGCCCGCGAGGCGCTCTCTGAGGTCGAGGTCCCCGACGGACTCAAGGACAACATGGCGCTCTTCCTGCGCCTGGTACGCAAGGTCCTCGGCGAGTACGACAACGACCTGCGCACGACCTTCGACGCGCTGCTCGTCGACACCATCAAGGCCAACTCCTACGAGCCGGGAACCAACCAGGTGGAGATGGATGCCTTCCGCGATGCCGTACGCATCATAGACTCGCTTCCCGTGGAGAAGGCGACCCTGGTCATGCGTGCCTTCGCGGCATACTTCCACCTTGCCAACGTCTGCGAGGAGAACTACCGCGTGGAATCCCTGCGCTCGCGCGAGAGCGTCATCTCGACCAGCGAGCGCGAGGACACCATCAACGACCTGACCGTGGCGTACCGCCAGCTCGTGGACGAGTGCGGTACCGGAAGGGCCATGGCCCTGCTCGACCGCCTCGAGTTCCATCCGGTCTTCACCGCGCATCCCACCGAGGCACGCCGCAAGGCAGTCGAGGGCAAGATCCGCCGCATTGCCGGCCTGCTCGAGGAGCGCCCCCGTCTTGGCGGCGCATCCCTTGCCGAGAACGAGCGTCGCATGCTGCAGGAGATCGACGCGCTCTTCCGCACCTCCCCCATCGGCATCAAGAAGCCGACCCCCGTCGAGGAGGCCGACACCGTCATCGACATCTTCGACAATACCCTCTTCGACATGGTTCCCGAGGTCTACCGTCGCTTCGACGACTGGGAGCTGGGCAAGAAGGCGGGCACGGTTCCCCCCATCTGCCCGGCCTTCTTCCATCCTGGCAGCTGGATCGGCTCCGACCGCGACGGCAACCCCAACGTCACCGCCAAGGTCAGCCGCAAGGTGAGCGAGAAGTTTCGTATCCACATGCTCGAGACCCTCGCGGACGCCACGCACGCCACGGGCCGCAACATCACCCTCGACGCCGCGTCGACCAAGCCCTCCGCCGAGCTCCTCAACCTCTGGAGCCACCAGGTTGAGATGAGCGAGTCCCTCACCAAGCACGCCCAGGACGTGAGTGCCTCAGAGCTGCATCGTGCCGTCATGATCGTCGTGGCCAACCGGCTGAGGGCGACCATCGCTCGCACTGCCGACGTCATGTACGCCAGCGCCGAGGAGTACGTCGCCGACCTTGCGGTGGTGCAGCGCTCGCTCGTCAAGGCGGGCGCCGTCCGAACCGCCTACGGACCCGTCCAGAACCTGATCTGGCAGGCCCAGACCTTCGGCTTTCACCTAGTCGAGATGGAGTTCCGCCAGCACTCGCTCGTCCACAGCCGCGCGCTCGAGGACATCCGCGAGCACGGCCGCTGGGGCGAGCGCGGCGAGCTCGCCCACATGACCCGCGAGGTCCTGGACACCTTTCGTGCCATCGGCTCCATCCAGCGCAAGAACGGGGTGAAGGCCGCGCGCCGCTACATCATCTCGTTCACCCAGAGCGCCCAGAACGTGGCCGACGTCTACGAGCTCGCGCGCCTTGCCTTCGCCCACGAGGAGGACGTCCCCACCCTCGACGTGATTCCCCTCTTTGAGCAGGTCGAGGACCTCGAGAACGCCATCGGCACCCTCAACCAGGTCATCGAGCTTCCCGACGTGCAGCGACGCCTGCGTCAGACGGGCCGTCGGCTCGAGGTCATGCTGGGCTACTCCGACTCCTCCAAGGATGCAGGTCCCACCTCGGCCACCCTGGTGCTGCATGCCACCCAGGCACGTATCGCCCGTTGGGCGGAGGAGAACGACATCGACCTCGTGCTGATGCACGGCCGCGGCGGTGCCGTGGGACGCGGCGGCGGCCCGGCCAACCGCGCCGTCCTCTCGCAGCCCAGGGGCTCGGTCAACTGCCATTTCAAGCTCACCGAGCAGGGCGAGGTCATCTTCGCCCGCTATGGGGACCCCACCCTGGCGCGTCGTCACGTCGAGTCCGTCGCTGGTGCCACGCTGCTCCAGAGCTCGCCTTCCATCGAGTACGTCAACACCGAGGCCACGGACAAGTACGCGGATGTCGCCACGGCGCTCGACCGGGCCTCGCGCGAGCGCTACCTCGACCTCCTGAGCAGCGAGGGCTTCGCCGAGTGGTTCGGCGTGGTCACCCCCCTCGCCGAGATCGGGCTCATGCCCATAGGCAGCCGCCCGGCCAAGCGCGGCCTGGGGGCAAAGTCCCTGGCGGACCTCCGCACCATCCCCTGGATCTTCTCCTGGTCGCAGGCGCGCACCAACCTTGCCGCCTGGTACGGGCTGGGCAGCGCCTGCGAGAGCTTCGGCGACCTCGCCCGCCTGAGGGAGGCCTACGCCGAGTGGCCGCTCTTCACGACCTTCGTCGACAACATCGAGATGTCCCTCGCCAAGACCGACGACCGCATCGCCCAGATGTACCTCGACCTCGCCGACCGCCCCGACCTCAACCAGAAGGTCCTGGACGAGATGCGCCTCACGCGCAAGTGGGTGCTCGCCATCACTGGCAACGAGTGGCCGCTCCAGAACCGCCGCGTCCTGGGCCCCGTCATCCGCATGCGCCTGCCCTTCGTTAACGTCCTCTCGCTGGCCCAGGTGCGCGCCCTGGACACCCTGCGCAACAAAGGCGAGGCGCTTACCCCCGAGGAGCGAGAGCGCTTCATCTACCTCATTCTCTGCACCGTCTCCGGCGTGTCCGCCGGCCTACAGAACACGGGCTGATCCCGGTCGGACGGCTTGGGCGGCATCGCCTTGCGGGTCGCAGGCGCGAGACCCTCGGTTGTCGAGAGGGGGCGGGCGAGGTGGCCCGTCCCCTCTTCTCGCATGGACATGGGGCTCCAATCGGGCGCCTTGATCGGTATCGCCTCACCCTCTGACGTGGACGGAAGATCCAAGCGGACCGATTCTGATACGCGCGTCTGCCATGGCACCCTATCCCAAAATTTTTTGTTAGCTCGCGCCTCCCTAATTGCCAAAAAACTCTATAATGACGTGTTAGATAGCAGAAACTTAGGGTTTGCACTCCGAATGGATGGGGCCTGAGTGGGGGAGCGACAGGTGGACGGAAGCGTCATGGACGGCACGGGCACGGCAAGCACTGCTGGGGTCCACGTGGTCGGGGCGCAGCTGCCCCTGTCGATGGTTTCGGAGGGCCAGACAGTCACCGTCGCCCGCGTGCGCGGCAGTCAGGAGCTCAGGCAGCACCTGGCCGAGCTCGGCTTCGTGCAGGGCGCTTCCGTGAAGGTCGTCTCGCGTGTGAACGGGGACGTCCTCGTGAGCGTCAAGGGTGCGACCTTTGGCATCGGCCGTGACATGGCCATGAAGATCGCCACCTGCTAGGGCCAACGGCTGGGGGTATTGGTGCCGGGCTTCGCCCGGCCTATCTTTCTAAGGGGGAAGAATGGCAAGTCTGAGGGACGTGAGGGTGGGCGAGAGCTGCACCGTCTCCAAGCTTACCGGCGCGGGTGCAATCAAGCGCCGCATCATGGACATGGGCCTTACGAAGGGCACCAGGGTCCTGGTCCACAAGGTCGCGCCTCTGGGCGATCCCATCGAGTGTACCGTCCGTGGCTACGAGCTCTCTCTGCGCAAGGACGAGGCGGCGTGCATCGAGGTGGGCGACATCGTCAAGGAGTAGTGTCTTTTCAGGCCACAGTGGCCTTTTTTCTGGCTGATCGAGTTACCTGGAACTAACAAATGTGATTCTTCCAGTAACAAATGTAAGCCGAGAATAACTCCGAATATGCAGCAGGAAAGGCAAGGAATGGCAGACAAGATCAACATCGCCCTGGCTGGTAACCCCAACTGCGGCAAGACCACGCTGTTCAACGAGCTCACCGGCTCGAACGGCTACGTCGGCAACTGGCCCGGCGTCACGGTAGAGAAGAAGATGGCCAACTGGAAGGCGAACCGCGACGTCACCTTCGTCGACCTTCCCGGCATCTACTCGCTCTCCCCCTACTCCCCCGAGGAGGTCGTCTCGCGCGACTACGTCGTCAACGACCGTCCCGACGCCGTGATCAACCTGATTGACGTCACCAACCTCGAGCGCAACCTCTACCTCACCACTCAGGTCCTCGAGGCGGGTCGCCCCGCCGTCGTGGGTCTCAACATGTGCGACCTGCTCAAGGAGCGCGGTGACGTCATCGACTCCAAGAAGCTGTCCCAGATGCTGGGCGTCCCCGTGGTCGAGGTCTCTGCCCTGCACAACAAGAACCTCGACGAGCTGGTGAACGCCGCCCTCGACGCCTCCAAGGCCGGCAGGCTTGCGGAGGGCGTCAAGTGCTTCTCCGCCGAGGTCGAGTCCGCCTTGCAGACCATCGCCGGCCTCATCGGGAGCACCTGTCCCGCCGAGCTCGTCCGCTGGTATGCCATCAAGGTCTTCGAGCGCGACGCCGAGGCCATCAAGCCCCTGAACCTCGGCAAGGACGTCCTTGTGTCCGCCGAGAAGGCAATCAAGGCAGTCGAGGAAGCCCGCGACGACGACAGCGAGTCGGTCATCACCTCCGACCGCTACGACTGGATCGCCACGGTCATGGACGCCTGCGTCAAGAAGGCCCCAAAGAGGCTCACCACCTCGCAGAAGATCGACCGCATCGTGACCAACCGCATCCTGGGCCTGCCCATCTTCGCGGCCATCATGATCCTGGTCTACTACATCGCCATCTCCACCATCGGTACCGGCTGGACCGACTGGGTCAACGACAACCTCTTCTCCGACGGATTCTTCCTGAGCGGACAGTCGCAGGCTGCCTTCGAGGAGGCCAAGGAGGACTGGTCCTCCAACCACTACGCAGACCAGATCGACGGCTACATTGCCGCTGCGGAGAAGGCGGGCGTCGACACCGAGGGCGTCGCGGACGCCATCGATGCCGAGGATCCCACGGCGGAGGACGAGGCGACCATCGCCGACTTCCAGGCTGCGGCCGAGAAGGCCAAGGTCGTCGCCACCAACGTACCCGTGCATGACGACGACGGCAACTTCGTCGACACCGAGGACAAGGCGATAACCGAGGAGACCAGCGATGGCGAGCCCGTGCTCGCCGAGGGTCAGGAGCTCCAGGTAATCGACAAGGTCGACGCCGCCGGCTTCGCGGCCGCCCTCGAGGGCAAGGCCTCCGAGCCCGACGAGCACGACTTCGGCAACTTCGTGGACTCCATCCCCACCGCCGCGACCAACGTGCTTGAGGCGGCTGGCGCTTCCGACCTCGTCAAGGGCCTCGTGATCGACGGCATCATCGGTGGCGTGGGTTCGGTCCTGGGCTTCATCCCCCAGATATTCGTCCTCTTCGTGATGCTCTGCTTCCTCGAGGACTGTGGCTACATGAGCCGCGTCGCCTTCGTCATGGACCGCGTGTTCCGCCGCTTCGGCCTCTCGGGCAAGTCCTTCATCCCCATGATCGTCTCCTCCGGCTGCGGCGTCCCCGGCGTCCTCGCCACGAAGACGATCGAGAGCGAGCGCGACCGTCGCATGACGGCCATGCTCACAACCATGATTCCCTGCTCGGCCAAGCTCCCCATCATTGCCCTGGTGATGGGCGTGCTCGCCGGCGGCTCCGACATGTGGTGGGTTGCCCCCATGTTCTACTTCCTGGGCATCGTCGCCATCATCGTCTCGGCCATCATGCTCAAGAAGACCAAGCCCTTCGAAGGCGAGCCCGTTCCCTTCGTGATGGAGCTTCCCGACTACCACTTCCCCAGCATCCGCTCCTGGGCGCTGCACGTGTGGGAGCGCGTCGCCTCCTACGTCAAGAAGGCCGGCACCATCATCTTCGCGGCGGCCGTGGGCATCTGGTTCCTCTCCAACTTCGGTGTCGCGGGCTGGGACGGCGGCGACGGCGCCTTCGGCTTCCTCTCTGGCATGGAGAACGCCCCCGAGAACTACATGGACTACTCCGTCCTCGCCGGTGTGGGTAGCGCCCTGGGTTGGATCTTCATTCCCCTGGGCTTTGGCAACTGGCAGGCGACGGTGGCGTCCATCTCTGCCCTCATTGCCAAGGAGAACCTGGTCTCCACCTTTGGCGTCCTCTATGGGCTGGGCGACGCCACCGAGAACTCCGTCTCGATGTGGCAGGGCTTTGCCGGCATGTTCACGGTCGATGGCGTGCTCCACATAGGTGCCATGTGCGCCTTCGTGGCCTTTAACATGCTCTGCGCACCCTGCTTCGCAGCCATCGGCACCATCCGCCGCCAGATGAACTCCGGCAAGTGGACGGCCTTCGCCATCGCCTACGAGTGCATCTTCGGCTGGGTGATTGGCCTGTTCATCAACCAGTTCTACGAGCTGATCGTCTTCAGGAGCTTCGGCATCTGGACCGTGATTGCCTTTGTGCTGCTCGCGGCCATGCTCTTCCAGCTCTTCCGTCCGGCTTCCAAGTGGGACAAGAAGGACGAGAAGATCCTGGACAGCCTCTCGGAGGACATGGCCTAGCCATGAGGTAGCCTGCGCTGCGGGCCGGATGGGGTTTCGCGTGACCCCAGGCTGGAAATCAAGGCGCGCCGCCTGCCCGGAAGGTGGGCGGCGCGCCTTCTCATGAACGAGGGGAGAGCGAGAGTGGAGTGGACGCAGAGGTCGATCGAGGTCTTCGAGCCCTTGAGGGGTGCCCGACTCGTCATCTCGGACTCCCTTGCGAGGTCGGCCATGCCTTCGGACCACTGTCCGCGCTGGGGGGACGGCGAGCTCCTCGTCATCTACTGCAAGGATGGCATCCGTCCCACGCATTCCAGGTGTTCCCTCTCCGCGCATCCCAAGGCAAAGACGCTTCTGGCGATCCGGGGAAGGGGAGAGGGCACCCATCCCCTGCAGCTGCGTCAGCTCGGGGGAGTGATACTGCTGCTGGACCTGGGGCGCATCGTGCGGGAGGAGGGGGAGGCACTCGCCGACTTCGGCGTGGACGCCGATGGCCTGGGGCTCCTTGCCCGCATGGGCACCACGGTGGCCTCCCTGGACGGACACCCCGAGCTCATGCACGTGCTCTTCGAATTGGGCAGCGCTCCGAAGCGAGGCCGCGGGGGCTACCTCAGGCTCAAGGTCGTGGAGCTGCTTCGCCTCCTCTCCCACATGGAGCTCGCCGGTTCCGTCAGCCATCCGCCCATCCGCCAGTCACACCGGCAGATAGCCTATCGGGCCCAGGGGGAGCTCATGCGCGACCTCTCCACTCCGCTTACCATCGAGCAGCTGGCGCAGCGGTGCGAGAGCTCGCCCACCGTGCTGAAGCAGGCCTTTCGCGAGACCTTCGGCAGTCCCGTCTATGCCTGGTACCGTCGGCAGCGCATGAGGCGAGCGGCAGAGCTTCTGGGGGACGGAAGGCTTGGCGTGTCCGAGGTCGCTGCGGCAGTGGGCTACTCCAACCCCTCGAAGTTCTCCCGTGCGTTCTCGGCCTGCATGGGCTGTTCGCCCAGCGCCTGGAGGACGCGTCACATGCCCTGAGTCATGCTCATGCATGGCGTCGTGCCGTTACCTCTGGCGGGTCAGAACGTGACGTTTGCAAAAAAGATCGCCCAAGCAATACGTCCGAATGGAGTAGTACACCTTCTCGGAGTTGTGGGTTCTCCTGGAGCTGCCTTAGCGTACAGGAAGAACGATTAATGCACAATGTCAACCAAGGTAGACTTGTGCCGCGAGAGAGGGAGCAGTCATGCACGCTCATCACATCTGGTGCGTCGTCGGGGGAGCCGCCGTTGCGGGGGCGGTCGCGAAGCTTGCGAGCACGGGGCTGCTCCACAAGGGTGCCGTTGCCGTGACCACCTGTGCCATGAAGGTCGATGCCGCCGTCACGGCCGAGACCCAGAGTATCGTGGACGATGCTAACGACGCGACGGCCGAGGCTCGCCGCAGGGCGAAGATCGACTCTGCGGTCAAGGAGCGCCTTGCCGTCGAGGAGGCAAGGATCCGCGAAGAGGTAACTGCCAAGGTCGATGCCGAGGGCTGCGAGGCATAGCCCTCCATGCATTACAGAATCACCTCAGACCTTCCTGGCCGCCTGCGCCTGCGCTGCGGTGCCAATCTCTTTGGCGGCGAGGAGGCACGTGGCGTCGCGTACGTGCTCATGCGCAGTCCCGGTGTGAGGCACGCCGAGGTCCATCCAGCCAACGGGTCGATTCTGGTGGTCTTTGACCCGCTCTGTCGGGAGCACGTCCTCGAGGCGGTCGACGGCCTCGATGTCCTTGGACTCCCCGCTGCGGAGGTGGGCATCGAGCCGTACTCGAACGCCATCGAGATCGCGTCCGAGAACAACCGCTTTGCGCTGCGCGTATGCAGCCTCCTCGTCTGGCGGGGGATCAGGCGGCTGTTCCTTCCCGTGCCCCTGCGCCACCTGTGGACGTTCATACGCTCCCTCGGCTTCGTCGCGGAGGGGCTGCGGCACCTCGCACGGGGCGAGGTCACGGTCGAGGTGCTTGACGCCACCGCCGTGGTGGCCTCCCTCCTGAGGCGTAGCTTCAGCGAGGCCAACACGGTCATGTTCCTGCTGCAGCTCTCCTCGGTCCTGGAGAGGCACGTGCAGAGCCGCGCCCACCTCGCCCTCAAGGACGGCCTCATCACGCGCGCCGAGAGCGTTTGGGCCGTGGTCGACGGCAGGGACGTGCGCATCGCTATGGGCGAGGTCGAGCGAGGCCAGGTGCTTCACCTCCTCCAGGGGAGCGTGCTTCCCGTCGACGGCACGGTTGTGGACGGGGAAGGCCAGATAGACGAGGCCTCCATGACCGGGGAGTCGCGCCTGGTGCACAAGTCGGCGGGGTCCACGGTCTATGCGGGCACCGCCCTCGAGGATGGCGACCTCCTCGTCCGCGTGACCGCAGCCCCGGGCGATGCGCGCATCGATGGGATCGTGACCATGGTCGAGCAGTCGTCCGAGCTCAAGGCGGGCGTCCAGAGCAAGGCGGAGCACCTTGCCGACGCGTTGGTGCCCTATAGCTTCCTCTCGTTCTTCGCAATCCTCGCCCTGACGCGCAACGTGACGAAGGCGATGGCCGTGCTCATGGTCGACTACTCCTGCGCCATCAAGCTCTCGACACCGATCGCGGTCATGAGCGCCATCGGCGAGGCATCCAGGCGCAGCATCGTAGTCAAGGGCGGCAAGTACCTCGAGGCGCTTGCTGCGGCAGACACCGTCGTCTTCGACAAGACCGGAACCCTCACCCATGCGTCGCCGCGCGTCGAGAGGGTGCTGAGCCTCACCGGCGCGGACGAGGACACCGTGCTGCGCTACGCCGCATGCATAGAGGAACACTTCCCCCACAGCATGGCGCGCGCCATCGTTGCCGAGGCGGACCGCCGCGGGCTCAACCACGAGGTCGAGCTGCACGCCAAGGTCAACTACGTGGTCGCGCATGGAATATCGACGCAGATAGACGGTCTAGAGGCGCTCATCGGCAGTGCGCACTTCCTCTTCGAGGACGAGGGGGTCGCGAAGCCCGACGACCTCGAGGAGACCATCCAGGAGGCTATGCCCACCGCGTCGGTGATCTATCTGGCACTTGGCGGCGAGCTCGTGGGTGCCATCTGCATCAGCGACCCGTTGCGCGACGAGGCTGCCGCGACTATCGCGAGCCTCAGGCGGCTTGGCGTCAAGAAGGTGGTCATGCTCACGGGCGACTCCGAGTCCTGTGCCGCCCACGTCGCCTCCTCCGTCGGCGTCGACAGCTATCATGCGCAGGTGTTGCCAGAGGACAAGAGCACCTACGTGCAGGCGCTGCGCGACGAGGGCCATGCCGTCATCATGGTGGGCGACGGCATCAACGACTCGCCGGCGCTTGCCGCCGCAGACGTCTCGGTCGCCCTCTCGGACGCGAGCGACATCGCCCGTGCCGTGGCCGACGTCTCGGTATTGGACTCGTCGCTCGAGTCCCTGGTGACCATGCGCCTTCTCTCCCAGCGTCTCATGGGTCGCATCCGTCGTGACTACGGCTTCATCGTGGGCTTCAACTCCGCACTCATCGTGGCGGGCGTCGCCAGCGCCATTTCCCTCACGACCGCCGCCTACCTGCACAATGCCTCTACGCTGGGCACGGTGGCCCTGAACACCCGCCCCCTGCTGCGTGCGGGCGAGGGCGAGGTCGCCTAGGCGGCCACTCGGGGGGGCGACGCGGCGAGATTCTTCCTGCTCCGTCCTGTAATTTGTCTAGCCGTCTTCCTATAATTGGTAAGCACTGGCTAACTTTGTCACATGGATGGGAAGCGTATGGAAGATGCAGCCTACCTCGAGGTCAGGGACCTCAGAAAAGGATATGGGTCGGGAGAGGCGCACGTGGAGGTCCTGAGGGGCCTTCGTACGAAAATGGGCACGGGCGAGATCTGCACGCTGCTCGGTCCCTCGGGGTCGGGCAAGTCGACCTTCCTCAACCTCGTGGGCGGCCTCGAGTCAGTGGATTCCGGTAGCATTCGCGTGGGCGGAGAGGAGCTTACGACCCTTTCCAAGCGCGAGCTCGTCGAGTACCGTCGCCGCGAGCTCGGCTTCGTCTTCCAGTTCTACAACCTCGTCCCCGACCTCACGGTCAGGGAGAACATCGAGGTCTGCGCCTACCTCGCCCGCGAGCCACTCCCGATGGACGAGCTCCTCGAGTCCCTGGGCCTCTGGGACCATCGCGACAAGTTCCCCAACCAAATCTCTGGTGGCCAGCAGCAGCGCTGCGCCATAGGCCGCGCCCTGGTCAAGGCCCCCCGCCTCCTGCTCTGCGACGAGCCCACAGGTGCCCTCGACTACAAGACCTCCAAGGAGATTCTCCAGCTCATGGAGGACGTCAACCGGCGCTACGGCTGCACGATGGTCATCGTCACCCACAACGAGGCCATTCAATACATGTCACACCGCGTGCTCCAGCTGCGCGACGGGCAGATCGTCTCGGAGCATACGAACCAGACGATCATGTCCGCCTCCGAGCTGAGCTGGTAGCCATCATGAGGAACCCACTCGACAGGCGAATCCCACGTGAGCTCAGGGCGAACCTCGGAAAGTACCTGGGCATCTTCGCCCTCCTCTTCCTCATCTCCGCCATGGTGACCGGCTACATGGTCGCCGCCTCGTCGCTCCAGGCGACCATCGAGGGCATGCGCGACGCATACATCGTCGAAGACCTGCAGTTTGACTGCGACTTCGAGGCCCCCAGGAAGGCGGTAAGGGCCGTCGAGGCGCTGGGGATGACGGTGCACGAGAACTTCTACCGCGACCTTACGATGGGCTGGAAGGGGTCGTCCGGGGAAGAGAGAGCTGGCACCGTCCGCGTGATGCGCATCAGGAGCGACTTCGACCTTCCCGTATACGTGGAGGGGGAGGAGCCGGGCTCGAGGGGCCAGATCGCGCTCGACCGAACGTTCTGCGAGAACAACGGGCTGGGAGTGGGGGACCACGTCACCGTGGGCGGGAGGGACTTCTCCATCAGCGGCATCATGACGCTCTCGGACTACCCCACCCAGATGGTCCACAACTCCGACCTCATGTACAACATCCAGAGCTTCTCGGTCTCGCAGGTCTCTGACGAGGACTTCGACCAGCTCGTGGGAAGCTCGGCACAGTGGCGCTACTCGGCGGTCCTGGACGACCGTTCGATGGCGCTTCCCCAGAGGGTCGAGCTCGAGAGGAAGGTGGCTGAGGCAGTCAGCCAGAACGGCGCGTCGCTCTCGAGCATCGTGGATCGCGAGTCCAACCAGGCCATCTCATTCAGCCAGGACGACGTGGTCCACGACCAGGGCATGTGGGAGGTCATGCTGGTCCTGCTCGTGCTGATCATGGCCTTCGTCTTCGTGGTTCTCACCAATGCCACCATCGAGGAGCAGAGCTCGGCGATCGGCACGCTGCTCGCCTCGGGCTGGCGGCGCTCGGAAATCCTGCGCCACTACCTCACGCTGCCCGTCCTGGTGGGGACCGTCGCCTGCGTCGTGGGCAACGCGGTGGGCTATGCGTTCCTGATCAAGCCTATGGCTAGCCTGTACATGCGCAGCTACAGCCTGCCTCCGTATGTGGTGACCTTCCAGCCGCGCGTCTTCGTGATGACGACGCTGCTCCCCCTGGGCCTGCTGGTGCTCATCACCTTCTTCGGCCTGCTGCGCAAGCTGGGTGCGACCCCCCTGGCGTTCCTGAGGCACGAGACCTCCCACCGCAAGGGCTTCGGTCGCGTGCGCCTTCCCAGCTCCTGGGGCTTCGCCCTGCGCTTCAGGACCCGCATCTTCCTGCGCAACATATCCCAGTTCGTCATCCTCTTCCTGGGCGTCTCGGTGGGAAGCATCCTCCTCCTGATGGGGCTGATCATGCTGCCTACCGTCGAGCACGTCGCCCGCACCATGAGTCAGTCGGTTGCCGCCCAGCACGTGTACCTGCTCAAGGCACCGCTGCGCCTCGACGGAAGCCCCGAGGAGCGCGCGGCGTTCGAGGCTGCGGAGACGCTCTCCACCTCGAGCGCGGAGGACATCCAGGCACTTGACCCTGCCGCGCTCCTGGGCCTTGCGATTAGGGCTCAGACGGTCAACCCGGACGACCGGGCGGTCAACGTGCGCGAGAACTCTCCCGAGCTCATCGGGCAGACCGAGCGCTTTGCTGCCGCCAGCCTCGAGGTCAAGCGCAACCTCACCGACTCTATGGAGCAGATCACGCTCTATGGCATCGAGGAGCCATCGCGCTATTGGTCGGATGTGCAGCTTTCGCACGGCGGTATCGTCGTGGGAAAGGGGCTGTCCCAGAAGTGCGACCTCAGGGTCGGGCAGACCTACCCCTTCATTGACCGCTTCGAAGGCAAGGCCTATGACCTCAGGGTGGATGGTATAACGGGTGGCGACGCCAACATGGACGCGTACCTGTCGCGCGCGGACTTTTGCGCGCTGATGGGGGAGCCAGGCGACTACTTCAACGGCTATGCGTCAGACGAGGACCTCGACCTTGACCCCCGCTTCGTCGCCAAGGAGATCACGCCGCAGGATATGCTCAAGGCCGTCGGCCAGATTCGGGAGTCCATGGGCGACATCATGAACACCATGGTGGCTTTGGCGGTGCCCTTCTACCTGGTGGTCATGTACCTGCTCACCAAGACGGTCATCGACAGGTCCGCCCGCTCGATCTCCTACATGAAGGTGTTTGGCTACCAGGACGGCGAGGTCGCCCGTCTGTACATCCGCTCGATCACCACGGCGGTGGCCCTGACCCTGGTGCTGAGCCTTGGTGGAATCATCGAGCTCTTCAAGCTGATCATGAAGTTCATGATGGTCAGCTACTCAGGGAACTGGACTCTTTGGTACACGCCCCTGCATCTGGTTGAGCTGGTCGCCATCGGATTCGCCACCTATGGAGTCGTTGCCTTGATCCACTTGCGCAACATTCGCAGGGTCTCGCTCTCGGAGGCGCTCAAGGTCCAGGAGTAGGCCCGTCTGTGGCCCGCCGGCACGGCAGGGAGAACGGCCTCCGTCCCTAGGGGACGGAGGCCGCGTCATGCGTGGAGAAACTCCTCGTCTATGTGCTCGCCGCATATCGCGGCGCAGGCCGCGTCATGCGCGGAGGCGAATCCCGCAAATCCTGAGAAATGCTGTCATCCAGGTACGCCATCAGGGCAAACGCGAAAAGCGACAGCATTTCTCGCAGAATGCCGTCGTGCCGCCTTGCTGGCGTGCCACCCAGCCATCGCGTGCCGCCACTGTCGCGCTACTCCGCCTCCGCGCGACGCTGGTCGGCACCGCGCCGGTTCTCCCCCTCGAGGGAGCGGATGTGGGCAATGTCTTGGGTGGTCTCGAGCGCGCCCAGATACCTGCCCTCCTCGTCCCTCACGGCGAAGTAGCGGATATAGAGGAACTGCTCGCCCCTGTGGATCCAGAACTCGAAGCTGTCCTTGGCACCGCTGCGGAAGTCCTCGAACACCTTGTGGACCATGGCCTGGCTCTTGGGGGGATGGCAGTCGTAGACGTCGCGTCCCAGGCAGCTCATCGGACGCGGGAAGGCACGTGTGTCCCCGTGGCTGAAGTAGCGGGTCTTGTCGTCGGCGTCGACGAAGGTGAGGTCGAGGGGAATGGTGTTGAGGACGGCCTCTATCTGGGCGACGCTGAACTCTCCCGTCGAGAGCCTGACCTTCTGCGTGGCGTCTGCCTGCTCCTTCTCGGGGGTGGGGGCAGGGATGCCGGCGTTGAGCCTCTCCTCGGCAATCTCGAGCGCGGAGGCACGCCATGCGGGGGGCTCGTCGATCAGGACGTAGCCAAACTCCCCGCTCTCCTCGGCGATCTGCGTCCACTCGGAGGCACCCAGGGTTTCGAGCGAGAGGGGAACGAGGACGTTCTCCTCCTTGCTGACCATGGACTCCGCACCCTCGCAGGCGGCGGAGAGCGTGTCCGCGGCCGCGGCGAGACCTGCCGCGTCGCCGGAGCTCGCGAGGGCATCCGTTATCTGTTTCAGGTCGCCCACGAGCTCGCGGACCTCGTCGTCCTTGCCCCACATGACCTTCGAAGGGCCTGTGACGCCATGCCGCTCGAGGTGGGGAAAGAGGAGCTCCTCCTTACGCTTGTAGTGCGGGAAGATGGCAGCGAGCAGGTCGGCGTCGGCGCGCAGCTTCTGGGCGAGCGCACGGACGACATCGGCACCCTTGGCCATGCGGGCAGTGGCGACATCCTCGCGAAGCCCTTCGACCAGCCTGAGGATCTGCTCGTTCTCGCTGCGCATGGTGTGAATGGGATGTCCGGGCCTGTCCTGGGGGCCCGTACCCGAGGCACCGGGGACGCAGGACACGCTGCCCTCGAAGAGCGTGGCATGTACGTCGCAGAGCCGTTGCACCTTCTCGACTGGGACGCCGCCCGAGATGAGGGCCTGCTCGGCTGCGGCGATCTCGCCGCCCGAGACGTTGGCGAAGTGAAGGGCGAAGTCCTCGCGCACGTCCTCGACGTCCTCGCCGGCACCGAGGCGCTCGAGGTAGCTGGTGAGGAGTGCCTGGCGCTGCTCGGGGGTCTCCTCTGCCGTATCGGCCATGGGGGCGTGTCCTGGTTCGTCCTCACGGCCCTTGACGGAGAAGCCCGCCGCCTTGAGGCCGGAGATGACCTCGTCGAGGTCGAGTCCCTTTGCCTTGCAGCCCTTGGGGATGGTCATGAGGCGTCCCATGGTCTGGAGCCTGCCGGGCTTGGCGATCTCGTCGAAGCCGAGCCCGGCCATGACGTCCTTGAGCCTGGGGAGCTCGGAGCAGAGCTCGTAGACGGTCTTCTCGAGGTTGATAAGTTCGTGGTCCATTGCTTCCTCCGTAAGTTAGGCGTGGCTAATGCTGCAAGGCACTTACTACCCCACGTGAACTGTCCCAGACAGGACAGCATTTACACGCACAGAAACGAACAGAAAAAGGGCCCCGCGCTGGTGCGGGGCCCCGACGCAGCTCACGTGCGGGCAGAGGCTACTTCTTGGCCTTGCCCTGGTTGGCGACCGCGTTAATCTTTGCCTCGATGGTCGCGGGGTCGCCGATGTAGTGCTTGTCCACGATGTTCCAGTCCTTGTCGAAGGTGTAGGAGCAGGGGACACCCGTGGGAATGTTGACCTCGAGGATCTGCTCGGGGGTCAGGTGCTCGAACTGCATCACGAGGGCGCGCAGGCTGTTGCCGTGCGCGGCGATCAGCACGCGCTTGCCGCCCTCGAGCTGGGGCTTGATCTCCTGCTCGAAGTAGGGCCAGGCGCGGGCGATGGTGTCCTTGAGGCACTCGGTGTAGGGGAGCTCCTCCTGCGGCACGTCACGGAACTGGTCCTGGACGTGGGGGTCGCGCTCGTCGCCGGGCTCCAGCGCGGGCGGGCAGACGTCGAAGGAGCGGCGCCAGATCTTGACCTGCTCGTCGCCATGCTCGGCGGCGGCATCGGCCTTGTTCAGACCCTGGAGGGCACCATAGTGGCGCTCGTTGAGACGCCAGGTCTTGTGGACGGGCAGCCAGTTGCGGTCCATCTCGTCGAGGACGTGGTTGAGGGTATGGATGGCGCGCTTGAGCAGCGAGGTGTAGCACACGTCGAAGTCGAAGCCCGCCTCCTTGAGGGCGCGTCCGCCTGCGGCGGCCTCCTCGTGTCCGGTCTCGGTGAGGTCGACGTCGGTCCAGCCGGTGAAGAGGTTGAGCTTGTTCCACTCGCTCTCTCCGTGACGGCTGATCACGAGGTGCATGTACTCGTCGTTTGCCATGGCAATCCCTTCTCGTTGGGGGAGGGCCCTCCCCTTAGCTGCCCGCTACAGCATGAATGATAAGCCTTGGGGCCACTGCCTGCGCCGGCGGCGCGCCCGACCGTGCGGGCGTCCGCTCCTCTCGCACAAAATCGGTCTCATGGGAGGGGAGAGGAGCTTCAACTGGGAAGAGGTCGCTCCTCCTCGCACAGACGCGCGGGCGTGCGAAGGGCGACCTCCTCGCCCTGTCCCCGAACGTGCCGGGACCTCGCGTGGAAGTAGGCGTGCGAGGCTGACCCAAGCCTCCCACCTGCGAAAAAATATCGGGGAGTTGTTGGCAATGCTCCAATCGGACGTAACTCTCCATCATGCTCGACATTAGTTAGCTTTGGTGTACTCTACTTGCCAGCAGGAGTTAATGATAGTTAACAAACCGCCTCGAGGGCACAAGGGAGGTGCCTAAGAGAAGTAGGATGCATGATTCTCGTGCCTCCCGCTGCAAAGCGTTTATCCCTACCTGACGCAAGCGGACCCTCTCCCCGTCTTGCGAACAGGTCCTCAAGCGCCGCCCGCGTCCCCCCTTTCCTGCGCGAGCGGCGCTCTTTTTGTCACTTTGCCCGGGGACGCCGTCGAGCGCGGCGTCCCCGGGACCTATAAGGGGTGATTCAATGAGCGGAAAGAGCGCGATGTCGGTGCGGCTGGTCAGCGTGCCCCTCGAGGGCTGCGACGCGGAGCAGAGCGCCCTCGCGCACGCCTTTGCCACCACCCTCGTGCGCTGCTGCGCCGCCGTAATCGAGGGGGCCAAGCCCGCAGCTATCTTCTCGTTCAGGCCTCCCACCTGCGACTGCCGGAACGCGGCCTGCCGCGAGGCCCGCCTGAGGGAGACGATCGCCGCCTACGCGCGCGAGCTGCCCCTCCATGGCCTGGGTCTTACCGTCCTCGGCCGCACGGGAGACCGCGTGCAGCTCCTCGTCTGGCGCGCCTCCCTCGTGGAGAAGATCGCCCGGGACCCCGAGCTCAGCTCTTTCCTCGAGGCGTCGGGGTACCGCTGTGGGAGCGCGTCCGAGCTGGTGGGGTGCTTTCGCCGCCGCCTCGCCGCCTTTCACATGGGCGTCGAGCGACGCTTCCCGCACGAGGTGGGCGTGCTCCTGGGGTATCCCCTCGAGGACGTCAGAGGCTACATCGCAGGTGGTCGGGAGACCTGTCGCGGCCCCTGGAAGGCCTATGGCAGCGTCAGCGAGGCGCACCGCCGCTTTGGGAGGGTAGCCGCAAGTGAGGAGCGCTGCCGCAGGCGTTTCGCCTCCGGCCTGAGTCTGGCGGCCCTCTTGTCGTAGGCTCTGCGTGATGCGCGGGCGGGTCCTGGCGCCTTGTCGGCACCCGCCCGCGCATCGCACAGGCGATGTCCAACCACGAGCAAGGAGGAGAGACATGAGCAAGACAGCGGTCGTCTACTGGAGCCAGTCGGGAAACACCGAGGCCATGGCAAACGCCCTGGCAGACGCGATGGGGACCGAGGCCATCGAGGTCTCGTCGTTCTCGGCGGACTCCGTCTCTGGCTATGACGCGCTGGCCTTTGGCTGCCCTGCCATGGGGGACGAGGAGCTCGACCCGGACTTCGAGGAGGTCTGGAACGAGTGCCTGTCCGCCCTGGGCGAGAAGCCCGTGGGCCTCTTCGGCAGCTATGACTGGGGTACCGGCGATTGGATGGAGGCCTGGAAGTCTGCGGCGGAGGATGCCGGCGTCAACGTGGTCGGCACCGTCATTGCCAACCTAGAGCCGGATGACGAGGCCCTCGAGGAGCTCAAGGCTCTGGGAGAGAAGCTCTCTGCCTAAGGTGTCGGACAAGGTTCCGCCCCTCTCATTGCTGTGAAGAAGTTGTGGAGAGTGTAGGCGGGACGCGCGTTCGCACTGCCAGGGGAACAAGTAAGACATACCTAACAGGTTCCCAGGCATGGGGGTCAAAAGCCTAGAGAAAGGTTCTTCCCATGAGCGAGATCATCGATGTCTACGGTCGCGAAGTCCTGGATTCCCGCGGTAACCCCACCGTCGAGGTGGAGGTCGCCCTGGCTGACGGCTCCGTCGGCCGCGCCATCGTTCCCTCCGGCGCCTCGACCGGCGAGTTCGAGGCCGTCGAGCTGCGTGACGACGACGCCGACCGCTACCTTGGCAAGGGTGTGCTCAAGGCCGTCGAGCACGTGAACAACGAGTGCAACGAGGCCCTGGTGGGCGTCGATGCGGCCGACCAGCGCGCCGTAGATGCGGCCCTCATCGCCGCCGACGGCACCCCCAACAAGGCCAAGCTCGGTGCCAACGCCATCCTGGGCTGCTCGCTTGCCGCCGCCCGTGCCGCAGCGGTCTCCGCCGGCCAGCCCCTCTACTCCTACCTGGGCGGCGTCAACGCCCACACCCTGCCCACCCCCATGATGAACATCCTCAACGGCGGCGTTCACGCCGACAACAACGTGGACTTCCAGGAGTTCATGATCATGCCCGTGGGCGCTCCCGACTTCAAGACGGCCCTCCGCTGGTGCGCCCAGGTCTACCACACCCTCAAGGGCGTGCTGAAGGATGCCGGTCTTTCCACCGGCGTTGGCGACGAGGGCGGCTTCGCGCCCGATCTCAAGACCAACGCCGAGCCCTTCGAGTACCTCATGGCCGCCGTGAAGAAGGCCGGCTTCGAGCCGGGTCGCGACTTCATGTTTGCCATGGACCCCGCCACCAGCGAGATCTATGACAAGAAGACCGGCATGTACGAGCTCAAGGGCGAGGGCCGTTCGCTCACCAGCGACCAGATGGTCGACTACTGGGAGGAGCTCGTCGACAAGTACCCGATCATCTCGATCGAGGACGGTCTTGCCGAGGAGGACTGGGACGGCTGGGTGAAGCTCACCGAGCGCCTGGGCAAGAAGGTCCAGCTCGTGGGCGATGACCTCTTCGTCACCAACACCGCCCGCCTGAAGAAGGGCATCGAGTTGGGTGCCGCCAACGCCATCCTGATCAAGGTCAACCAGATCGGCACCCTGACCGAGACCCTGGAGGCCATGCAGACCGCGCAGCGCGCCGGCTACACCTGCATCGTGAGCCACCGCTCCGGCGAGACGGAAGACACCACCATCGCCGACCTGGCCGTCGCCACCAACGCAGGCCAGATCAAGACTGGAGCCCCCGCCCGCTCGGACCGCGTCGCCAAGTACAACCAGCTCCTTCGCATCGAGGATGCCCTGGCCGACTCCGCCGACTACGCCGGCCTCTCTGCGTTCTACAACGTTCGCTAGCTCCTGATCCTGGGGCAGGCTTGGGACGAGTGCCCGTTGCGGTCCTGTGGATTCGCGGTCGGGCGCTCGTCCTTTTTTTGCCCGTCCGGCACCGGCAGAGAGGTCAATCGCCTACAGTCTGAGTTGACTAACAGTTTGGGAGGCTGTCATGGGAATCATCGACGTCGTCATAGTCCTTACCGTCATCGTCCTCCTGGGGCTCTGCGTGCGTTCCTTCGTCAAGCGTGGCTCCGAGTGCTCGAGCTGCGCCTCGGGGTCGAGCTGCAGCGCGCATGCCACGGGCGAGGGGAGCTGCTCCGCCGCCCAGGACATGCTCGCGCATGCCAGCGCCGCGCTGAGCTCCACCGACCGGGCGGCAGGCGGCAGGTAGCGCTTCGCCGCCGCGCCTGACGCCGTCCGTCCACGGTCCTCTGGGCCCCTCTCGCCTTGTGCGAAACAGAGGAGTAACCTCTGTGTGCGAACGTCTGAATGGCACGACTCGCGACGGTCGGCGCGATGCGCGTGCGACCCAACGGACCTGTAAGGAGGAGCCCATGAGCGGCGACAGGAACATCGACTTCGTCCTGAGGACGGTGGAGAAACGCGACGTCCGCTTCATCAGGCTCTGGTTCACCGACGTGCTGGGCAACCTCAAGTCCTTCTCCATCTCGTCCGAGGACCTCGAGGAGGCCTTCGAGGAGGGCGTGGGCTTCGATGGTTCGTCCGTCGCTGGCTTCGTGTCGCTGGACGAGTCGGACATGCTGGCCTTCCCCGACGCCACCACGTTCCAGGTCCTTCCCTGGAGGCCCGAGAAGCACGGCGTCGCGCGCATGTTCTGCGACATCCGTACGCCCAGCCGCGAGTTCTTCGAGGGGGATGCCCGCTCGATTCTGACTCGCGTCTTCGAGGCCGCAGACGAGAAGGGCTACGTCATGAACGTGGGCCCCAAGCTCGAGTACTTCTACTTCGACGAAGCCAAGGCCCCCACGCCCGTGCCGCTCGACCATGCCGGCTACTTCGACCTGACCTCGTCAGACTCCGCAACCGACCTCAGGCGCGAGACCACGCTGAGCCTCGAGCACATGTCCATCCCCGTGACCTACTCCTATCACAGCAGCGCCCCCTCCCAGAATGGGATCGAGCTGCGCTACTCCGAGGCGGTCGCCTGCGCGGACAACATCATGACCTCCCGCCTCATCATCAGGCAGGAGGCCCACGAGCACGGCATGATGGCTTCCTTCATGCCCAAGCCCTTCACCGAAGCCTCGGGTTCGGGCATGTTCCTCTACCAGTCGCTCTTCGACCACGATGGCAACAACCTCTTCTGGGCGCCCAAGAGCGAGCATCCCGCACACCTCTCGCCCCTGGCCCAGCACTACGTCGCGGGACTCCTCAAGTACGCGCCCGAGTTCATGCTGGTCACGAACCCGACCGTAAACTCCTACAAGCGCCTCGTGTCGAACGGGGAGGTACCCGTGTACGCCACCTGGGGTCGCAAGAACCGTTCCGCTCTCGTGCGCATACCCACCCACAAGCCGGGCAAGCACCAGGCTACCAGGGTCGAGCTTCGCAACCCCGACCCCACGGCCAACCCCTACCTCGCACTTGCCGTCTCGCTTGCGGCAGGCATCCGCGGCATCGAGGAGGGACTCGAGCTTCCCGAGGAATCCTTCTCCGGCTTCGAGAGGCTCGATGACTGCGAGCTGGCGCACAGGGGCTTCCGTCGCCTTCCGCGGACCCTGGGCGACGCCATCAAGCGCTTCGACAAGAGCGAGCTCATGCGAGAGACCCTGGGCGACCACATCTGCGACTACCTCGTCGCCCAGAAGTGGCACGAGTGGGACGAGTACAGCGCCACGGTCACCGAGTGGGAGCGCAAGAGCTACTACGCAGGCCTGTAGAGGTACGAAAGGGTTCGCGCGGCCCTTGCGCTAGATTGGTGGAGCCAGACGAGAGTGACGGTGCGGACGCCCTTCGCACCGTCACTCAAATTGTTTCCGTCACCCGGCCTTGTTTCGTCACTTTAAAATATCTCACCCTCAGTTATGCATTTTTGAGAATTAACCGCTATCCAATTCGTTGCATAAACTATCCTTTTCCTATTCGCGTTCCCACCGTGGGCGCGGGCGGCGGGACGGAGCCTGACGTAGGCCCGTCCCGCGCGACGTATTGGGGAGAGTGGTGTTCATGAGGGACGGCAGGCGGCATTCGTGGTTCGGGGGCCTGGGGGTGACACTCGCCCTCGCTGTCGCGCTGGCCTGTGGACTGGCCCTCGCGGGCTGTGCTGGCTCGGGAGCCACCTCGGCGTCGAGCGGGGCCGACGACGATCTGGGCCTGGTGACCCCCGGCAAGCTGAGCGTGGTATCGGACCTTGCCAACCCGCCCTTCGACTACATACAGGAGGGGACCGCCAATCCCGCAGGCTTCGAGGTGGAGCTCGTGCAGGCGCTTGCCCAGAAGCTGGGCCTCGAGTGCGAGTTCCTGCCCGCCCAGAAGTTCGATTCGATCATCCCGATGGTCAAGCAGGGCGGCAAGGCCGACGTGGGCGCCTCCAACTTCACGATTACCGACGAGCGCCTGGAAGAGATTGACTTCACCGACGCATACATCGACTCCAACCAGGGGGTCGTCACCTCGTCTGCACTCGCGGATACCGTCGAGTCAGACTACTCATCGGCCCTGAACCGGCCCAGCGCGACCGTGGCCGTCCAGGCGGGCACCACCGGCGAGGCCTGGGCACGAGAGAACCTGCCCAGCGCCAACGTCGTGGCCCTCGACGACCCCATCGCCGCCCTTACCGGCGTTCAGAGCGGGCTCTACCAGGCGGCGGTCGCCGACCTTCCCGTCATGCAGTACGAGGTTCTCAACTCCTACACTCGGCTCAAGGTGGCCTTGCAGATTCCCACGGGCGAGCAGTATGGCATCGTGGTGAGCAAGGACAACCCCGCCCTCACCGCCGCCCTCAACGGCGCGCTCGCCGAGGCGCGCTCCGACGGGACCCTGGATGCCCTCGAGCAGAAGTGGTTCGGCTCGAGCGAGGGCTCCTCCCCTGCGACGGTGCAGGGGAGCGCGACCGCGGGCACGTCCCCTGACGCCGCTGCGGATGCAGGCAGCGTGACGGTGGAGAAGGCCACGGCACGGCCCAACGAGAACGGCGGATCCGGCGTCATAGGCGGCATGGACACTCGCCTGACCTGGGAGGGCACCGTCCATGTAGCCGCAGGCGTCTCGTCCGTGAGCCTGACCCTGCCGGGGGGCTCGAGCTTCGACGGCTCGAGCACGCGCGTCACGGTGCTCGACGGCCTCGACCGGGTGAGCGTGGACGCTACCGCCAAGGCGTCTGGCACGAGCCTCGACGTGAGCTTTGCGAGCCCCATCTCAGACGGGGCGCTCCTCAGGCTCGAGGTCACCGACATGCAGTTCCCCGCTGCGGGCGGCGACTACGCCGTGGGCGGAACGTATGTCACCGCAGGCGGTGCCACGGGCACCCTGGCGGACTCGCCGACCATCTCGGTCATCAAAAACACGCCGGTCCAGGCCATCGTCAACTGGCTGGACGGCCAGGCCTGGGTCGGGGCTTGGAACTCCGTGCCCTTCCTCAACATGTTCTTCAAGCCCCAGCTCCTGGTGACCTCGTTCGTCTCGCTCTTCCAGGGTTGGCTGGTCTGCCTCGCCCTGGTGGTGGTGGCCTACCCCTTCGCCATTCTCCTGGGACTCGCCTTCGCGCTGATGAAGATCTCGAAGCACCGCATCCTGCGCGCCATCGCGATCGTCTACATCAACATCCTGCGCGGCACCCCGCTCTTCCTGCAGATCTACATCATGTTCTTCGGTCTGCCCATGCTGGGGATCAACATAGACAACAACGTCCTGGGCGTCATCGTCATCGCGATCAACTCCTCCGCCTACCAGGCCGAGATCTTCCGTGCCGGCATCCAGTCCATCCCGCAGGGACAGTACGAGGCATCTGCGTCTCTGGGCATGACGGGCATGCAGACCATGCTCTGGATCATCCTGCCCCAGACCGTGCGACGCGTGATTCCGACCATCACCAGCGACTTCATCACCTCCTACAAGGACACCTCGCTCCTCTCGTCCGTGGGCGTGATGGAGCTCATGATGTTCTCGAAGAACCTCACCACGGTGTCGGGCAACATCACTCCCTACATCGCCGCAGCCGTCTACTATCTCATCGTGACCCTGCCGCTCACCAAGGCGGTGGGCGTGGTGGAGAGGAACCTCTACAACGCCGAGCACGGCAGTGGCCCGCGTCCCAAGGAATCGGCGGGCTCGGGCGAGAAGGCTGCGGAGCCCCCGTCCGAGGACGCCCCCAAGCCGCGCACCTCCATGCTCGAGGCGCTCGCGGCCCCCTTCCGCTCCCACGTTCGCGCCGACGGAGGTGTCGCAGATGCCCTTTAGGAAGAAGAGCCTGGCCAAGACCGATGCGGTCGAGGTTCCACCCGCGATGGACGCCGACGAGGCGGCCCGCATCGCCTTCGGGCACGACAGGAGCCTCTCTCGCCACCACTTCGCGGAGGGGGAGCAT
Source organism: uncultured Olsenella sp. (assembly GCA_947253595.1). Classification (GTDB taxonomy): domain Bacteria; phylum Actinomycetota; class Coriobacteriia; order Coriobacteriales; family Atopobiaceae; genus Olsenella_I. Next base: position 9,233 of record CAMXZR010000005.1, on the reverse strand, counting down.
CCCGTGGTGCGCATCGAGCACCTCAACAAGACCTTCACCGACACGCCGGTGCTGCGCGACGTCAACCTCAACGTCTGGAACGGGGAAATCGTCGTGGTCCTGGGGCCCCCAGGCTCCGGCAAGTCGACCATGCTGCGTTGCATCAACCTACTCGAGACCCCCACGGCGGGCCACATTCTTATCGACGACTGCGAGATCACGGGCTCGAGCAGGACGGATACCACCAAGCTCAAGCGCGACTTGGGCATGGTCTTCCAGGGCTTCAACCTCTTCCCGCATCTCACGGCCAAGGAGAACGTGACGATCGGGCAGACAAAGGTCCTGGGGAGGTCCAAGGAGGAGGCCGAGCGAGAGGCCATGCTGCAGCTCGATGCGGTGGGCCTAGCCGATCGTGCGGACTTCAAGCCGCCCCAGCTATCGGGCGGACAGCAGCAGCGCGTTGCCATCGCCCGCGCCGTTGCCATGCACCCCAAGGTGTTGCTCTTCGACGAGCCCACCTCCGCCCTAGACCCCGAGCTCGTCCGCGGCGTCCTGGCCGTCATGCGCGACCTCGCCCTCAACAGCGGTATGACCATGGTGGTCGTCACGCACGAGATGGGCTTCGCGCGCGACGTGGCCGACCGCGTGGTCTTCATGGAGGGCGGAGTGGTGGTCGAGCAGGGCCTTCCGGAGGAGGTCTTCGACCATCCCAAGACCGAGCGCACCCGCGAGTTCCTGGGTTCGATAGGGTAGGGTCGCATTCGGCAGCATGGGTCGTTACCAGGCGGGGCTCCCACCAAGGCATGGCGGGGCCCCGATTTATGCTAGTCTTCTACAAAGTGATTTTGCGTTCCGGGGTTTCCGGCTCTTAGCGGCACGTCTGGGGGCGTTCATGCACCACAAGAACATACTGCTCCTCGCAAGGACCTCGCGCTTCATCGACCGCATGCGCGAGCTCAAGCACGTGCTCGACGTCTCGATTCTTCCCACCACGCCCGAGACCTTCTCGCAGGCAATCTCTTCCGGGCACGACTTCGACCTGGTCATCCTCGACATGGATGGACTGAGCCAGGACACCCTTGCGGCCGTGGACTCCTACGTGTCGGACAACGGCTTCGTTCCCACGCTCAGCATCCAGGACGAGTCCAAGCTCTCGAGCCTGCGCATGCCCGCGCAGGGCAGGAACGACTTCATCCTCGCCAGTGCTGGCGAGGCTGAGTTCGAGGTGCGTTGCGCCCTTCTCCTGTGGCCGGGCGAGGAGAGCGCTCCCGCAGACATCGTCACTGTGGACAACATGGCCATCAACCTGGCGACCTACCAGGTGTACATAGACGAGGAGCCCGTCGACCTCACGTTGATGGAGTACTCGCTCCTCTCGTTCCTCGCCACGCACCCCTCGCGCGCCTACTCGCGCGAGACCCTGCTGCATCGCGTCTGGGGCTTCGAGTACTGCGGCGGCACCCGCACCGTGGACGTGCACATCCGCCGCGTGCGCTCCAAGGTGGGCCCCCAGGTCGCGGCTCACATCGTCACCGTGCGAGGCGTGGGCTACCTCTTCAAGCTCTAGGGGCCGGCTGTCGCGCTGCCGTTGTTGGCTGCCAGTGCGTCGCCTCGTCACGGCCGTTGGCGCAGTACCTTTCGCCTGGGTTTTCAGATAGCCAAAAGCGATGTTCCCCTTGCGTGTGAGTGCCAGGGCCCTCGCATTGGGCATGGGGTCGATGGGTAGATTGAAGGCTGTGACACGCCATCACGTGGGTGCCCGCGCACTTTGGGGAACTCACGCAGCTTTGGAGAAAAGAGGCAGACATGGCTACGATCGACGGAAACCGTCCCCCCATGCCCGGCGCGCCCGAGCCCCCCGAGGGTTCCGAGGGCAAGACGCAGGTGGCCAGGACCCAGGTGCACGTTCAAGCGGCACAGTCCCAGCAGCCCTTCGGCACGGTTCCGCCGACGGGTGACGGAGGTGTCCCCGCGCAGCCTGCCCCACGCAAGGGCGGAGTGGCCAAGGGGGCCATCTTCGGGGCCATTGGTGGCGTGCTTGGCGCGGCTGCCTTGGTCTTCGCCCTAAAGGCGGGTGGCGTCATCGGCGGCACGCAGGTCATCAGGACCACGGAAAGCTCTGCAGGCCAGACGATCAACGTCAGCGCGAGCAACCAGGACCCGACCGTCGCCCAGGCCGTCGCCGCGAAGACTCTGCCCTCCGTCGTCTCGGTCAACGTGACCACGCCCGAGGGTTCCGGGACCGGCTCGGGCGTCATCTTGGACGCCGACGGCAACATCATCACCAACTACCACGTCATCAAGGGCGCCACTGCCATCTCGGTCAGCTACGGCGGCAAGAGCTACGATGCCAGTGTGGTGGGTAGCGACTCCTCCAGTGACCTCGCCGTGATCAAGGTCGACTGGGCGGGCACCAAGGTGACCCCCGTCGAGGTGGACGACTCCAGCAAGCTCGTCGTGGGCGACTGGGTCATGTCCATCGGCAGCCCCTTCGGTCTCGACCAGTCCGTCTCCGCAGGCATCGTGAGCTCGCTCTCGCGCAACCAGCTCATGCAGTCGTCCTCGGGCAATACCCTCTACACCAACCTGATTCAGACCGACGCCGCCATTAACCCGGGCAACTCCGGCGGTGCTCTCGTCAACTCGAACGGCAAGTTGGTGGGCATCTGCACGCTCTATTCCTCGAGTACCCAGTCGTCCGCGAGCGTCGGCTTTGCCATCCCGTCCAACTATGCCGTGGCCGTGGCCAACAAGATCATCGCGGGACAGACCGTGACCCACGCCTACATCGGCCTCGCCATGCAGACCGTGAACTCCCAGAACGCCACCATGAACAACCTGTCGGTCAACCAGGGCGCCTACGTCAGCGAGGTCACCAGCGGCAGCCCCGCCGACTCCGCGGGTATCAAGAAGGGCGACATCATCACGGCGGTCAACGGCGAGGCGATCAGTTCCGCCGACGGCATGATCCTCAACGTCCGCTCGCACGAGATCGGCGAGACCGTGGCGGTCACCTTCATGCGCGGCCGTTCGGAGCAGACGGTCAGCGTGACTCTGGGCTCCGACGAGTCCCTGCAAGAGCAGCAGAAGAGCGGTTCGGGCTCCCAGAACATGCAGGACGATTCGAATTCCGGCAACGGCATCTCTACCAACGACCTCTACCGCTACCTGGAGGAGCTGTATAAGCAGCGCAACCAGCAGGGCAACCCGTTTGGCAACCGCGGCGGCGACTACACCCAGTCGTAGGCACGTTCGAAGCGCGCATTCCAGGGGGCTCGGCGCCGGCGTCGGGCCCCTTTCTTCTGCGTCCGCTCTCCTCTCCGCCGCGAAGAATAAGGCCGATGGGAAGGGCAGCCTTGCGTGACGTGCTGTCGTCGGACGAGGGCCAAGGCAGAGCGTCATCGAATATTGCCTGTCATGCGAGTCGCTTCGCTTCTTATGGACTGGATATGCCCCTGGCGGGTATACTGAAGTCGTTGTTACATACCCCCAGGGGGTACTGAGGAGGAAGCGATGGAAGAGGAGAGGGGCACGTCTGCGCAGCAGGCCTGCGGCACCCACATGAAGGCGACGCCGCGCGACGAGCAACTCAAGCGCGACCTGAGCTGCCGCATCAATCGGGCGATCGGACAGCTGGGAGGCATCAGGAACATGGTTGAGGAGGACCGCTACTGCGGCGACGTCCTCACCCAGCTCGCCGCCGTCGAGTCCGCCGTCAAGGCAATCTCGCGCGAGGTCATGCGCGACCACCTCCAGACTTGCGTGGTCGAGCGCATCCAGGCGGGCGACACCGAGGTGACCGACGAGGTCATGCAGCTCTTCAAGAAGTTCATGTGATCGTGCCCGCGGCCGCGGGAAGAGGGGAGGTCCTGCCGATGGCAAAGACCACGACAAACGTGCAGGAAGGTGCGACGCGGGAAGGCGTCGTGCGCGAGACCTTCGACATCACGGGCATGACCTGCGCCGCCTGCTCGGCGAGGGTCCAGAAGGCGGCGTCGGGCGTCCCGGGCGTCGCGTCGGCCAACGTAAACCTGCTCAAGAACTCGATGGAGCTCGAGTACGACGGTACGGACTCGACCGCCGCAGCGGTGGAGGCGGCCATAAGGAAGTCGGGTTATGGGGCCACACCGCGCAGGTTCCACGCTGCGGGCGCGGGAGCCGAGGGGGCGTCCCTCTCGTCCGAGTCGGCGGGGTTCGTTGACCCCCAGAAAGCGGCACAGCGGGCCATAGACGAGAAGCGTCGCCAGCTCGCCGTTTCGCTTGCCTTCTCCGTCCCCCTCTTCTACCTGGCCATGGGGCCCATGTTTGGCTGGCCTGAGCCGCCCGCGCTCTCGGGCATGGGAGGCATGATGGCCTCGGCGCTCACACAGCTCCTGCTCTGCATTCTCATCCTGTTTGCGAACCGGCGCTACTTCGTGACGGGCTTCAGGACGCTCCTGCACCTCTCGCCCAACATGGACTCGCTCATCGCCATGGGCTCGGCATCTTCGTTCGCCTACAGCCTGGCGGGCCTGTACCGCATGGCAATCGCCCTGGGTGCCGGCGACGCGGGTCTCGCGCATGCGGCCTTCCACGGCCTGTACTTCGACTCGGCCGGCATGATCTTGACCCTCATCACCCTGGGCAAGTTCTTCGAGGCGCGCGCCAAGGGTCGCACCACAAGCGCGATCAGCGCGCTCATGAACCTGGCACCCAAGACGGCGACCGTCGTGCGTGACGGCGTCGAGCAGAGGGTCCCCACCTCCGAGTTGCGCGTGGGCGACCGCGTCGTGGTGAGGGCAGGCGAGTCCGTGCCCGTCGATGGCGTGGTCGCGGAGGGGGGCGCCGCCGTGGACGAGTCCGCCATCACGGGAGAGCCCCTTCCCGTGGAGAAGGCCGTGGGCGACCGCCTGACGGGTGCCACCGTTTCCAAGAGCGGCTGGCTGGCCATGGACGTCACCGCCGTGGGCGAGGATACCGCCCTCGCCCGGATCATCCGCCTCGTGGACGAGGCCACCAGCACCAAGGCTCCCATCGAGCGCCAGGCAGACCGCATCGCCGGCGTGTTCGTGCCCGTGGTCATCGCCATCGCGCTGGTCACGCTGGTGGCCTGGCTCGCGGTCTTCTCGCCCGGCGACTTTGCCACGGCCTTCACGCATTCGGTCTCGGTCCTGGTGATCAGCTGCCCCTGCGCCCTGGGCCTCGCCACGCCCACGGCCATCATGGTGGGCACCGAGCGCGGTGCCGCGAACGGCATCATGATAAAGAGCGCGGAGGCCCTCGAGGGGGCCTGCGACCTGGACACCGTGGTGCTGGACAAGACCGGTACCATCACCGAGGGCGCGCCTCGCGTGACCGACGTCGTGCTGGCCGAGGGCGTTGAGGAGGACGAGCTCGTGGGGCTGGCCGCGGCCCTCGAGCGCAGGAGCGAGCATCCCCTCGCCGAGGCGGTGTGCGCCTATGCCGACGAGCGCGACGTGGCAAGCGAGGCCGAGGTTACGGACTTCGAGCAGGTGGCGGGCGGAGGCCTTGCGGGCAGGGTCGCGGGCTACTCGGTCCTGGCCGGAAACGCCCGCCTCATGGCGCGGCGCGGCGTGGACGTGGCAGGCCTCTCCCAGGCGGCGGAGTCCATGGCGGCACAGGGCCGCACCCCGCTCTTCTTCGCGGCCGACGGCAGCGCCTTGGGCCTCATGGGTGTGGCGGACGTGGTCAAGACCAGCTCTGCCGAAGCCGTGGCACGCCTGCGCCGAATGGGCGTGCGCACCATCATGCTCACGGGGGACCAGGCGACGACCGCCCGGGTCGTGGCGGGTCAGGTGGGCGTGGACGAGGTCGTGGCGGGGGTCCTGCCCGACCAAAAGGAGGAGAAGGTTCGCGAGCTCCAAGAGGCTGGTGCCAAGGTCGCCATGGTGGGGGACGGCATCAACGACGCACCGGCGCTCGCGCGCGCCGACATCGGGATTGCCATCGGGGCCGGCACCGACGTGGCGATCGGCTCCGCGGACGTCGTGCTGATGCATTCTGACCCGGCGGACGTCGCCACGGCGATCGAGCTCTCGCGCGCGACGATGCGCAACATCCGCCAGAACCTGTTCTGGGCCCTGTTCTACAACGCCATCTGCATCCCGGTGGCCATGGGCGTGTTGGCACCGTGGGGCATCGCGCTTAATCCCATGATCGGCGCCGCGGCCATGGGCTTCTCGTCCGTGTTCGTGGTGAGCAACGCACTCAGGCTCTTTGGTTGGAAGCCCAGCCAGGCCAAGCCATCCAGGGTCGCGGGCGAGGGCGCCCCGGGAAGGCGCGTAGGTACTAAGCTGGTCGAGGCAGGCAAGCAGGCTCCCGAGGGGGCCGACGAAGGGAGAGAGGACATGACCGAGAGGACCCTGAACGTAGAGGGAATGATGTGCCAGCACTGCGTGGCCCACGTTACCGAGGCCCTGGAGGGGGTCAGGGGCGTCAAGAACGTGCGCGTCTCGCTGGAGGATGGTACGGCCAAGGTGGATGCCGGGAGTCTGGTAAAGGACGAGGTGCTCGAGCAGGCCGTGGTGGACGCTGGCTACAAGGTGACCTCCATCGCGTAGGCGCGTCGGCTGGGCTTCGCCACTGGCGTCGACGCGAGCTGCCACGTGGCGCAGACCCACCCGAGCCGCCTGTCTGGGTGGGTCTGTGCCTTCTTGCGTCTTGCGCTAGGCGTATCCCTGCGTGGCTACAGGTTCATATGCAGTGGGTCGCCGAAGCGCAGCAGGCCGTTGAGGTCCACCATCAGGGGTCCCAGTTGCAGGATGGGTACGCTTGGCAGCGTACTGATGTCAAAACCGCAGTTCGCAAGCGCTGCGAGGGTAGCTAGGACTCCAAGCGCCGCGAAGCTCAGGCCGAGGGCGAGCAGCGACTTCGGCCATTTTGGAGAGCTGAGCCTCACCTGCGGGCGCGATTCTGCCGCGCTGTCCTTCCCTCCTCGCCTGAAGAGGCCGACGATCAAAAGCCCAAGCAGGCGGATGGTCTCCACGAGGGCACGGGTCGCCCAGACGACCAGGGGAAGCATGAGCAGCGCCGCGCTCGCAAAGAGCAGACCCATGCCAAGGACGTAGAGCCCGGAGAAGGGCACGCCCGCCAGCAGGGACGAGAAGAACGTCGCCACGCCCGTGACCCCAGGAGGATTCCGCAGCCAAAGAAGAGCCACGCGCAGAGGAGCAGGGAGAAGAGCGTGATATATGCTCCTGCGACCACCAGCGCGAATGCAGCGGCAAGCAGCCCCCAGACGGGGAATGTCAGGATTGCCAGGATGAGGTTGACCAACGCGAAGCGCGTGGCAAGGCGATGGATGAGGTGGGGGATGGGGGCCGTCTCGTCGGCCACGGTCTGGGCGCAGGCGGCAGGCGACCCCATGCATGCGACGGCTTCCCGCTCGGAGAGTCCGTCGTCCATTCGCTCGTCGATGGTGTCGGCGTAGTACTCCCGTGCCGCATGGGCCTCCTCTGCCGAGAGCCGCTGCCTGGCCAGTTCAGTGTCAAGCGCGTCAAGGAACGTCTCTTTGGTCATTGCTCCGCTCCCCTCTGTATGAAGTCCATGAGCTGGTCGATGATGTCACGTTCGACGGCGAACTCCCGTAGCTGGAGGCGTCCCCGTTTGGTGATGGAGTAGTACTTTCGCAGGCGGCCGTTGTGCTCGCTGCGATATTCCGTGAGAGCCCCCTGCTTCTCCAGACGACGGAGCACGGGATAGAGGGTCGATTCCGAAAGTTCCAGCGACAGAGGGGCGTCCTTCACGATCTGGTACCCGTAGGAATCCTGCGCGGCGAGGATGGCAAGTACGCACGCGTCGAGGAACCCACGCTTGAATTGCGAGTCCACCTTCCCCCTTTTTTCTACCTATGCTTTACATCATACTATGTTAAACACAGTATGATGTAAAGCATAGAACGACCGAGGCATAGGAGGGAGGGCGGCGGACGCAATGCGCAAGAGACTGATCGGCGTTGTCGGGATGCTCCCAAATCAGCGCGTGATGTGTCCTACCAGGAAGTCGGCTGTCACGTTGACCACCTCGCTGTATGCCGGCTCCACGAAGCCATGCCCGCCACCGTGCACGACGTGCAGCTCGGCGTGGGGAAACAGGGTCGCCGCACGCTCGGAGTACGAGAGCGGCACGGCATGGTCGCTGTCACCGTGGCAGATGAGCACGTCGCGCGGGAACGACGGGATGTGCTCGAAGAAGTCGTAGTCCCAGCAGCTCTGTAGGAACGCCCTGCTCACCTTGGTTCCCATGACGAAAAACTCGTCGGGGATGTCCTCTCGCCTGGGACAGGCGGCACGGACGGCCTCGTGCAGGTTGAAGGCGGGGTAGAGGAGCACGCAGGCGCGCACGAGCTCGGCGTTGGCGCGGGCGGCCATCAGCGTGACCGTGGCACCCAGGCTGGCGCCCATGAGGAAGACGTTGCTCTCGTCCACGAAGGGTTCCCGCGAGAGCTCCCACGCCACGGACTCGAGGTCGTGCTGCTCGGTGAAGAGCGACATGCCGCCGGGCTGGTCGCTCGAGCGGCTGTAGGGCCCCGAGCCACAGAAGTCGAAGACGTAGGTGACCATGCCACGCTCCGCAGCGGTGCGGGCATAGGGCTCCATGTCGCCGTGGTTCGTGGCCAGACCGTGCGAGAAGACGGCGGTGGCGCGGGGGCGTCCGTCCTCGAATCCCTCGGGCAGGAAGAGCTTGCCGTAGATGTCCCGGTCCTCGCGCCTGCCCCACCATTTGCGTTCGATGTAGTCACCCATGCTGCCTCCATCCCTGCGGCGTGCGATTCCGCGGCGTGCGTCGTGTCGTGACGCGTGTCATGTTGCGACGATTCTAGGTGACGTGGCTGGTGTCGGACCGCACGCCGCTCTCTTCGACCCAGGGGCGCAATGCGATGGTTGTCTGCCGCCCTCCCCTATACTCCCTCCTTCGGCCCTCCTCCTCTTTTCCTCTCTTCTCTATGCCGTTCCCTGAAATCGTCATCGCAAAAGGCCAGTTGGTGCGTAGGGCGGTTCAGGAGAATGCATAGAGAACGAAGGTGGGGAGAGAGGGAGCCGCTGCAAGAGGAGTGAGGGGGAGCTGCCGCGGGGAGGTGGCCGCTGCGGGGCGGAGAGCGGCAGCAGGGGAGAGGCGCGCATCTCCGACGCGGCGAACTGCGATGGGAATGCGATAATCGACTGCGCAAGGGCCCGCCCGCCGCGGGGCGAGAGATGAAGCAAGGGAGAGACGCATGGCGCAGGACCAGTCGCAGATGTCGATGTTCGCAGACG
>CAMXZR010000004.1 GCA_947253595.1 uncultured Olsenella sp. | reverse complement strand
CCGAGGGGGAGGGGGAGCTCTCCCCCATCGCCTGCGCCTACATCCGCGCGCGCGGCGCCGACCGCATGAGCTCCTACGGCGACTGGGCCGCGTTGAGCGAGACCTGCGACGCCGACGTGGCGCGCTACCTCAGGCGCGAGGTGTCCGACGGCATCATCGCGCCCGGCTACACCGAGGAGGCCCTGCAGATCCTAGGGGCCAAGAAGGGCGGCCGCTACAACGTGGTACGGGTCGACCCCAGCTACCGTCCCGCTCCCACCGAGGCCAAGGACGTCTTTGGCATCAGCTTCGAGCAGGGTCGCAACGACTTCAGGATCGACCGCGAGCTTCTGGGCAACGTGGTGACGCGAAACCGCTACGTCCCCGAGGCCGCAAAGATCGACATGATCGTGAGCCTGATCACACTGAAGTACACGCAGTCCAACTCGGTCTGCTACGTGAAGGACGGGCAGGCCATCGGCGTGGGCGCCGGGCAGCAAAGCCGCGTCCACTGCACCAGGCTCGCGGGCGGCAAGGCCGACACCTGGTACCTGCGCCAGCATCCAAAGGTCCTGGGCCTGCGCTTCGCCGAGGGGATCCGCCGCGCCAACCGCGACAACGCGATCGACGTGTACGTCTCCGACGAACACGACGACGTCCTGGCCGAGGGCGAGTGGCAGAAGTGGTTCGCGGAGAGGCCCGAGGCGCTGACCCGCGAGGAGAAGTCGGCGTGGATAGCCACCCAGACCGGCGTCGCACTGGGGTCGGACGCCTTCTTTCCCTTCGGCGACAACGTCGAACGCGCCCACAAGAGCGGCGTCAGCTACATTGCCGAACCCGGCGGCTCGATCCGCGACGACAACGTGATCGAGGCGGCCGACAAGTACGGCATTGCCATGTGCTTCACGGGAATGCGGCTGTTCCACCACTAGGGCGGGGCGCAATCGTGTCACCGCATGGCGCACCACCGCGCCTACGACGCACGACACATCGCCGCCACGCTGCACGACGCACAGTCCATCTTGTCTCCAGCAACAGAAGCGCCGCGAAATGGCGAGAGAAACGTGGCAGACAACAAGACGGCGCTACTAGGATGACGCATTGGACGCCGACACCGAACCGGATGACTCAGAGGCGCTGGTCTCGCCCCTCGCGCTGTCATCCGACGCCCCCTCGCGCCGCAGCTCGAAGCTCACCTCGTCGAGGTCCTTCACGTGCACCCTGATCAGCGCCTCGAGCCCAGCCTTGCGCGTCTCGTCCAACGGCTCCGACGTCACCACCCGCGCCACGACCTTCCGCGAGAACGAGCCAGCCCTGGTATCGTACGAGTCGAGCGCGCCGACGCGATACGAGACGAAGCCGGGGCACACGGCCTCGAGCTCCTGCGTGGTCGTCCGCGCGTCATAGCTGTCCTGGATGTCGAAGGCCTCCCCGTCGTTCTTCGCCATGGTGTCCTTGACCAGCTGGGCGGTCATCACCGCACAGGGAATCACGAAGACCAGCGTTCCGACCAGCAGCCTGCGGCGAAGGCGACGGCTCCTCTCCAACGCCTCCTCGTCCTCCCGCACCGTGACGACGCCGTCGCCGTCGAGGTCGCGCTTGAGGGGCGTGCGCAGCATGACCAGCACGAACTCGGCGGCAAACGCGATGAACACCACGTTGAGGGAGAACTCGTAGAATGCCGCCGCGAAGTACGGGAGGTCGCCCCGGGCCACGCCGTAGCCCGCCGCGCAGAGCGGCGGCATGAGCGCGGTCGCGACGGCGACCCCCGAGAGCAGGGTCGCCGGCTCCTGGTTGCGCGAGATGCCAATGCCCCCCGCAAAGCCGCCCGCGAGCGCGATGAGAACGTCCCACACCGTGGGACTGGAGTTGGTGAGCAGCTCGGAGGTCTCGCGCGAGATGGGAGAGATGACGAAGTAGAGCGTCGAGGTGACCAGGCAGATCGCGACCTGCACCACGAGACCGAGCAGGACCTCGCGCAGCAGGCGCAGGTCGGCGGTGGCGATGGCATAGGCGAACGCCATGACCGACCCCATGAGCGGGCAGACGAGCATGGCACCGACAACCGCCTCGGTGGAGTCGACGTTGAGGCCGACCGACGCGATGAGCATGGCGACTATGAGGATGCAGAGATGGGTCCCGTCGATGCGAGCCCCGGAGAGGATGCGCCGACGGATGGTCTGGTGGCTCGCTCGTCCGTCGCGCACGTTGCCCAGACGCCGCAACGCACTTATCAGGTCATCCTTGGCCATGTGGTCGCCCCCTCGCCTCCCCCGCCCATCGCTGGGTGCCTTGGATTGTAGGCCGAGGAGGGAGCGACGGGCGAGAGGGGCGCGACCCAGCGGCCTCCCTTCCGTTCTCTATGCATTCCTCGGAATCATGCTCAACAAAAGGCCAGTTGATATCTATCTCAATTCAGGAAAAGGCATAGAGAACGGGACGTCGCGAGTCTTTAGACCTCAGCGTCCCCGCCAACCCAGCGTCCTCGCCAGCACACATGAGGCAGGAGGGTCGCCCTGTCCGCGGCCGGCCGGTCAGTCCCTCTCCTCCAGGGCAAGCGCGACGTTTCCGCCCAGGAGGAGGGCGACGCCCACCCACGTGAGCGCGGATGTCGCGACAGGCCCCAGCAGCTCGACGGGAAGGTACAACCCGCCCATGATCAGGAACAGGCTCAGCATGACACAGAGGAGCGCAAGCATCTTGCGCGAGGTCTCGCTCATCGACCAGTCCCCGTCCTTCCCGCCTCCAGCAGCCGCACGTATGCCCCATCTCGGGCAAGGAGCTCCTCGTGAGTGCCCTGCTCGATGACGCGGCCGGACTCGAGCACCACGATCTTGTCGGCGTCGCGCACGGTGTTCAGCCTGTGCGCTATGACCAGCGTCGTCTTGTTCCTGCAGAGCTCGCTCATCGCGAGCTGGATGCGGCGCTCGTTCTCGGCATCCACGAACGCCGTCGCCTCGTCCAGGACCACGATGGGGGCATCCTTCAGGATGGCCCGCGCAAACGCGATGCGCTGACGCTGCCCTCCCGAGAGACGCGCGCCTGCGTCCCCCGCAGGCGTGTCCAGGCCCCTCTCGAACTCACCCAGGAAGTCGTCGCAGCAGGCGGCATGCGCCGCGGCTCGCACCTCCTCGTCCGATGCGTCCGGACGGCCCACGCGGATGTTCTCGGCCAGGCTCCTGTTGAACAGGAAGAGGTCCTGCGAGACGTAGGAGACCAGCCCGTTCAGGGATTCGCTCGTCATGTCGCGGACGTCCTGGCCGCCGACGCTCACCGAGCCCGACTGGACGTCGTACTGGTGCGCGAGCAGCCTTGCCAAGGTGGTCTTTCCGCTGCCGCTCACGCCGCAGAGAACCACCACCTCTCCATCGGCGACCGTCAGGTCTATGTGATCGACGCCATCGCCCGTGCCGTTCTCGCCACCGTAGTGGAAGGACGCGTCCTCGAACCGTATCAATGCCACACCATCCCAGCAGTCACGTGGCAGCCCGCGATGAGCGCCGCCATCAGCACGATGACAACCCAGTCGGCGACGGAGAGGCGCGTGTCGACCAGGGAGCTGCGCTCGCTCTCGCTGTCGAGGCCGCGCGCGAGGGACGCCGCGGCAAGCTCCTCCATGACCGAGAGCGAGCTGAACAGCAATGGCACCAGAAGGTACTCCGCGCTCCTGAGCGGTGAGCGGAGCAGCGCCGCCGGAGCCATGGATATGCCCCGGAACGCCATCGCCTTGCGCACGCCCACCCACTCCTCACGGACGGTGGGGACAAAGCGGACGAGGGCGGCGAGGGGGATTACCAGCACCATGGGGAGGTGCATCGCCTGCAGGGACGAGACCAGGTGGCTCATCTTGGTGGTCTTCACCAATAGCACGAGGGCACCCATGAGGGGGGGCGCTGAAGAGCATGAGGGAGAGCAGGCCCGTGACGAACACGACCAGCCCGGGCGCCCCCGTCCCCGGCCCCTCCACGCAGGCGCGGAACAGCAACAGCAGCAGCGGAGCGCACAGGACCGCCAACGACAGGCCCCTCTTCCCCTCCAGGAAGAGCAGGGCGCATTGCACCAACGCCAGCGCCAGGTACAGAACGACGCTGTACTCGGACATGGAGACGGACACGGCACCGCTGGCAAGGAAGACCAGGAGCTTCGCCCTGGGGTCGAACGACAGCAAGACCCTTCCCGAATCAGGGTTCATGGACCTGGCTCGCAAAGACCCGACTCACAGAACGCCGGCCTTCTCGAAGTGCTTGCTCACGAGCTTGTTCGCAATGAGGGCACCGGCTATCCCACCCGCGAGCGCGAAGACGAGCGTTCCCACGTAGAAGCCTGGGGCGAACACGCTTGCCAGCCCAGCGACATGCTCCGCGCTGTAGTAGCTCCTGGACATGTCGAGGGAACCCTGGAAGTCGACGACGAACGTGAGGTACGGAGCCGCCATGATGAAGTTGGAGGCCACGAAAGACAGCAGGTACATCTTGCGAGAGCCGTACTTGCCCAGGAAGAGGATGAGCTCCGCCAGGAGCGCGGCACACACCACCATGAGCAGGCTGTACCACCTGCCACCACAGGCGACGAGGCCAAACAGGACGCCCATGATGAGCGCGCCGCCAAACCTGCGCAGCTTCATGACGCAGAGCATGTAGATGGTCCCCGTTACCACGCCCACCGTGAGTGGGGCGGCGTAGTACAGGACCGGAATCATTCCGCTGGTCATGACGATGATCAGCATGACGACCAGATAGATGGCGGCAAATGCGCCCCCGTAGATGAGGTCCTTCGTCCTCAGCTTCTTTCCCGAAGACTGCTCGTCGCTCATATTGCCCTCCCTCATGCGTCGCACCCACCACAAACGTCGATGCGCAGCTGGCTAGTCGCCAAGAATGTTAGACGGGGCTAATAGCATCCCCTTACGTGGCGATTTTCAAGAATATGTTAGATTTGGTTATCTTTTTGGTCCGATGGGACGTGGACCAAGGATGGCAGCCAATGGGCTAGGGCGGACAAACGGCACCCGGAGGCCAAGGGATGCCCACTGCCGCCGCCAGACGGCACCGCCCCTCCCCCCTACTATTAGCCATTGTTAACTAAGTCGTATCAGGGAGGTCACATGAGAAGCCCCGGGCAGTACAAGGCACTCTCCATCGAGGAGTTCACCAAAGCTGCGTCAAGCTACGAGACCGACCACGCCGGAGTGTACGAGCTGTGCAAGGACGAGTACCCCAGCATCCTAGCAGAGCTCGAGTCGATGTGCTCGAAGGCCGGCCTCGACATGGAGACCTTCGTAAACGACAAGGTCTGGCACCTGCACATGGTCGCGCGCAAGCCGAGGTAGGCTGCCTGGGCGAGACCGGACCCATGCAAGGACCGGTCCCGCATCGCTACACGAACAGCACCGCCACGTGGTACACCACGAACGCGATGACGAGCGCCAGCGCGAAGTAGGTCGCACCGATGATGGCAGTCCACTTCGCGGAGTGAGTCTCGGAGTACGTGGTGGAGAGGGCCATGGCGCATGGTACGTTGAAGGTCACCGCAAACATGTAGGCAAGCGCCTCCGCAGGCTGGATTCCAGCCGCAAGGCCAGATGTGCTGGCGGCACCCGTCGCCTTTGCCGCCGACGCGGCGGCATACAGGCCGCCCGCGGAATCCGCCTGGCACAGCGCAGAGAGGACGCCCAACGACGCCTCCTTCGCGAACATCGACGCCAGGAACGAGACGAAGGTCTTCCACCCCAGCCCGAACACGCGGGTCACAGGCTCTATGGCGTGGCCCATGGCATAGAGCGCAGAGCCCGACACGTCACCCGTCGGCGACCACGACAGGACCCAGAACAGGGTGGACGAGAGGAAGACGATCGTGAGGGCGCGCCTGAACACCCCGACGCCATGCCTGAGCGACGAGCCCAGCAGGGCACCGACCTTGGGACGGTGGTACGGGGGCAGCTCCATGACCAGACCAGAGCGCTCTCCCTCTGGGTTGAGTCGGCGTCCATAGACCTTCGATATGACCAGCATCACCAACATCATGACGGCGAAGATGCCCACCATGACGAGGGCCATGCCCCCAGGCCCGTAGAAGACCATGGCGATGGTGGGGATGATGGAGAAGGTCGCTCCGCAGGGAACAGCCCAGGTGAGCATGGTCGCCAGAAGGCGCTGGCCCCATGAGTCGACCACGCGGGTGCCCGTGACCCCCGCCATGGTGCAGCCCAGGCTCATCATGAAGGGCATGATGACCTTGCCTTGCAGCCCAAGGGCACCCATCCAGTCGTCGAAGGCGTAGCTCACCCGGGCAACGACACCCGCCTCCTCCAGAAGGCCGAATACGAAGGTCGCACCGAAGCAGAAGCCCGCCATGGCGATGGAGTAGCCGACGGCGGCTATGAGCCCCTGGGACACGTAGGCGGCTATGAACTCGCTGGCACCGACGGAGGAGAGGCCGACGTAGACCGGAAGCTCCAGCGAGCTGACGACCGCCATGCCCGCGAGCATGATGGGCGAGGAGACCAGCATGGCCCCCACGAGGCCCAGGAGGATGATGCCCGTGGAGACGAGCTTGCCCCACCGACGCGAGAGGAGGGCTGCGTCGAGGCGGGCGAGCCTCCTGGCCGAGGTGCCATCCGAGGACTGCACGTCCGCCAGCATCGCATCGACCCAGGCGAAGCGAGCCGCTGCGCACGACACGGCGCCGAGCTCGCCCGCAGAGGCATCGCGCGCGGCAAGCCATACGGGACCGAAGCCCAGGGCATCGCGCGAGCCGGACGAGCTCGCCTCTCGCCCGCCCGCCGTCACGGCCTCGTACGCGTGGACCCACTCGGGAGAATGCCGTCTGTAAAGGTCCTCCATGACGGCGGCGTCAAGGACCAGGCGATTCCTGCCCGCGCGGTCGATGGCGTCCATGAGGGCGTCGTAGCCCTCCCCGCCGTTGGCCACAAGGGGGACGACGGGTATGCCGAGCCTCCTCTGGAGCAGGGACGCGTCGATCCGCTTTCCCTGTTCGCGAGCCACGTCCATCATGTTAAGCACCAGCACGCAGGGCAGCGTGGCTCCCACGACGTCCGCCAGCATGTAGAGGCTGCGCGAGAGCTGCGACGCATCGGCCATGACCACGATGACGTCAGCTGCGACAGACTCGATGTAGTCCTGGGTCACGCGCTCCTCGTCGGACAGCGCCGAGAGGCTGTAGCTGCCCGGAAGGTCGCAGACCTCGTAGCTGCGGCCTCCGCGCTCGAAGCTGCCCAGCTTCTTCTCGACCGTCTTTCCTGGCCAGTTGCCCACATGCTGGTGCGATCCCGTCAGGCGGTTGAAGAGGGTCGACTTGCCCGAGTTGGGCTGCCCGAGCAATGCCAGGCGCAGCCTGCGGGCGCTCATGCTGCCACCTGCTCGACCTGGATGTCCTCGCATCCGCAGCGCCCCAGGGCAAGGAGGGTGTCGCGGCAGAACACCAGGAGGGGCCTGCGCCGGTCGTTCCTGCGAACCTGCAGGACGCTCCCTGGTATGACGCCTACCGACGCGAGTCGGCTCAGCTGCCGCATGTCGCCGCCCAGCTTCGTAACGCGGACCCACGAGCCCGCTGCCACCGCCGACAGACTCATCTTTCCCCCACTTCGTCTCAATTGTTCGCCGCAGATAACATTTTAGTTCATAGCGACTTACTTTTTCGAGACGGAGGCTCCGGGCGGACGCGACTCAGGTGACGTCTCCGCTGCCATCGGCGTCTGACCCTTGCGTCTCTCTCCAGCAGCTTGCATGGACCCGTCCCTCTCTTCGCCAGCTCGCCCGGGGCCATGCCCTCCTCCATCGGCTCGCCCAATCTTGTGTTTGGCAACGGAATCGGCCTCGAACGACGAGATAAGTGTCTGCGTTTGCAAGATCGAGGCGTCCGGCAAGCATGCGCAAGCCGACAGAGGGTCAGAGCGCAAGAGCGTCGTCTCCGCTGGCGATGGGCATGCTGACGAGCGTGACGCGACGGCCTGCGGCAAGCTCGTCCGCGCCGTGCGGAAACCCCGGCGCGTCCACCAGGTATGCCACGGGGGCGTCCACGCCCAGAGAGCCCGCGAACACCTCGCACGAACCCACGTCAATGGACATGGCCGCCTCCCGATGGCCGCGCGCTTCCCCCGCCTCGATCCATGAGCGGCACCTGCCCCTCGCGCGCAGCGATGAGCTTTTCCATGTAGACCATGTCGTACCAGCGTCCGAACTTGCGCGCACACCTGTTGAAGCGGCCTGCCAGATGGTATCCCATGCGCTCATGGAAGCGGACGCTCGCCTGGGTGAGATGCTCGTCCTCGGGCTCCACGTAGGCTATGCAGGCATAGAGGTTGGTGATGCCCCTGCGGGCGCAAGACGTCTCGAGCGCCTGGTAGAGCCTACGACCCACGCCGTTGCCGCGCAGGTCGCGCCGCAGGTAGATGGCTGTCTCGGCGCTGCAGGCGTAGGCCTCGCGCTCATGGAACTCCCCCGCATAGGCATATCCCACGGGCACGCCGTCGGCCTCAGCCACCAGGTAGGGGTACCGCGAGCCGATGTCCTCAACGCGCCGACGGAACTCGCCCAGGCTGGGCGGCTCGAGCTCGAAGCTGATGGCCGTGCCGATGACGTAGGGGGCATAGATGGCGAGCAGGGCCTCCGCGTCATCTGGCACCGCACTGCGAATCGTGACCTCCATGCACCCCTCCCCAGGGTTGCCGCATGCGCGTCCGGCACCCGTGCCATGCTACGGCCCTCGACCCACGTCATGCAATGGGCGCTCGCGTCACGCCACAAACGCGCCCGCTCGCGCCCAGCCCTACTCGGGCAGCCGCAGGCCGTCGTAGTGGCAACGCAGCTGATGTCCCGGCGATACCTCGCGCATCTTGGGAAACTCCTTGGCGCATCTCTCCG
The DNA here is from genome assembly GCA_947253595.1 of uncultured Olsenella sp. GTDB lineage: Bacteria > Actinomycetota > Coriobacteriia > Coriobacteriales > Atopobiaceae > Olsenella_I. The sequence continues at coordinate 37,722 of CAMXZR010000004.1, read as the reverse complement.
TGCAGTGCGGGCAGCGCGTGTGAAAGGGGCAACCCGTCGGTGGGTTCATGGGGCTCGGAAGGTCACCCTCGATGAGCACGTGCCTGCGCTTCGCCTTGGGGTCGGGCACCGGCACGGCCGAGAGCAGCGCCTGCGTGTAGGGATGGCTGGGACGCGAGTACAGCTCCTCGTTGGGTGCCATCTCCATGATGGTCCCCAGGTACATGACGGCGATGCGGTCCGAAATCATCTCGACCACCGAAAGGTCGTGCGAGATGAAGAGGTAGGTGAGGCTGTAGCGCTCCTGCAGGTCGCGCAGGAGGTTGAGCACCTGGGCCTGGATGGACACGTCGAGCGCCGACACGGGCTCGTCGGCGATGATCAGCTTGGGCTGCACCGAGAGGGCCCGGGCGATGCCGATGCGCTGGCGCTGCCCGCCGCTGAACTCGTGTGGGTAGCGCTCGCCGTGGGCGGGCGAGAGGCCCACCGTGCCAAGGAGCTCATGCACCCTCTTGAGCCGCTCGCCCGCAGACATCTTGGTGTGCACGAGAAGCGGCTCCCCGATGATGTCCTGCACCTTCATGCGGGGGTTGAGCGACCCGTAGGGGTCCTGGAACACCATCTGCATCTTGGCTCGCAGAGGGCGCATCTGACGCTCGCTCAGCCCCGTGACGTCGGTACCGTCGAACACGACGTGCCCCTCGTCAGGGGCGATCAGGTGGTCGATCAGGCGGCTGGTGGTCGACTTGCCGCAGCCGGACTCTCCCACGAGCGAGAAGGTCTCGCCGGACATGACGTCAAACGATACGTCGTTCACGGCATGGACATAGCCGGTGGGGCGTCCCAGGAGGCTCTTGCCCACTGGAAAGCGCTTAGAGACGTCCTGCACGGAAAGCAGTGGCTCACTCATGCGCGGGAACCTCCTTCGTCGTGTTGGCCGCAGACTCGCCGGAGCGGAGGGCGGCCGCACCGCCAGTTCCCGCCGCGAACTCCACGCTTGCGCCTGCTGCCGCGTACGGGCAGGCGCAACGGTGTCCCTCTCCCACCCGCACGAGAGAGGGGGCCTTCGTCTCGCAGGCGGGACGCGCCATGGGGCAGCGCGGGGCGAAGCGGCAGCCCGAGGGCATCGCGGAGAGGTCCGGGACGCTGCCGGGAATGGACGGGAGGCGATGAACGCGGCGGCCCAGGCGCGGCACGGAGGCGATGAGCCCCCTGGTGTAGGGGTGACGGGGGTGCTCGAAGAGCTCCTCGATCGGCGCCTCCTCAACGATGCCGCCGGCATACATCACTATGACGCGGCTGCAGGTCTCGGCCACGACGCCCAGGTCATGGGTGATCATGAGGATTCCCGTGTCGCGCTCCCGACGGATGCGCTCCATCAGGGCGAGGATCTGGGCCTGGATGGTCACGTCCAGGGCGGTGGTGGGCTCGTCGGCGATGAGCAGCTTGGGCTCGCAGGACATGGCCATGGCGATCATGACGCGCTGGCACATCCCGCCCGAGAGCTCGTGCGGGTAGTTGCACAGCGTCACCTCGGGCTCTGGGATGCCCACCAGGCGCAACGCCTCGACCGAGCGGGCGTGCACCTCGTCGCGGCTCAGGTCGTTGTGCAGCCGGAGCGCCTCGGCGAGCTGGTCGCCGATGCGCATGATCGGGTTGAGGGAGCTCATGGGCTCCTGGAAGATCATCGAGAAGTCGTTGCCGCGCGCGTCCCGCATCTCGCGGTCGCTCAGGCCGAGGATGGCGCGCCCGTCCATGATGACCTCGCCCGAGGTGCGGCTGGTGTCTTTGTTGAGCAGGCGCATCACGGCAAGCGAGGTGACCGACTTGCCGCAGCCGGACTCTCCCACCAGCCCCACGATCTCTCCGGCGCGGATGGAGAACGAGACGCCGCTCACGGCAGTGATCCATGACTTGCGGTCGCGCTTGAACTCGACCTTGAGGTCCTTGACCTCAAGCAGGGCGTCTTGCATCTGCGCCTCCTAGTTGAGCTTGGGATCGAGGGTGTCGCGCAGGCCGTCGCCAAAGAGGTTGAACGCGAGCACGGTGAGGAAGATGAGCAGGCCGGGGAACAGCACCAGGTGCGGGGCCGTAGACAGGTAGTTGCGACTCTGCGAGAGCATGGCGCCCCATTCCGGCTGGGTCACGCTGGCCCCGAAGCCAAGGAACGAAAGGCTCGAGGCCGAGAGGATCGCCCCGCCCACGTTCATGGTGAAGTTGACTATGAGCGCCTGCATGGTGCCCGGCAGGATGTGAACGAACATGATGCGCCTCGACGAGCAGCCCACCGAGCGGGCCGCCTCGACATAGAGCTCGCTCCTGACCTCGAGGACGGCACCGCGGATGATGCGCGCGAACGAGGGCACGGTGAACACCGCCACGCCAATCATCACGTTGGTCAGGCCGGGGCCTATGATCGCCACGACCGCGATAGCGAGCAGTATGCCCGGGAACGCGAACATGACGTCGCACACGCGCATGATAAAGGCGTCGACCAGACCACCGCAGAAGCCCGCGATCAGGCCGAAAACAACGCCCGCCGCCGTACCGACGAGCGAGGCCGTGAGAGCGGTCCCCAGAGAGAGCTGGGTTCCGGCGATGAGGCGGCTGAACACGTCGCGACCAAACTCGTCCGTGCCCCATACGTGAGCGGCGGTGGGTCCCGAGAGCAGGGCCGAGTAGTCGTACTGGTTGGGGTCATAGGGCACCACGGAGGGCCCGATGACGGCGACGACCAGCATGAGCACGATGAAGGCGAAGCCTGCCACGGCGGTCTTGCGGCGCAGGAACTTCTTGAGGAACTGCCTGGTGGGGCTCTGTGCGCGGGGGAGCTCCTCTCCCCGGGCGAATTCCCGGCCCGCTGCCGTCGGGGCCGGGACGGCCGTCACCTCGCCCGAAGTCAGTTCGCTCCTGGTCTTGTCTTCCATGTCGCACGTCCTGCCTAGTCGAAGCGGACGCGGGGGTTGATGACCCCGTACAGCACGTCCGCCAAGAGGTTGATGACCATGTACTCGAGCGAGAAGAACATGATGAGCGCCTGCACCACCTGGTAGTCGCGGTAGTTGATCGAGTCCACCAGGAGGCGGCCCATGCCCGGGATCGAGAACACGGTCTCGATGACCACCGAGCCCGCGATGAGGGCGCCGATCTGCAGGGCGGCGACCGTGATCACGTCGATGGAGGAGTTCTTGAAGGCGTGGCGCATGATGACCTTGGGCTCCGAGAGGCCCTTGGCGCGGGCGGTGCGGATGTAGTCCTTGCCGAGGTTCTCGATCATCGACGAACGCGTGACGCGGGCGAGGATGGCCATGATGCCGGCACCCATGGCAAGCGAGGGCATGATGTAGCCGCGCCAGTCGTCCACGCCGCCAGTGGGAAGCCAGCCCAGCGCAACCGAGAACAGCTGCATGAGCTCGAGGCCAAGCCAGAAGCTGGGGATGGAGAGGCCCGAGATGGCGACGACCATGCCCACGAGGTCCAGGGCCTTCCCGCGGTTGATGGCAGACACGACCCCCAGGAAGATGCCGATGACTGCCGACCAGGTGATCGAGCAGATGGTGAGGTAGATGGTTATGGGAAAGCGCGGAACCAGAAGCGACCAGACCGTCTGGCTGTTCTTGTACGACATTCCCAGGTTGCCGGTGAAGAGGCCACCCATGTAGTCCAGGTACTGCTGGAGTAGGGGCTTGTTCAGCCCGAGCTGCTGGCGGATGAGCTCGATGTCCCCACCCGTCGCGTTCTTGCCCGCGATCATGCGCGCGGCATCGCCCGGGATCAGGTGTATGAACAGGAACACGACGACGGAGATGACGAAGAACAGGGGAATCATCGACAGCATGCGCCTCAGGAAGTAGCGCCCCATCTCCCGCCTCCTCACTTGCTCTAAAAGGGCTTGCCGACCTGCAGGGGCCGGCAAGCCCTACCCAGTCCTTGCGATGCCGACCGGGACGTGCCCGGCCGCGTCTCCGCGCTAGCGCTCGAGCTTGGCGTGAGTGGCGTCAATGCCCATGGGAATCATGCGGACTCCCTTGAGGTACTCCTTGTACGAGAATAGCGAGTCATCCGTGGCGAGGAAGAGCCAGGGGCAGTTCTCCCAGGCGATCCTCTGGCACTCGCGATAGTACTTGTCCTGCTCGTCCTGGGTCGGGGCCGCATTGCCCTTCTCCAGGTTGGCGTCGAACTCGTCGTTCTTCCAGAAGGCGGTGTTGTAGCCCGTGGGAGGCACCATGCCGCTCGAGAGCAGGGAGCGCAGGAAGCCGTCGGCGTCGTTCTGCGACCAGTTGACGTACCACATCTGCAGCTCGGTCTCGTTCGCGGGCAGGGCCGTCTTGTCGGCGACGGTGGCGGGCTCCATTGGCTGGACGTCGACGGTGATGCCGACCTGGGCCATCTGCTGCATGACGAAGGTCATGCCCTTGGTCTCCTGGGTGGAGTTGTCGCCCCAGAGGGTGAGCTTGAACCCATCGGGATAGCCGGCCTCCTTGAGCAGCGACTTGGCCTTCTCGAGGTCGACCTCGTAGGGCGTCTGCCCCTCGTAGGAATGGAGCCTCTCGGGCAGGACGGAGGTCGCGGGGTCGGCGAATCCGGAATAGAGGACCTCGGCGTAGGCCTTCTGGTCGAAGGCGTAGTTCATGGCCTGGCGCACGCGCACGTCAGAGAGCTCGGGCACGTTGGTGTTGAGCGTGACGTAGCGCATGGTGGTGGACTTCTGCGCCTTGAGGTTGATGTCGCCGGCAGACTTGACGGTGGCAATCTGGTCGGACGGCGTGGGATACACGAAGTCGGCCTCGCCGGTCTGGAGCATGGCGATGCGCGCGCCGGCCTCGGGAACCTCGCGGAAGGTCACGGAATCGACCGTGGGCTTCTCGCCCCAGTACGTGGGGTTGGGCACCATGGTGGTGTGGTCTCCGTTGACCCACTCCTTGAGCGTGAAGGCACCGGTTCCCGCAGACTGGCCCAGGTAGTTGTAGTTGGGGTCCACGGCCGCGTTGGGGTTGATGATGTAGAACTGCGAGATGCTGTTCATGAAGGGCGAGTAGGGGGCCGCGAGGGTGAAGACCACCGTGCTTGCGTCGGGAGCGTCGACGTTGGCCACGCGGTAGTTCTCGGTCCCGTCGTCCAGGGTCTGCACGAAGGTGCGGCGGCGACGCCAGCCGTTCTCCTTCTTGACCGCCTCGTTGTAGTTGGTGACGACCACGGAGGAGTCGAAGGGCGTACCGTCGCTGAAGGTCACGCCGCTGCGCAGGTGGAAGGTGTAGGTGAGGGCGTCGTCCGAGACGTCCCAGCTCTCCGCCAGCATGGGGACGAAGTTGTAGTCCTCGTCGTGGGCGACCATGGTCTCGTACATGTAGTAGCAGACGTTGCCCGAGTTGCCGTCGGACCAGTTCATGGGGTGCAGGTTCTGGATGGTGCCCTCGAGGGCGATCACGAGGTCGTTGTCCGACGACTTGACGTCCGTCCTGGTGGCCTTGACCACGAAGCCGTCGGCATCGACCGAGACACTCGCACCAGCACCGGCCTCGGGGGCGGAGGTGGCGTCGCCATCCTTCTTGCCGCAGCCTGCGAGGGCGAGTCCCAGCAGGCCCGTGCCCATGGCACCATAGCCCAAGAACGAGCGTCGGCTCATGCCCTTGACCGCACCGGAATCCCCGTGATTCTGAAGCATGTGACTTCCCTCCTGCGTACGACGCGCCCGGCCTGCCCCTCTGGGGAGGCCCCTGTCCGATACTGCCCCCATCGCCCCCGGCGGAGGCGGGGAGGTCCCGTGATGGTCGAGAGGAGACGAGCCTCCGCACGCTCTCCGGAATCTTCCGGCTTCTGGGCGATGGGCCCCTGCGGCACTGCCCCCTCCTGGCCATATAGATTCATACTCGAAACCGACTTTGCATGGCAACAGTTCGCCCAACGGCAATCCCCCGAGGGAGAGAGGTTTTCGCCAGGCGCGACGATGCGTTCGACGAGAGGGGCCCGATGTACGAGTTCGACCGTGACCGCTACGACAGGCGGATGTCGTGGTGGCTCCACGACCGCTTTGGCATGTTCGTCCACTGGGGGCTCTACTCCATCCCCGCCCGCGGGGAGTGGGTGCGCAGCACGGAGGAGCTGGACGACGACGCCTACCGCCCTTACTTCGACGAGTTCGACCCGCAGGAGCTGGACGTGCGCTCCTGGGCGCGGGCCGCACGCGAGGCGGGCATGAGGTACGTGGTCATGACCGCCAAGCACCACGACGGCTTCTGCCTCTTCGACAGCGCCCAGACCGACTACAGCTCCGTGCGCGCCCCGCTCGGCCGCGATGTCGTGGCCGAGTTCGTCGACGCCGTGCGGGCCGAGGGCCTCAGGGTGGGGCTGTACTTCTCGCTCATAGACTGGCACCATCCCGACTTCCCGCAGTACGGAGACCGGCAGGCCCCGCTGCGCAACCACCCGGAGTGTGGCAACGAGAACCGCGACTGGGAGCGCTACCTCCGCTTCATGCACGCACAGGTGAGGGAGCTCTGCACGAACTACGGCAGGCTCGACCTCCTGTGGTTCGACTTCTCGTACGACGAAATGCGCGGCGAGCGCTGGGGAGCCACCGAGCTCATGCGCATGGTCCGCGAGCTCCAACCCGACGTCATAGTCAACAACCGCCTCGAGGTGAGTGGGGAGGGCATGGGCTCCCTCGCCGCCTGCGTGCCGACGCCCTACCACGGCGACTTCGTGACGCCCGAGCGCATCGTCCCGCCCTGGCGGCTGCTCGATGCCCACGGCGACCCCCTCGCCTGGGAGTCTTGCCTCACCATGAACGACAGCTGGGGCTACACCGCACGGGATGCGAACTGGAAGTCCCCGCGCGCGCTGGTCCGCTCGCTCGTCGAGTGCGTCTCGAAGGGCGGCAACCTCATTCTCAACGTGGGCCCCGACGCACGCGGCCGCATACCCCGGGAATCGATGGATCGCCTGCGCGGGATCGGCCGCTGGATGAGCGAGAACGGCGCGAGCGTCTACGGCTGCGGGAGCGCCGAGGGCGGGGCCATCGACCTCGCCCGCTTCGACCAGGGACGCGTGACGCGCAACGGCGACCACTACTACCTGCATCTGCACGAGCCCCACGTTGGCCCCGTGCCCCTCCTGGGAGTGCCCAAGGGACGCATCCGCTCCCTGAGGACGCTCGCCGACGGCAGCGAGGTGCCGCTCTCGTCCAGCTGGACACACAGCGACTACGCCGACGTGGCGTTCGCGGACCTCGGGGAGGCCACGGAGCTCCCCGACCCCCTTGACACCGTGCTGGAGCTCGTCCTGGACGAGTAGGGCGCAGGACGTCCGTCACGTGGGAGCGAGGGGTCCGCAGCGACGCGAACCGCGAGGCCGACGAGGCGTGGGGGCATACTTCCCAAACTGCAAGCCAAGCCACAACCCACCGACACACCCAGGCGAGAGGAGCCTCATGCTCGGCAAGGAACTACAGGACTACGCGTGCGACCGCTTCGAGGAGAGGCTCGGGCTGCTCGATGACCTCACTCGCTCCCGCGCCACGGACGTCATCGAGTCCGCTGCGGACGAGGACGAGGCCTGCCTCCTGCGCTACCTCTATGGCACGCTGCCCCTCTCCGACGTGCTCGACGCGGAGCCGAAGCTGCTCGTCTCCTACGTGCGCCACGCCCTCATGCTGAGGCGCGAGCTCCCCTGGACCCACACGCTCCCCGAGCCCCTCTTCGTGCACTTCGTGCTCTGCCCCCGCGTCAACAACGAGCCCCTCACCGACTGCAGGCCTCCGCTCTGGGACGAGCTGCGCGACCGCGTGGCAGGGCTCGATGAGCGCGCGGCCGTGCTCGAGGTCAACTACTGGTGCGCGCAGACGGCGACCTACCAGGCCTCCGACGGGCGCACCCTGGGACCGCTCGCCGTGCTCGCGAGCGGGGACGGCCGCTGCGGAGAGGAGTCCACCTTCCTGGTGAGCGCCCTGCGCAGCGTTGGCATACCCGCGCGACAGATCTACACCCCCTGGTGGGCCCACTGCGACGACAACCACGCCTGGGTCGAGGCCTACGCCGATGGCGGCTGGCACTACCTGGGTGCCTGCGAGCCCGAGGAGGTGCTCGACCGGGGCTGGTTCACCAACGCGGCGGGGCGCGCCCTCATGATGGGCTCCACCGTCTACTCCGACTTCGCCCTGCACCAGCTGGGCGGAGAGGACGCCGGGCGCAATGGCTGCACCCACCTGATCGGCGTGACGCCCTCCTATGCGAAGACGACGCGCCTCGTGGTGCGCGTGAGGGACGGGGCGGGCTCCCCGGTCGAGGGCGCCACCGTCTGCCTCGAGATCCTGAACTCGGCGCAGTGGGCCCCCGCGACCTGCCTGGTGACCGACGCCGCAGGACGGACGGGCGTGAGCGTGGGGCTGGGCGGCCTGCGCGTACGCGTCAGCGCGGGTGGTCGCATGGCCTGGCGCACCATCGACACAGCGGAGCTTTCCGAGCTCGACTTCGTCCTTGGAGAGAGCGACGCCGACCTCGGCGCAGATGCCGCAGGCGAACCCGACGCCACCGCCCAGTCCGAGCCCGGCAGCTGGCAGTGGCCCTGCGGCGTGACCGATGGTGAGCCTCTGGGCTGGCGCGACGTGAACGTGCGCGCGCCAGATGACCGTCCCGCGCCCTCCTGCCGCCCCACGGCCGAGCAGCTCGAGCGTGGGCGCGCCCGCAAGGCCCAGGCGGACGAGCTGCGCCACGAGCGCGTGGCGGACTTCCTCGCCGAGGGCGCACGGCTGGCGGATGACCTGACGGCGCGCGCGTCGCAGGAGGACCGCGAGCTCGTCGAGCGCTTCATGCGCCTCTCCTTCGGCAACGCACAAGAGGTCGCACGCTTCCTCGCGGGCGACTCGGCAAGCGACGGCGTCGTGGGCGGTGACGCACGCAGCACCGCAGGGCCGCTCGAGACAGACCGCCTCGCGCTTCTCTCCACCCTGTCCGACAAGGACTTCCGCGACCTCAGGGCCGACATCCTCGAAGAGCAGCTCCAGGGGTCCCGCGTCGTCTGCGGGCGCACCCTGGCGCTCCTGGAGGAGCAGGGCATAGGTCCCGACGAAGCGCAAGGGATCTACGAGCGCAACGTGCTCTGCCCCCGCGTGAGCCTGGAGCACCTGACGCCCTGGAGGGCTCCCCTGCGGGCCTGGCTCCAGAACGAGCTCGATCCGAGCGAGCTCGCGTCCATGCGGAACGACCCGCGCGCCGTCTGGGGCTGGCTCGAGCGCAACGTCGGCTTCGACGAGCGGCAGGACCTGGCGAAGCTCGCGGGAGGTCCCGTCGCTGCGCTGCGCGGCCGTCACGCCTCCCCCGTCACGCGCGCAACGCTCTTCGTGGCACTCTGCCGCTGCCTGGGCCTCCCCACCCGCGTCAACCCCGAGACGCTGGCTCCGGAGCTCTTCGAGGACGGGCGCTTCGTCCCCGCGCAGGAGCCGCCCCGCCCCAGATCTCGCACCGTGCGCCTGCTTGCCCCGGAAGGCACCAAGTCCTGCTTCGTCGACTGGACCCTGGGCAGGCTCCAGCCCTATACCGAGCGCGGAGGGCAGGCATCCATGGGCTTCCCCTCCCTCGAGCTCTGGGGTTCCAATGCTGACGAGGAAGGCCTGGCCCTCGAGCTTCCGCTGGGGACCTGGCGCCTCGTGAGCACCACCCGCCTCCCCAACGGGAGCCAGCAGGCCACGGAGGCGATCTTCCAGGTCGAGGACGGCGAGGAGGAGCTCGTGCTTCCCCTGCGCACGCGCGTGCCCGAGGCCTCCGACATGCTGCAAGACATTCCCCTGCCCGAGCTCGCGCTGCACGCCGCGGACGGATCCCCCGCCTGCGCCAGCGACGCCCTCCGACGCAGCGGGGAAGGCAGGACGGGCATCGTCGCCTTCCTGGAAGAGGCAGAGGAGCCTACCGAGCACCTGCTCAACGAGCTGCGCGAGCATGCCGAGCAAGTGCGGGAGGCTGGACTGGGCCTGCTCTTCGTGTGCCGCAGCACCAAGGTCTACGACGACCCCACGCTCATGCGCACGCTGGGGTCGCTGGGCTCCGCACTCGTGCTCTTCGACGACTTCGGCGAGCTGCCCGAGCGCCTGGCCCGCCGCATGTACGCCAACCCGGAGAAGCTGCCCCTCATGCTTCTGCTGAGACTGCGCGGCGAGGGTGATGCGGGTGGGGCTGGCGTCGGCCAGCCTACCGACACGAACGTCGCATTCCGCGGGCTCTATGCAGTGGGCGGCTACAACGTGGGCAGCGTGGCCCTTGCCCTGCGCCTGGCGCAGCTGGCCTAGCAGTTCTACAAGTCCGCACGAGATGGGAGGTCGACGATGCCACGTGACGTGCGACAGGCGACAGACGGGAGCCACGGCCCGTCCAGGGCGTCGTTGGCCATGCCATTGGCACCCACCCCTCCCGTCTGCTACGCAGGCGAGGCCCAGCGCGCCGCGGCGGAGGAGGTCGCCTCTCGCCTGGGGTCGAAGCTCCACGCTGGCATGCCCGACGACCCAGACCAGGGCATCTTCCTGCTCGTGGGTGTGGGCGGGCTCTGGCTCTGCGGAGACGGGCTCAGGACGCAGGGCGACCTCGTCCGTCTGCTCCCCCGCCTGGCACCGCACGCTCTGGCACGAGAACTGCTGGTCAGGGCGGCCCGCACCAGGGGAGTCGAACAACCGCACGCGATTGATGCGACCGCCGGAATGGGAGAGGACTCGCTTCTCCTGGCAGCCGTGGGATTCGAGGTCGACCTCTACGAACGCGACCCCGTGATCTGCGAGCTATTGCGCGACGCCCTACGCAGGGCGTCGGAGCACCCCAAACTCGAGCCGGCCGCCGCTCGCATGCACCTGCACGGAGAGGACAGCACAGAGGCACTCCGCGCGCTCGCGGAGGAGGCGACGCGCCCGGACGTGGTGTTTCTCGACCCGATGTTCCCCGCACGACAGAAGAGCGCCCTGGTAAAGAAGAAGTTTCAGCTCATGCACCAGCTCGAGGCGCCCGCTGCGGACGAGGGGGCGCTGCTGGAGGCGGCACTCGCCGCATGCCCCCGGAAGATCGTCGTCAAGCGCCCGTCCAAGGGCCCCTTCCTCGCAGGAAGGAAGCCCAGCTACAGCATTGGCGGCAAGGCCGTCCGCTACGACGTAATCGTGCCCCCGCCCCTGGGCTAACGGGCATCGAGCTCCTGGCCTTGCCGTCAGGTCCAACGTTTGTCGGTACTTTTCAGCCGCGCAGCTACCGACGATCGGTCTGCTCGGCCGTGCCTTACAAAGGCACCCCTGGCCCTCGGGACCAGGGGTGCCTCATAACCCATTCAACTCCATCGCGACGAGGCGTCGCAGGACCGTCGCCTAAAGCTCAGCGCCGGACTTCTTGGCGAAGCGAACCTTCTTGCCGTTCGCGTCGAAGCGATAGCCGACGCGGGTAGGCTTGTCGGTCTGGGGGTCAATCAGTGCGACGTTGGAGGCATCGATGGCGGCCTCCTTCTCCACGATACCGCCCTGCTCGCCCTGCTGGGTCGGGCGCTGGGCCTTCTTGACCATGGCGACGCCACGGACGACGACCTTGCCCTCGGAGGGCATGGCCTTGATGACCTCGCCGCGCTTGCCCTTGTCCTTGCCGGACAGGACCTCGACCTGGTCACCCTTCTTGATCTTCATCTTTGCCATCTGCTACTCACTCCCTACAGCGTCTCAGGCGCGAGCGAGACGATCTTCATGTACTTGTGGTCGCGCAGCTCGCGGGCAACGGGCCCGAAGATACGGGTGCCCTTGGGCTCGCCGTCCTTGTTCACCAGGACGCAGGCGTTCTGGTCGAACTTGATGTAGCTGCCGTCCTTGCGGCGGGTCTCCTTGACCGTGCGCACGACGACGCAGCGGACGACGTCGCCCTTCTTGACGGATCCGCCAGGGGTCGCCTCCTGGACGGCGCACATGATGACGTCTGCAAGGCCGGCGTAACGACGCTTGGAGCCACCAAGTACCTTGATGCACTTCACACGCTTGGCGCCGCTGTTGTCAGCGACGTTGAGCATGGTCTCCATCTGAATCATTGCTGTTCCTCCGAACGCTCACCCCTGCCAGAGGTGCGACCTCGCGTGCGCCGCACATGACCGGGAATGGGTTGTATAGGTCGTTACTTGGCGCGCTCGACGATCTGGGCAACGCGCCAGCGCTTGGTCTTCGACATGGGACGCGTCTCCATGACGGTGACGGTGTCGCCCAGGCCGCACTCGTTCTTCTCGTCGTGGGCGTGGAGCTTCTTGTGGATCGTCATCATCTTGCCGTACTTGGGGTGGTGCTTGCGGTACGTGACCTGAACGGTGACGGTCTTGTCGCCGGAGATCGAGATGACCTCACCGGTGCGGACCTTGCGCGCGTTCCTGCTTTCGGTATCTGCCATTTCCTGTTTCTCCTGCGATCTAGTTCTGCGCAGCGGCGTTTTCCGCTGCGATCTGGCGTGCGCGGATCTCGGTCTGGACGCGGGCGATGTCGCGCTTGACCGTAGTGACGCGAGCGGTGTTGTCCAGCTGGCTCGTCGCCATCTGGAAGCGAAGGTTGAAGAGCTCAGCCCTGCCGTCCTCGAGCTTCTGGGCAAGCTCCTCGTCGCTGAGCTCGCGGATATCCTTGTACTTCATTTACTTGGCCTCCCCGTCCTGGTCGGCGCGGGCGATAATCTTGGTCTTGATGGGGAGCTTGTGCTGGGCGAGGCGCAGGGCCTCCTTGGCGATGGACTCGTCGACGCCAGCAATCTCGAACATGATGCGACCGGGCTTGACGACGGCCACCCACTCCTCGGGGTTGCCCTTGCCGGAGCCCATGCGGGTCTCGGCGGGCTTCTTGGTGATGGGCTTGTCGGGGAAGATGGTAATCCAGACCTTGCCGCCACGCTTCATCTGACGCGTCATGGCAATACGGGCGGCCTCGATCTGGCGGTTGGTGATCCAGTGGGCCTCGAGCGCCTGCAGACCCCACTCACCGAAGTAGAGCCTGGTGTTGCCCTTGGCCTGACCCTTCATGGAGCCACGCTGGACCTTGCGGTGCAGAACGCGCTTGGGTGCGAGCATTAGCGGCCCCTCCTCTCGTTACGAGAACGGCGAGGACGGCTGCTGCCCTCGAGCGCAGGGTTGAGCGCAGGCTGGCCGGGGAGCTGCTCGCCGAGGTAGATCCAAACCTTGACGCCACAGGCGCCCATGGTGGTGCGGGCGGTCGACTCGCCGAAGGCGATCTTGGCGCGCAGGGTGTGCAGGGGCACACGACCCTCGCGGTACCACTCGCGACGGCCCATCTCGGCACCGTTCAGGCGGCCGGAGCACTGGATGCGGATGCCCTTGGCGCCGGCCTTGCGGGCGGACTGAACCGCCTTGCGCATGGCGCGACGGAAGGCGATGCGACCCTCGAGCTGCTCGGCGATGGACTGGGCGACCAGCTGGGCGTCGAGCTCGGGACGCTTGATCTCGATGACGTCGACGTTGATGTTGCCCTTGGCCACGCCGGCGATCTTCTCGAGCTCGCCACGCAGGGAATCGATCTCGGCGCCCTTCTTGCCGATTACGATGCCGGGGCGGGCGGAGTAGATGATGACCTTCACCTTGTCGCCGGCGCGCTCGATGTCGACGCGGGCGAGGGCGGCGGAGGCAAGACGCTTCTCGAGGAACTTGCGAATCTCGAGGTCGTTGCCAAGGCTCTTTGCGTAGTCCTTCTTATCGGCGTACCAACGGGAACGCCACTCCTCGGTGATGCCGAGGCGGAAGCCGGTAGGCTGAACCTTCTGTCCCATGCTTTCCCTACGCCTCCTTTCCAGGTGCGACGACGACGGTGATGTGGCTCGTACGCTTGTTGATGCGGGATGCGGAGCCCTTGGCGCGAGGACGGATGCGCTTGAGCGTGGGGCCCTCGTCGACGTAGGCGTACTTGACCACGAGGCCGTCGGCGCGCATGCCGTTGTTGTTCTCGGCGTTGGCGACGGCGGAGCGCAGGACCTTGGCAACCGGCTCGGCGGCGGCGCGGGTGCTGAACTGGAGGGTCTCGAGGGCCTTCTCCACGGACTTGCCGCGCACCTGGTCGACGACCATGCGGACCTTGCGAGGGGCCATGCGGACGTACTTCGCAGTAGCCGAAACCTCGTTTGCAGCGTTGTTCTTAGCCATTGTTCTTCATGCCCCCTGTTAAGCCTTGTGGCCGCGGAAGGTGCGGGTGGGCGAGAACTCGCCCAGCTTGTGACCAACCATGGACTCGGTGATGTACACGGGGACGTGCTTGCGGCCGTCGTGGACGGCAATCGTGTGCCCGACCATCTCGGGGAAGATGGTGGAGGAGCGCGACCAGGTCTTCACGACCTCCTTCTTGCCAGCCTCGTTCATAGCGGTGACACGCGCAAGGAGGCGAGTCTCCACAAACGGGCCCTTCTTGAGACTTCTGCTCATTCTTGGGATCTCCTAATACTCGTGTTCCGACTACTTCGAGCGACGCCGACGAATGATGAGGCGGTTCGACGCCTTCTTCGGGTCGCGCGTCTTCTTGCCCTTGGTCGGCTTGCCCCAGGGAGTGACGGAGGGACGTCCAGAGGTGTGGTTCTTGCCCTCACCACCGCCGTGCGGGTGGTCGACGGGGTTCATGACCGTGCCGCGGACGGTGGGACGCACGCCACGCCAGCGCTGGCGGCCGGCCTTGCCGATGACAATGTTGCTGTGCTCGGCGTTGCCGACCTCGCCGATGGTGGCGCGGCAGGTGAGGAGCACGCGACGGAGCTCGGAGGATGGCATGCGGAGGACGGCGTAACCGTTGTCCTTGCCCATCAGCTGCACGGAGGTGCCGGCGGCGCGAGCCATCGCGGCACCCTTGCCGGGCTGGAACTCGACGGCGTGGACCAGGGTGCCAACTGGAATCTGCGAGAGCGGCATGCAGTTACCGGGCTTGATGTCGATGTCCTTCTCGCCCGAGAGGACGACGTCGCCCACATGAAGGCCCTCGGGAGCCAGGATGTAGGCCTTGGCGCCGTTCACGTAGTGGAGCAGGGCGATGCGAGAGGAACGGTTGGGGTCGTACTCGATCGTGGCGACCTTGGCCGGCACGTCGTCCATGCGACGCTTGAAGTCGATCCTGCGGTACAGGCGCTTGTTGCCGCCACCCTGGTGACGGGTGGTGATGCGGCCGTTGTTGTTGCGGCCGGCCTTCTTGGGCAGGGGCTCGAGGAGGGACTTCTCGGGCTTGGTGGCGGTGATCTCCTTGAAATCAGAGATCGTCTGCCAGCGCCTGCCTGCGCTCGTGGGCTTGAGGTGCTTGACTGCCATTGCTTTCCCTTTCTTTCCGTTGGCCGACCCCCTCGGGAATAGGAGGGCGACACCGGATTACCACGGTACCGCGCGTATCCATCCCGCACGGCATAACAGCCCGTGCCTCCCCAGGGAGGCGCGGGCGAATTACCTACTCCTCGGCAGCGGCCTGCTGGTTGGAGAAGATCTCGATCTGCTCACCATCGGCGATGGTGACGACAGCCTTCTTCCAGGTGCGGGTCTTGCCGGTGACATAGCGGACGCGCTTGTTCTTGGGACGGACCCAAAGCGTGTTCACCTTGAGGACGTGAACGCCGAAGAGCTTCTCGACGGCGGCCCTGATCTCCTCCTTGGGAGCGTTGCGGGCGACCTCGAAGGTGTACTTGTTGTTCGACATCAGGTCGAAGGAACGCTCGGAGACGACCGGGCGGATGATGACCTCGTAGGCAGAGTTCATTACGCGAGCACCTCCTCGAGCTGCTTGGCAACTGCACGGGACATCACGAGGGCCGCGTTGTCGAGCAGGTTGCGGGTGTTGGCCTCGCAGGAGGCGATGACGGTGACCTTGGGCAGGTTGCGGAAGGCCAGGTAGGTGTCGACGTCGTCGTCGGGAACGACAATGGTGACGCGCTTGCCCTCGAGGCCCAGGGCAACGAGGACGGCCTTGGCCTGCTTGGTCTTGGGCTCAAGGGAGAGCTCGTCGATCACGAACAGCTCGGAGTCGGCGAGCTTGCTGGAGAGCGCAGAGCGCATGGCAAGCTTCTTCTCCTTGTTGTTCGCACGCAGGGCGTGGGAGTGGGGATTGGGCCCGAAGACGACACCGCCGCCGGTGAACTGCGGAGCGCGGATGGTGCCCTGACGAGCGCGACCAGTGCCCTTCTGGCGGAAGGGCTTGACGCCGCCGCCGGAGACTGCGGAGCGGTTCTTGGTGGAGTGGGTGCCCTGGCGCAGGGACGCCTCATAGGCCACCACGACCTGGTGCATCACGGGGACGTTCGGCTCGATGCCGAACACGTTGTCAGAGAGCTCGACCGTACCGGTCGCCTCCCCCTCAACGTTCTTGACTTCAATGCTGGACATTTGTCCTCCTTGTTAGCCTTAGGGCTTTTCTGCGTTCGGCCCTTTAGGCCATGCGGACCTGGACGAGACCGTTCTTGCCGCCAGGGATGGCACCCTTGACCAGCAGGAGGTTCTGCTCGGCGTCGACGCGAACGAGCTTGAGGTTCTTGACGGTCACGCGCTCGTTGCCCATGTGGCCGGCCATGTGCAGGCCCTTGCGAACGCGCGCGGGGTAGGCGCACTGGCCGATGGAGCCAGGCTTGCGCTGGTTGCGCGAGCCGTGGGCCATGGGGCCGCGGGCGAAGTTCCAGCGCTTGATGGTACCCTGGAAGCCCTTGCCCTTGGAGGTGCCGATGACGTCGACCGCCTTGACGTCGGCGAAGTCCGCGACGGTGACCAGGTCACCACAGCTGTACTCCTCGCCGTTCTCGACGCGGACCTCGCGCAGGTAGCGCATGGGCTCCACGCCATGGGCCTTGAAGTGGCCAGCCATGGGCTTGTTGACGTGCTTGGGAGTGATGTCTCCGAAGCCGATCTGGACGGCGTCGTAGCCGTCAGTCGCCTTCGTCTTCACCTGCGAGACGGTGCAGGGGCCTGCCAGGATGACGGTGACGGGGACGACGTTGTCTTCTTCATCCCACACCTGAGTCATCCCGATCTTGCGGCCAAGAATCGTGCTGACCATGCTCTTTCCTTACCCTCGGTGGTCATGGGACCTGTGGGGGCGAGCCCCCTCATGGCGCATCCGACGCCACTTCCCCAGCGGACCACATCCGACTTGGCCGCACCATCTGGCCTGGGCAATCGCGCGGGCAGGTGTTCCTACACAGGTCGAAACAAGCGCTCATGGCACAAGACCCCTGAAGGTGCAGCCTAATTAGGATACATTCACGGGGTTCCATTCACAATTACTACGTACAAATTCTTACACCCTCTATCTGCGCATTCGCATACCACCTGGTCGGGCGTATCCACAGGCTTCCGCGACATGTCAAAGGTGCCGGACGGCCGAGGGGCGCGAGGCGGTCAGAGCCCCACGACGCCCCGCACGCGCCTCCTGCCAAGAACCGAGCCAACGCCACCCGTACGAGGGCTCGCGGCGCTACAGCCCGAGGTCGTCGCGACCGTAGGCCGCCTTCCAGTTCGTGGAGAACTCGGCGATGGCGGTCGCCGTGCCGGGATGGTCGATCATGGCGCGGACCACGTCGGGGGCCACCGTGATGGCGGGAGTGCCGGCGGCGAGGAGCTTGTGAACCTGGTCGACGTTCTTGAACGAGGCAGCGCACACCTTTGCGGGCATGTCGTACTGCCTGAGCGTCTGGATGAGCTCGACGACCTGCGCCACGCCGTCGCCGTAGCTGCACATGCGGTTGACGTAGGGCGCAAGGTAGTCGGCGCCGGCCTTGGCGGCCCAGAAGGCCTGGTCGGTCGAGTAGATGCCTGTCGCCAGCACGCAGATTCCCTCGGCCTTGGCGGCCCTGATGGCCCTGTAGCCCACGTGCGAGACGGGAATCTTCACGACGACGTTCTTGCCACCGCGCAAGGAGGCGATGGTACGGGCCTCGGCCATGATGGCCTCGTAGTCGGTGGAGACGACCTGCGCGATGACCTTCTGCTCGGGGGTGAGGACGCCGATGAGCTTTGGGAGGAACTCCTCGGGCGCCATGCCGCTCTTCGTGAGGATGGTCGGGTTGGTGGTGACGCCATCGACGGGGAGAAGCTCCGAGAGCTCAGCGATCTGCCCGAGGTCTGACGTGTCGAGGAAGAACTCCATGGTCGTTTCCCTTCTCTGGGCCACCCGTCCGATGGGCAGCCACCTCAATCTGTCGCCTCGATTGCCGCTGGTGCCGTCGCACCGATCCTACAGCACCTGTTCGGTGCGCCCGATGATGTCGTCCTGCGTCTTCTTGGAGAGTACGTTGAAGAAGGCGGAGTAGCCGGCCACGCGCACGATGAGGTCCTTGTGCGCCTCAGGGTGCGCCTGGGCGTCCACGAGCGTCTCGCGCGAGACGATGTTGTACTGCACGTGATAGCCGTGCAGTCGGTTGAAGAAGGTCTGGATCATCAGCTCGAGCTTCCACTGGTTCTCGGGACGCGAGAGCATCGTGGGAGTCATCTTCTGGTTGAGGAGCACGCCGCCGGTGATCTTCTCCGTGGGGAGCTTCGTGACGGACTTGAAGACCGCCGTCGGTCCCTGCCTGTCACAGTTGTGCGCCGGCGAGCAGCCCTCGGCCAGCGGCTCCCTGGCGTTTCGGCCGTCGGGCGTGGCCATGGTACCCATGCCCTGGCCGACGTTGGCGGAGATGGAACTCGTGCCGGCGTAGCGGATGCCGCCGATGGGCCCGCGGCCATAGCGCGTGGTCTTGTACTTCGCGACCTCGTCGATGTAGGAGTCGTACGCCTTGACCACGAGCTGGTCCACGTAGTCGTCGTCGTTGCCGTACTTGGGCGCGTCGTTGACCAGCATCTCCTGGATCCTGCGGCTCTCGGGCGACTGGAAGTCGTCGAGGATGGCGTCCCAGAGCTGCTGCGGCGTGAGCCTGCCCTCGTCGAAGACGAGGCGCTTGATGGCGGCCAGGCTGTCGGCCATGTTGGCGATGCCCACCTGCAGGCCGCTGATGAAGTCGTAGTGCGCACCGCCCTCCTTGATGGTCTTGCCGCGCTCGATGCAGTCGTCCACGAGGGCCGAGCAGAGTACGTCAGGCACCATGCGCTCGGAGGCCTTGTCGATGAAGTTCTCGGTGATCACGGAGTAGCGGCACATCTCGCGGATGGTCTTGTCCCAGGCGGCGAGCAACTCGTCATAGCTCGTCATCTCGGTGAAGCGGCCGTAGTCGGCGGTGAAGCGACGGCCGGTCGTGAGGTCCACGCCGCCGTTCATGGTGACGAGCAGCAGGCGCGGGAAGTTGAGGTAGCTCATGCCGGTGCAGCGGTAGCCCCACTTGCCAGGCACGGCCGTCTCCACGCAGCCGATGGCCGAGTAGTTGTACGCGTCGGCGCGATCCACGCCCCAGGCGATGAAGCTGGGGATGATGACCTCGTCGTTGTTGAAGGCCGGCATGCCGAAGCCGAGCTTCATAACCTCGACGCACTCGTCGAGGAAGCGCTTGTCTATGTTGGCGTGGTAGCGCACGGTGAGGTTGGGCTGGGTGAGGCGCGTCTGCGCGACGGATTGCAGCACCAGGTAGGAGAGGTCGTTCACGGCGTCCGCGCCGTCGGTCGTCTGGCCGCCGATGGTGACGTTCTGGTACATGGGGCTGCCGGCCGAGGAGAGCGTGTGGGACTGCGAGCGAATCTTCTGCACGGTGAGGAGCTTGACCCAAAGGTTGCAGAGCAGCTCGAGCGCCTGGTCGCGCGTGATGTCGCCGCAGTCGAGATCGGCCTGGTAGTAGGGGTACATGTACTGGTCGAAGCGGCCAAAGGACAGGCTGTGCCCGTTGGACTCGATCTGCAGGATGACCTGCATGAACCAGCAGGCCTGCACGGCCTCGTAGAACGAGGCGGCGCCCTCCCAGGGCATGCGGGCGCAGACGGCGCTCATGCGCTCGAGCTCGGCCCTGCGGGCGGGGTCCTCGCAGGCTGCGGCCTTCTGGGCCGCGAGCTCGGAGTAGCGGCTGGCGTAGGTGCGCACGGCCTCGCACACGGTCATGACCGCCTTGTAGAACTGGTACTTGTCGATGGCGTCCGGGTCGGTGAGGTCGAGGGCGGCCTTGGCGTCCCTGGCGCGCTGGTAGTAGGTCTTGAGGCCCTCGCGCAGCAGGCGGGCATGGTTGATGGCGAGATGGGCGTCACCGGCGTTGAGCTTGCCTTCCATGCCGAAGAGACCCGTCTCCATGAAGACGGCGACCTCGTCGGGCAGCTGGGCCATGCCGTGCTCGCGCAGGGTCTTGCCCTCCCAGAACGGGGCGAGCTCATGCAGGCGTCGCTTGTCTTCGTCGGTGACGTAGAAGACGTCACCGTCGCGCTCCTCGAAGCCATCGAGCTCGTCGATGATGAAGCCCATCGTGTACTCGGGGAACACCGGCGCGTTGCAATTCTTAGTGGCCTGGTTGCCCGCGATGAGGGTCTGGTCCTCGATGTAGATGGTCATGTGCTCGAGGATGTTCTTGAGGGCGAGCGCGCGCTGCATGACGGGCGGCTGCTCCTGGTGCGCGCGGTACGACTCGGTGGCGAGCACCGCGCGCTCCGCGTCCACGTAGGGCCGCTCGTCCAGCACCTCGGTCCTGAAGCCCTGCATCCTCGGGGTGAGCCTGCCGAAGCGTTCCGCGTTCTCCATGGCCGTCTCCTCTGTGGCACTGGCTCGTGCCGTTGCCTCCTTTGCCTGGCAGTATGCACCCGACAATTACAAAAGTCAACGGACGAAGTAATATTTATTTACGTTCGTAAGTAAATGGATTGAGATAGAATGACCGTGACGGCGAGAGCGGGAAGGCATGCAGACAGCAACCATCTTCAACGTGCAGAAGTTCAGCCTGAACGACGGTCCCGGCATCCGCACCGTCGTGTTTCTCAAGGGCTGCCCGCTGCGCTGCGCGTGGTGCGCCAACCCAGAGAGCCAGTCGGCCCTCCCCCAGCTCGAGTGGAAGGAGGGCGCGTGCATCGGCTGCGGTGCCTGCCTGGCCGCGGCACCCGGCGCGAAGGCGCGCGAGATCGCCGGCAAGCGGCACGTGGACGTGCGAGACCTGCGCGGCGACTCCGAGGGGGGTCGCGCCGCCGTGGCCGCCTGCCCCACGCGGGCCCTCAGCTGCACGGGCGAGACGAAGACCACGGACGAGGTGCTGCACGTGTGCCTGCAGGACAAGCCCTTCTACGAGGATTCCGGAGGTGGCGTCACCCTCTCCGGCGGCGAGGCCCTCACCTGGCCTGACTTCTGCGAGGAGCTGCTCGTGCTCCTGCACGGGCAGGGCATCGACACCTGCATCGAGACCGAGGCGCACGTGAGCCCGCAGGTGTTCCAGAGGGTGGCCGCCCACCTCGACCACCTGCTCATGGACCTCAAGCACGTGGACCCGTCCAAGTTGCGCGAGCAGACCGATGCCCGGGCGGATCTCATGTTGGAGAACCTGCGCTGGGCACTTGCCAACCATCCGGATGTGACCCCGCGCACGCCTGTCGTCCCAGGGTTCAACGATGGGCTCGGAGAGGCGCGCGCCATGGCCCGTTGGCTGCGCGAGGCCGGAGGCACGCGGGTACAGCTCTTGCCCTTCCACAACTTTGGCGAGAGCAAGTACGAGCTGCTCGACGTGGACTATGCCCTGCGCGGTGTGCCCAACCTGCACCCCGAGGACCTGCGCGACTACCGTCAAGTCTACCTGGACGAGGGCGTCGACGCCTTCTTCTAGCCTTGGGGTGAGAAGGGCAGGCGAGGCCTGGTCCGGTTCGGGAGGCCGTACCACAGGTCCACGCCAGGGAGCCACAGGATACGGCATATGCCTTTCGTTCGTAATATAGTAAGGGCAACAGAGAGCCGATGACGCCACGAGCGAAACGAGAGTCCCATGTCGAAGCGTGATCCGCAGATACTCGCGCTCCTCACCAGCCGCGGGCGCGTCGAAGTCGCCGAGCTGGCCGGACGGCTCGGCGTCTCTACCGTCACCATGCGCAAGGACCTCGACGCCCTGCAGGCCCAGGGCCTCGTCGTGCGCGAGCACGGCATCGCCACGCTCTCCAACCCCAACGACGTGAGCGGCAGGCTCGCCTACCACTACGAGGAGAAGCTCGCCATCGCCCGGCGCGCGGCCGAGCTCGTGTCGGACGGAGAAACGGTGATGGTAGAGAACGGCAGCTGCTGCGCCCTTCTCGCCCGCCAGATTGCCGGAACCAAGACTAACGTCACGATCGTGACCAACAGCGTCTTCATCGCGAGCTACGTCCGCGATTCCCCCGGCGTGCGTGTCACGCTGCTTGGCGGGGCGATGCAGCCGGACTCCCAGGTCGCCGTAGGGCCCCTCGTGCGCACCTGTGCCCGGGAGTTCGTCGTCGAGCGGCTCTTCGTCGGGGCCGACGGCTGGCTTGACGGCGTCGGCTTCACGAACAACGACCAGATGCGCGCCGAGGCAGCGCGAACCATGGCGGAGTCGGCAGCGCACGTGGTGGTGCTCACGGAGTCGGAGAAGTTCTCACAGCACGGCTCGGTACCGCTGCGCCTGGGCGAGAGGCCGCTGTCGGTGATTACCGACCAGCGTGTCCCCGACGCTGCGCGGGAGGGCCTTGCAAGAGAGGGTGTCGCCGTCATCGTCGCATAACCCCGCCCGTTCGCGTCCCTGACCGCACGGCCCCAAGCTCAGTGCGCGCGAAGCCGCCGGCACACCAATAGCGCGACGATGGGTCCGGGCGTGACGCTGCCCTTCTCATCCCATGCCGCACGGATGCTCCCTCGCGCAAGAGCAGGCTCCCGACCCAAGGGGCCGGGAGCCTGTGGCATTGCTCCTGTATGGTATGCGACTTGGCTACGCCGCCGCGCCCGGTCCGCCTCGTCGCGCACCTTTCGAACGCGGTGGGGCGAACGAGGGAACCCTAGAGCTTGATCTCGATGTCCACGCCCGCAGGGAGGTCGAGACGCATGAGCGAGTCGACGGTCGAGGAGCTGGGGTCGAGGATGTCGATGAGGCGCTTGTGGGTGCGCATCTCGAACTCCTCACGAGAGTCTTTGTCCTTGTGTGGCGAGCGGATGACCGTGTAGAGGTTGCGCTCGGTGGGCAGGGGGATGGGGCCGGACACGCGGGCACCGGTCTTCTGGGCGGTGTCCACGATGAGCTTGGCGGACTGGTCCACTATCTCGTGATCGTAGCCCTTGAGGCGAATCCTGATCTTCTGGCTTGACACTTCAAATACCTCCATCGAATAGCGGCTGCGAGTTGCTCGCGCTGCCATTGGCTACTTTGCTTACGAGGCGCTTCCGCCATTCTTGCTGACGATCTCTTCGCGGACGTTTTTGGGAACGGGCTCGTAGGAGTCGAACTGCATGGTGTAGGAAGCGCGGCCCTGGGTCTGGGAGCGCAGGTCGGTGGCGTAGCCGAACATCTCGCCCAGGGGCACCTTGGCCCTGATGAGCTTTGTGTTGGCGCGGTCCTCCATGCCCTCGATCTTGCCGCGACGACCACTCAGGTTGCCCATGACGTCGCCCATGTACTGCTCGGGGGTCTCGACCACGACGGACTCGACGGGCTCGAGGAGCACGGGATCGGACTTGGCGAGGGCGTTCTTGATGGCCATGGAACCGGCAATCTTGAAGGCGGCCTCGGAGGAGTCGACCTCGTGGTAGGAGCCATCGACCAGGGTGACCTTTACATCCTGGACGGGATAGCCGGCGATGACGCCGGTCTCCAGCGCCTCCTGGATGCCCTTGTCCACAGAGGGGATGTACTCCTTGGGGATGGAGCCGCCGACGGTGGCGTCGACGAACTCGTAGCCGAAGCCGGGCTCCATGGGCTCGAGGTCGATGACGGCATCGCCGTACTGGCCGCGACCGCCAGACTGACGGACGAACTTGCCCTGGACGTGGCTCACTGCCTTGCCCGCGGTCTCGCGGTAGGCAACCTGAGGCTTGCCCACGTTGCAGTCAACGTGGAACTCGCGACGCAGGCGGTCAACGATGATCTCGAGGTGCAGCTCGCCCATGCCGGCGATGATGGTCTGGCCGGTCTCGTGGTCGGTGTGCACCTGGAAGGTCGGGTCCTCCTCGGCGAGCTTGGCCAGTCCGACGGACATCTTGTCCTGCTCGGCCTTGGACTTAGGCTCGACGGCGACGTCGATGACGGGTGCCGCGAACTCGATGGACTCGAGGACGACGGCGTGCTTCTCGTCGCAGAGGGTGTCGCCGGTGGAGGTGTTCTTCAGGCCGACGCAGGCGACGATGTCGCCGGCGGAGCACTCCTCGCGGTCGACTCGGTCGTTGGCGTTCATCTCGAGGATGCGGCCCAGGCGCTCGCGGTTGTCCTTGACCGAGTTGTAGACGTAGCTACCGGACTCGGCCTGGCCGGAGTACACGCGGATGTAGGTCAGCTTGCCAACGAAGGGGTCGGTCATGATCTTGAAGGCGAGGGCGGAGAAGGGCTCCTTGGGGTCCGCGTGACGGACCTCGTCCTCGCCCTTCAGGTTCTTGCCGTCGATCTCGGTGACGTCGAGGGGGCTGGGCAGGTAGTCCACGACGGCGTCGAGGAGCTCCTGGATGCCCTTGTTCTTGTAGGCGGAGCCTACAAAGACGGGGTTCATCTCGCCGGCGAGGACGCCCTTGCGGATGGCGGCCTTCAGCTGGTCGACGGGAATCTCCTCCTCCATGAGGATCTTCTCCATGAGCTCGTCGTCGAAGTTGGCCGCGACGTCGAGGAGCTCCTCGCGCTTCTCGGCGGCGATCTCGGCGAACTCGTCGGGGATGGAGTCCATGACCTCGGGATAGATCATTCCCTTGGCGTCCTCCTTGAAGTCCCAGGCCTCCATGGTGACGAGGTCGACGAGACCCCAGAAGTTGGACTCGGCGCCCATGGGAATCTGGGCCGCCACGGCTGCGGCACCCAGGCGATCCTTCATGGTCTCGATGGCATGGAAGAAGTCCGCGCCGACACGGTCGTACTTGTTGATGAAGGCGATGCGAGGCACGCCGTAGTTGGCAGCCTGGCGCCACACCGTCTCGGACTGGGGCTGGACGCCGGCGACGGCATCGAACACGGCGACGGCACCGTCGAGGACGCGCAGGCAGCGCTCGACCTCGGCCGTGAAGTCGACGTGGCCCGGAGTGTCGATGATCTGGATGACGTGGTCCTTCCAGAAGCAGGTGGTGGCGGCGGAGGTGATGGTCACGCCGCGCTCCTGCTCCTGAACCATCCAGTCCATGGTGGCAGCGCCGTCGTGGACCTCACCAATCTTGTGGGTCTTGCCGGTGTAGTAGAGGATGCGCTCGGTAGTGGTGGTCTTGCCCGCGTCGATGTGGGCCATGATGCCGATGTTGCGCAGGTCTTCGAGCTTGTACTTAACTTTCGCCATTTCGCTACTTCCTCGAGCCTTCGATTAGAAACGATAGTGCGAGAAGGCGCGGTTGGCCTCTGCCATCTTGAAGAGGTCCTCGCGACGCTTGACGGAGGCGCCGACGCCGTTGGCGGCGTCCATGATCTCGTTGGCGAGGCGCTCGGCCATGGTCTTCTCCTTGCGGGCGCGCGAGAAGTTCACGATCCAGCGGATGGCCAGGGTGGTGGCACGGCGGGAGTTGACCTCCATGGGCACCTGGTAGGTGGCACCACCGACGCGCTTGGGCTTGACCTCGAGGGTCGGGCGCACGTTGTCCATGGCCTTCTTGAAGACGGAGAGGGCATCCTGCTCGGTCTTGGCGGCGACCATGTCGAAGGCACCGTAGACGATGCGCTCGGCGGTGGCCTTCTTGCCATCGAGGAGGACCTTGTTGATGAGCTGGGTCACGAGACGGTTGTTGTAGACGGCGTCGGGGATGACCTCACGACGAACTGCTGCTGCACGACGCGGCATATGTATCTCCTAAGAACTGGAAAGGCTGATTCAGGATTTGGGTCTTACTCCTTGGGGCGCTTCGCGCCGTAGCGGGAGCGAGCCTTCTTGCGGTCCTGAACGGCAGCGCAGTCATAGGCGCCGCGGACGATCTTGTAACGCACGCCGGGAAGGTCGCGGACGCGGCCGCCACGGATGAGGACGATGGAGTGCTCCTGCAGGTTGTGGCCCTCGCCGGGAATGTAGGCCGTGACCTCGATGCCGTTGACGAGGCGCACGCGGGCGACCTTGCGCAGTGCGGAGTTGGGCTTCTTGGGGGTGGTGGTGAAGACGCGGGTGCAGACGCCGCGCTTCTGGGGGTTGTGCTGCAGAGCTGCGTTCTTGGACTTGGCCTTGTGAGACACGCGGCCCTGGCGGACGAGCTGGTTGATGGTAGGCAAAGCTTTCTCCTTCTAAGAGAACGTACGGTAGGCGGTGCGCGAGCACCTATGTATCAGGGACGGCGCAGCACCGTCATCCCGGATTGTCATACGCCTGACAGTTACGGCGAAGAAGATTACGCGCAGTAAGGGCAGATGTCAAAATACCACGGGCCCGGGCGTATCCTCTATTCACCCATATTACACAGGCAAGAGGACCGGCGGCGCGCCCCTGGCCCGCACCTGGCGGCTAGGAGGACGACTCCTCCGCCGCATGGCTGAGGCCCGTGGCGATGAGGTCGCTCACGTGGTCGTCCGCAAGGGAGTAGATGACGCGCTGGCCGTCTCGCCTGGAGTTCACCAGGCCGCGGTCCCTGAGCAACCTGAGCTGGTGCGATATGGCGGACTGCGTCACATTGCAGGCCTCCGTCAGCTCACCCACGCTCCTCTCGCCCATGACCAGGACCCCCAGAATCTGAAAGCGCGTCGAGTCGCTCAGCGCATCGAAAATCTGGGTGGCGCGGTACACGGTGTCGTCGTCGGCGAGGTACTCCTCGAGCGTGCAGCCAGCCTCTTCCATTGACGCCTCCCTATATGGTCCGTGGTCCCTCTCGTCCGATTCTAGGCTAGGGAGACGCCTTTCACGAGAAGGGCCCGCCACCTGAGTGACGGGCCCCGTGCGAACTCGGTGCGAGGAGCTACTCCTCCTCGTCGTCCTCGCTTTGCTCGACCTGCGAGAGTAGGTCGTGCAGGGAGCCCAGGTCCTCGTTGATGACCTGGTCGCCCCCGTCGTCGGAGGGCTCACTGCCTCCGATGAGCTCGTCGTCGAAGCTGTGCTTGGCGGGAGCCGCGGTGCCCAGCATGATGTCGTTGTCGGCATCAGGCGAAAACACCATGTTCAACAGCTGCGAGAGGTCCTCGCTGTCTGCCTCGTCCTCGTCGGGCTCGAGGATGTAGAGGAGGTTGCGGGCCTCGAGGCCGTCGCGGAGCTCCTCGATCGCCTTGGCACCGATGCCGTCGATGCGCAGGAGGTCGTCCTCGGTCTTGCCGATGAGGTCGCCCACGGTCTCGATGCCGACCTCGCTGAACTTGTTGGTCCAGCGCTGCGACACGCCGAGGTCGTCGAAGAGGTAGAGCTTCGCGTCCTCGCTCGAGAGCGTGCGGCCGTTCTTGGAGTAGACGCCGCCGAAGCCGTAGTCGTCGCCGATCCAGTCGAGCTGCTTGGGCAGCTGGTCCTCGATGCCCTTGAGCTTGTCGGGCGCCCAGTCGGGCAGGCTCTTGGCCATGGGCGAGGTGGGACCGTCGATGACCTGGCCGTGGTAGGTGAGCTTGACGTCGCCATACGCCTTGAGGCCGGTGCCTGCGGGGATCTTCTTGCCTACGATGACGTTGGACTTGAGGTCCAGCAGGTGGTCGACCTCGCCCTTGATCGCGCTCTCGGTGAGGACGCCGGCGGTGCGGATGAACGACGCGCTGGAGAGCCAGGAGTCGATGGAGCTTGCCACCTTGAGGGTGCCCAGGATGACGGGCTCGGCCTCGGGAGGCGTTCCGCCGGCCAGGGCGATGTTGCGCACCGTGTTGGCAAAGACGTAGCGGTCGACGTACTGGCCCAGCAGGTAGGTGGAGTCACCGGGGTTGGTCACCTGCACGCGCCGCAGCATCTGGCGGGCGATGACCTCGATGTGCTTGTCGTTCAGATCGACGCCCTGGGAGGTGTAGACGTCCTTGACCGACTTGACGAAGGTGTGCATCGTCGACTCGATGTCGGTGAGCTTGCGCAGCTTGCGGAAGTTGACGAAACCGCGGGTCACCTGGTCGCCGGCGCGGACCTCGGCACCGTCCTCGATGCCCGGCATGAAGCGGACGGAGGCGGGAACCCTCCACTCGGCCAGGATGCGGCTGGAGTCCTCGCTGTCGAGGATGCGCAGCTGGTACTCGGTCTGCTCGGGCGTGATCTGGAGCGTGCCCGTGTAGGGTGCCAGATCGGCCTCGCGGCCCAGAATCTTCTCGTTGACGTTGCCGACGACGTCGAACATGCGGGCGACGGTAGGCAGGCCCTGCGTGATGTCGTCCGCGCCGGCAACGCCGCCGGAGTGGATCGTACGCATCGTGAGCTGCGTGCCGGGCTCGCCGATCGACTGGGCGGCGATGATGCCCACCGAGGTGCCGATGTTGACGGGCCTGCGGGTGGAGAGGTCCCAGCCGTAGCACTTCTGGCAGACGCCGTACTTGGACTTGCAGGTCAGCAGGGCGCGGAGCTGGACCTTCTTCAGGCCGGCCTCGACCATGGCCTCGAGGTCCGCCTTGGACTCGACGTAGCCATCCTTCGCGACGATGACCTCGCCGGTCTGGGGATTGACGATGTCGTCGAGGGCGCAGCGACCGATCAGGTCGGTATCGACGTCCGTCTCGCCCGGCTTGATGAGGTCGTAGGTGACCGCCTCATCGGTGCCGCAGTCCTCCTCGCGCACGATGACGTCCTGCGCGACGTCGACCAGGCGACGGGTCAGATATCCGGAGTCGGAGGTGTGGGAGGCCGTGTCGACCAGGCCCTTGCGGGCGCCATAGGTCGAGATGAAGTACTCGAGCGGCTCCAGGCCCTCACGGAAGTTGGCCTTGATGGGCAGGTCGATGGTATCGCCGGACATGTCGGCCATGAGGCCTCGCATGCCTGCGAGCTGACGGAGCTGCGTCTTGGAGCCTCGGGCGCCAGAGTCGGCCATCATGTAGATGGGGTTGTCCTCGGCGAAGCCCTCGAGCATCTTGGTGCCTAGGGTCTCGGTGCATTCGGTCCAGGCATTGATGACCTCGGCGTGGCGCTCGCGCTCAGAAAGGAAGCCGTCCTCGTAGTACTCGTTGATCTGATCGACCTTCTCCTGCGCATCCTCGAGCAGCTCGGGCTTGTCCTCGGGGATCGCGGCGTCCCAGACCGAGATGGTCAGACCAGCGCGGGTCGCGTAGTGGAAGCCACTGTGCTTGATGGCGTCCAGGATGGGCTCAACCTCGGCGGTACTGTAGCGGTCACAGCAGTCGTTGACGAGGGTCGAGATGTCGCTCTTGGACATCTTGTAGTTGATGAAGGGATAGTCCGCGGGCAGGCACTGGCGGTTGAAGATCACGCGTCCGACGGTCGTCTCGATGCGCGCGGAGCGCTCGGTGACATCGTAGTCCTGGAACTTGCCGCGGCCCACCATGACGCGGAAGACCCTCCTGTCGCCCTCGACCACGTTGGCGTCCCCGGAGGAGACACGCACCGTGATCCTGGCCTGGATGTCCACCCTGTCGCGGCAGTCGTAGGCGTTCATGGCGTCGTCGAAGCCCGCGAAGACGCGCCCCTCTCCCTCCACGCCGTCCTTCTGGGTGGTGAGGAAGTACACGCCGAAGACCATGTCCTGCGAGGGAACGGTGAGGACCTTGCCCGACGCGGGCGAGCGCAGGTTGTTGCTCGAGAGCATGAGCACGCGGGCTTCGGTCTGCGCCTCGGTCGAGAGGGGCACGTGGACCGACATCTGGTCGCCGTCGAAGTCCGCGTTGAAGGGGGCGCAGACCAGCGGGTGCAGGTGGATGGCCTTGCCCTCGACCAGCACGGGCTCGAAGGCCTGAATGGAGAGGCGGTGCAGGGTCGGCGCGCGGTTGAGCAGCACCAGGCGGCCCTTGATGACCTCGTCTAGGACGTCCCAGACGGCCGGAGCGCTACGGTCGATGGCACGCTTGGCACCCTTGATGTTCTCGACCTTGCCCAGCTCCACGAGACGGCGCATCACGAAGGGCTTGAAGAGCTCAAGCGCCATGGTGGAGGGCAGACCGCACTGGTGCAGCTTGAGATGCGGGTCGACGACGATGACCGAGCGGCCGGAGTAGTCGACGCGCTTGCCCAGCAAGTTCTGGCGGAAGCGGCCCTGCTTGCCCTTGAGCGCCTCGGCGAGCGACTTCAGCGGGCGCCCGCCGCGACCGGTGACGGGACGGCCGCGGCGGCCGTTGTCGAAGAGCGCGTCGACGGACTCCTGGAGCATGCGCTTCTCGTTGTTGACGATGATCGCCGGAGCGTCGAGGTCGAGCAGGCGCTTGAGGCGGTTGTTGCGGTTAATGACGCGGCGATACAGGTCGTTGAGGTCGGACGCCGCGAAGCGGCCGCCGTCGAGCTGCACCATGGGGCGCAGGTCGGGCGGGATAACGGGGACGACGTCCAGAATCATGTTGGCGGGGTCGTTGTCGCCCTTGAGGAAGGCGTCGACCACCTCCAGGCGCTTGACGGCCTTCTCCTTCTTCTGCTTCTGGGAGTCGGGAGAGGCGACGACGGCGCGCAGCTCCTCGGCCTCCTTGGGGAGGTCGATGGCGCGCAGGAGCTCGCGTACGGCCTCGGCGCCCATGCCACCCTTGAAGTAGATGGAGTAGTAGCGCTTCATCTCGGTGAAGAGCCCCTCGTCGGAGATGAGTTCGCGCTCCTGGAGCTGCATGAAGCGCTCGTAGGCGTCACGACGGAGCTGCTTTTCCTCCTCGTACTCCTCCTCGAGGTCGGCGATGCCAGCGCGAACCTCGTCGGCAGAGAGCGGCTCGATGTCGCTGAACTCGTCCTCGGTGGGTTCGCCCTGGGCCTTCAGGCGCTCGATCTCGTCGTCGCGCTCGGCGTCGAGCTCCTCGAGGTCTGCGGTCAGCTCCTCCTTCAGCTCGTCGGCGTCGGCCTCGCGGGCCTCGGCGTCGACGGAGGTGATGACGTAGCTCGCGAAGTACAGAATCTTCTCCAGGTCCTTGCTCTTGATGTCGAGCAGGCGGGCCAGGGGGAAGCTCGTGGGGCTCTTGAAGTACCAGATGTGGCTCACGGGAGCAGCGAGCTCGATGTGGCCCATGCGCTCGCGGCGCACCTTTGCGCTGGTAACCTCGACGCCGCAGCGCTCGCAGACGATTCCCTTGAAGCGGATGCCCTTGTACTTGCCGCAGGCGCACTCCCAGTCCTTGGTGGGGCCGAAGATCTTCTCGCAGAAGAGGCCGTCCTTCTCGGGCTTGAGCGTGCGGTAGTTGATGGTCTCGGGCTTCTTGACCTCGCCGTGCGACCAGCTGCGGATCTCGTCAGCGGAGGCGAGCGAGATCTTTATAGCGTCGAAATCGGTGGTATCGAAATCTGCCACGTTCGCTACTCCTTATCGTTGGTGATGTCGCCGACAAGCGCGTCCTCGCCCATGTCGAGGTCCGCGGAGAGCCCGCCGATCAGGTCGTCGGCGCTCTCGACGCCCGCGAAGACGTCCACGGCGCTGGCGCTCGCGCCGTCCTGCCCGCCAGCCTCGTCCTCGCCGACCCTCTTGTAGGTGATCGGCTCGATGTCCAGCGCGAGGGAGCGGATCTCCTTGACGAGGACCTTGAAGGACTCGGGGATGTCTGGGTTGGGGACGTTCTCGCCCTTGACGATGGACTCGTAGGTCTTGACGCGGCCGTTGGTGTCGTCGGACTTCACGGTCATGAGCTCGTGCAGCACGTTGGAGGCACCGTAGGCATAGAGCGCCCAGACCTCCATCTCGCCGAAGCGCTGGCCGCCGAACTGCGCCTTGCCGCCCAGCGGCTGCTGGGTGACCAGGGAGTACGGGCCGGTCGAGCGGGCATGTATCTTGTCGTCGACCATGTGGCCCAGCTTGAGGATGTAGGAGGTTCCCACGGTGATGGGACTCTTGAAGGCCTCGCCGGTGCGCCCGTCATAGAGCGTCATCTTTCCCTTCTCGTTGAGCTGGGGGACGAAGGAAACGCTCATGTGCCTGCCGTACTCGCGCATGGCCTTGTTGACCAGGTTGGTATTGGTGCGACGCAGGGCCTCGGCGACCTCGACGTCGGTCGCGCCGTCAAAGACGGGCGTAGCGACGCGCATGTTGCCCTCGACGACCCTCTTGGAGTCGGCGTCCTCGGTGTCCCAGCCATGGGCGGCGGCCCAGCCGAGGTGGCACTCGAGCAGCTGGCCCACGTTCATACGAGAGGGGACACCCAGGGGGTCGAGGAGCACGTCGACGGGGGTGCCGTCGGCCATGTAGGGCATGTCCTCCACGGGCAGGACGTTGCAGACGACGCCCTTGTTGCCGTGGCGGCCGGCAATCTTGTCGCCCTGCTGAATCTTGCGGCGCTGTGCGACGAAGACGCGGACGAGCTCGTTGACTCCCGGCGGGAGGTCGTCGCCGGCCTCGCGGCTGAAGCGAACCACGTCTACGACGCGCCCGTAGGCACCGTGGGGCATCTTGAGGGAGGTGTCGCGGACGTCGTGGGCCTTGGTGCCGAAGATGGCGCGGAGCAGCCTCTCCTCGGCGGTAAGGGCCGTCTCGCCCTTGGGGGTGACCTTGCCCACCAGGATGTCGCCGGGGCCAACCTCGGCGCCAATGCGGATGATGCCGTCGTCGTCCAGGTTGGCGAGCATCTCCTCGGACTGGTTGGGAACCTCGCGGGTGATCTCCTCGGGCCCGAGCTTGGTGTCGCGGGCATCGATCTCATGGCGGGAGATGTTGACGGAGGTCAGCAGGTCATCCCTCACGACGCGCTCGGAGACGATGATGCCGTCCTCGTAGTTGTAGCCCTCCCACGGCATGTAGGCCACGGTGAGGTTGGCGCCCAGGGCAAGCTCGCCATGGTCGACGGAGGGGCCGTCGGTCAGGGGCTCGCCCTGCGCGACGCGCTGGCCCACCTCGACCACCGGACGGTGGTTGCTGCAGGTGCTCTGGTTGGAGCGCTGGTACTTGGGAAGGTCGTAGCGCTCGGGGCCCTTCGCGGTGTCGACCACGACATGGGCCGCGTCGACCTCGGTCACGACGCCCTCGTGCGCGGCGCTGATGAGCTCGCCGGAGTCGAGCGCGGCACGCGCCTCGAGGCCGGTGCCGACCAGAGGCGCGTTGCAGGTGATCAGTGGCACGGCCTGGCGCTGCATGTTGGCGCCCATCAGGGTTCTCTTGGCGTCGTCGTGCTCGAGGAAGGGGATGAGGTTTGCGGCGACGGAGAGCATCTGGCGAGGCGAGACGTCCATGTAGTCGACGGCCGAGACCTCGATCTGGGCGGGTGCGCCGAAGGTGCCGTCGAAGTTGCGGGTGCGCGCGACGACGGTCTCGGGCGTGTAGATGTTGCCCTTGGAGTCGACTGCCACGAACTTGCCGGTCTTGGGGTCGATGGGCACGTCGGCGGGAGCGATGTTGTGACGCTCCTCCTCGTCGGCGGTCATCCAGTCTATCTCGTTGGTCACCTTGCCATCGACGACGCGACGGTAGGGCGACTCGATGAAGCCGTACTCGTTGACGTGCGCGAAGAGGGCCAGCGAGCCGATGAGCCCGATGTTGGGGCCCTCGGGGGTCTCGATGGGGCACATGCGCGCGTAGTGCGAGTTGTGGACGTCGCGGACGGCCGTGGGCACGTTGGTGCGGCGGCTGGAGCCAGACTTGTGGCCAGCGAGGCCGCCGGGGCCGAGGGCGGAGAGGCGCCTCTTGTGGGTGAGGCCGGCGAGCGGGTTGGACTGGTCCATGAACTGCGATAGCTGGG
The DNA here is from genome assembly GCA_947253595.1 of uncultured Olsenella sp. GTDB lineage: Bacteria > Actinomycetota > Coriobacteriia > Coriobacteriales > Atopobiaceae > Olsenella_I. The sequence continues at coordinate 4,057 of CAMXZR010000004.1, read as the reverse complement.
AGGAGCCGTAGAACTCCTTGATGGCGGCCACGATGGGACGGATGTTGATCAGCGACTGCGGCGTGATGTCGTCCGCATCCTGCGAGGCCATGCGCTCGCGGATGACGCGCTCCATGCGGCTCATGCCGATGCGGAACTGGTTCTGCACCAGCTCGCCCACGGTGCGGACGCGACGGTTGCCGAAGTGGTCGATGTCGTCCAGCTTCTTGGTGGGGTCGCCCTCGTGCAGCGCGAGCAGGTAGCGCAGGGCACTGATGATGTCCTCGCTGGTGATGACCTTCTGCTGGGCGTCGACCTCGAGGCCGAGCTTCTTGTTGATCTTGTAGCGGCCCACGCGCGCGAGGTCGTAGCGCTGGTTGTTGAAGTAGAGGCTGTCGAGCAGCGAGCGGGCGGAATCCACGGTGGGGGGCTCGCCCGGGCGCTGGCGGCGGTAGATCTCGATCAGGGCGTCGTCGCGAGTGGTGGCGACGTCGCGCTCGAGGGTGGAGCGAACGACCTCGGAGTCGCCCAGGAGGTTCATGATCTCGTCGTCGGACTCGGCGATGCCCAGCGCGCGCAGGAGGACCGTGGCGCTCTGGCGACGCTTGCGGTCGATGGAGACCACGAGGTGGCCGTGCTTGTCGATCTCGAACTCGAGCCAGGCACCGCGCGCGGGAATGAACTGCACGTGCTGGACCTGGACACCGTTGTCCAGCTCTGACGAGAAGTACACGCCGGGCGAGCGGACGAGCTGAGAGACGACGACGCGCTCGGTGCCATTGATGATGAAGGTACCACGGTCGGTCATGAGCGGGAAGTCGCCCATGAAGACGAGCTGTTCCTTGATCTCGCCGGTCTCCTTGTTGACGAAGCGCACGTCGACGAAGAGGGGTGCCTGGTACGAGATGTCCTTGGCGCGGCACTCGGCCATGCTGCTGGGGGCGTCACCAAACTGGTGGTCACCAAAGGAGACCTCCATGGTCTTTGCGGAGTTCTCGATGGGAGAGAACTCGGCGAAGGACTCGGCGAGACCCTCGCCCATAAAGCGCTCGAACGACTCCTTCTGCACGGAGATGAGGTTTGGCAGCTCCATCGCGCCGGGGATCTTGCTAAAGCTCATGCGCTCGCGCGAATCCGCCTGTGCGGCTAGGGAAGACTTTGCGGTAGGCACCAGGCACTTCCTCCTTCAACGATTAAATAGCGGCAGTTGTCGCAATCTAATAAAGTACCTAAGCGCTGCTATTTGGTCAACGAAAAGCCTTGACAAATTAGCCATTATTTTGTACAGGAGAGAACCGTCGCATCTACCTGCTCTTTTTGTCTTGACAGATGTGGAGTGGTTGTGATGGGGTCCAGGTGGTCCGCCTTCGCGTCCTCACGTTCTTGTCAACGTAGGCACTTTTCTCGCCAAATTGGCGCGATTGTGTTCCCAAATGCAAGATGCGGCGTCCCTGGCGCGATTGTGTTCCCAAATGCAAGATTGGTCCTTCGGTGCGAGAGGGGCCTGCGGCCACGGTTGGCGCGGCGCGCTTGTCCGCGCACCCCAGACAACGTTCCAGTACCACGGCCCTCATCCGGTTCGGACGCAGAAAAGGGGGTCGGGCATAAGCCCGACCCCCGAGCGGCCTGGGCCGCAAAGGACTAGCGTGTCGAGACCCCAGTTACTTCAGGGTGACGGTGGCACCGGCCTCCTCGAGCTGCTTCTTGGCGGCCTCGGCGTCGTCCTTCTTGGCACCCTCGATGAGCACCTTGGGGGCACCCTCGACAGCCTCCTTGGCCTCCTTCAGGCCAAGGGAGGTGAGGGCGCGGACAACCTTGATGACGGCGATCTTGTTGGAACCGAAGGAGGTCAGCTCAACGTCGAAGTTGGTCTTCTCCTCCTCCTCGGCGGCAGCCGCAGGAGCGGCGGCGGCGACGGCGACGGGAGCAGCGGCGGAGACGCCGAAGACGTCCTCCAGCTCGTGGACCAGCTCGGAAAGCTCGAGGGCGGGCATCTCCTTGAGGGCCTCGATGATCTCATCCTTGGTAACAGCCATGTCAATTCTCCTTTGTGTGAGGACACGTTCGTGCCCCGAGACTTTTTCTTGGTGCGATGCTGCCTACGCAGCGTTCTTCTGGTCGACGACGGCCTGGAGCGCCGTGGCAAGCCCACGGGTGGGACCGGCGCAAACCTGGGCGATGCCCGAAAGCGGGCTGGCGACCACGTAGACGAGCTTGGCCATGAGCTCCTCGCGAGAGGCGAGCTCGGAGTAGGCCTTGGCCTCGTCTGCGTCGAGGGCCTTGCCATCTGCGATGGCACCGATCCACTCGATCTTCTTGAGCGTCTCGGCCTGCTTCTTGATGACCTTGGCGGCATCGACGGGATCGCTCTCGTAGAAGACGTAGGCGCAGGTCCCGACGAGCTTGTCGCTCACGTCGGGCAGGCCGGCCTCCTTGAGGGCGATGTTCACGATGTTGTTCTTGTAGACCTTCATCGAGGCACCGGCCTCGCGCAGGGCGCGACGCAGCTCCTGGGTCTCCTTGACGGAGAGGCCGCGATAGTCGATGAAGAAGACGCCCTTGGACGTCTCGATCGACTGGTTGACCTTCTCGAGCATGTCAATCTTGGACTGTGCTGGCATTGAATACACCTCCTCGTTTCACGCTTGGGCACGAACCGCCGACGCGGGCGGGCCTTCACGCGAAAGACCCCGCTAGGCGCGCGGCCAAAGCGGGGTCCAAGAAAACGATTCTTTAGACCACCTCGGCAGGCGGGTCTCCCCTTTGAGCCTTTCGGCACCGGCTGTCTTTGGCAGCGGACGTGCGATGTACGGTTTGCTCCTTCGAGCATCGTAGATTCTTGCATCCGTGGCACCGGCTGTCAAGCGCATCTGCCGCCAAAGGCGACCTCCACAGGAAAGCCCCACGGCGGCTGCCGTGGGGCTTCGTCGAATCAGGTTGTGACTTCGCCCTATGCGGTGAAGTCGCGGGTGACGGAGGAGTCGACCCTGACGCCGGGACCCATCGTGGAGGACACGACGACGCTCTTGACGTAGCGGCCCTTGGCGGTGGAGGGCTTGACGCGGAGAAGCTCGGAGAACAGGGCCCCGTAGTTCTCGGCCAGCGCCTCGGCGGTGAAGGACACCTTGCCCATGGGGACGTGGCAGATGCCATAGCGGTCCGCACGATACTCGACGCGGCCGGCCTTGAGCTCCTTGACCATCTTCTCGACGTCCATGGTCACGGTGCCCAGCTTGGGGTTGGGCATCAGACCGCGGGGGCCGAGGATGCGGCCCAGGCGACCGACCTTGCCCATGAGGTTGGGCGTGGCGATGACGGCATCGAAGTTGATGTTGCCGGCCTGGATGTCGGCCACGAGCTCGTCGGAGCCAATGACGTCGGCGCCGGCAGCCTCGGCCTCGCGGGCCTTCTCGCCCTCGGCGAAGACGGCAACGCGCACGTCCTTGCCGGTACCGTTGGGCAGCGAGATGGAGCCACGGACGTTCTGGTCGGCCTTGCGGGTGTCGACGCCCAGGCGGACGGCGACCTCAACGGTCTCGTCGAACTTGGCGCAGGAGAGCTCCTTGACGAGGGCCATGGCCTCCTTGGGGCTGTATACCTTGCCGGCCTCGACCTTGGCCGCAGCCCCCTTGTAGTTCTTTCCGTGCTTAGGCATGCTTTCCTCCTATGTGGTCAAGCGGGCGCGAGCCCTCCCACGTGGTAGTTGCCGGGCAGCCGCTGCTACTCGGCGATGGTGACGCCCATGGAGCGGGCGGTACCGGCGACGATGGCCTTGGCGGCCTCGATGTCGTTGGCGTTGAGGTCAGGCATCTTGATCTCGGCGATCTTGGTGAGCTGCTCCTGGGTGAGCTGGCCGACCTTGTCGCGCTGGGGGACGCCGGAGCCGCTCTTGAGCTTGAGCTCCTTCTTGATCAGCTGGGCCGCAGGAGGGGTCTTGGTCACGAAGTCGAAGGAGCGATCCTCGTAGACGGTGATCTCGACGGGGATGATGTCGCCGGCCTTGTCCTGCGTGGCCGCGTTGAAGGCCTGGCAGAACTGCATGATGTTGACCTGAGCGGCACCGAGGGCGGGACCCACC
>CAMXZR010000003.1 GCA_947253595.1 uncultured Olsenella sp. | reverse complement strand
CCCGTGCACCCCGGATCCTCCGAAGGCGGTTCGGGCGCAGGCAAGCAACAGCTCAAGTTCGTCCAGGTGGTGAGCCTCGACGAACTCAGGAGCAAGCCCATTGTCAAGATTCTGAAGCATGACGACCACTATCACGCCTACACGGCTGACGGCACCGAGTTCATCTGTCGAGAGGACCCCTCTGGTGCCTTCCCCGGAATCAAGGTGGGAACCTACGTTGGCAAGCATGGTGACGGCGGCAAGCACGACGGCACGCAGGGTGGAACGACCGGCGGCAAGCACGGCGGCGAACATGGTGGTGCCACGCCCGAGAAGCCCTCTGACCCTGTGACTCCGATCGAGCAGGACGAGAACGACCCCAAGCGCGTCGTGAGCATCGAGCACCACGAGGACCACTGGCACATTCACCACGCCGACGGCAGCGAGACCGTGACCCACCAGGACCCCTCCGGCCTGTATCCCGGCATCAAGATCACCGAATACGACCCCAACCAAGGACATCACTTCGAGCCCCTCAAGCCCGGAGAGACCTTCACCTACGAGGAGATCACGGGTAGGCTCATGGTCCCCCTCGAGGACATCACCTACGGAAACGTCATCCACACGATAGGCTACGACAAGGAGGAGGGCGGCTTCGTCATCCCCCATCACAGCCACTACCACCACGTCTCCATCGAGACCATCATCCAGCTCTGCAGGTATGGCGACGAGAGCTTCCATGGGCATGACCCGCGCGAGGTCGTTGCCACCCTCAAGTACCTGGTCGAGCACCCCGAGGCCCGCCCCAAGGGCAAGGACGGCTGGGGCTCCGACTCCGACATCGTGGGCGGCAAGGGAGAGGAGCATCACGAGCACGGCGGGTCAGAGGACGACGCCCCTGCCGAGAAGAAGGTCACGCGCATCGTGCATGACGGAAGCGTCTGGATCGTCTACTACGACGACGGCTCGTTTGACACCCTGACCCGCAATCCCAAGGACCGCTACCCCGGCGTCTCCATCGAGGAGGCTCAGGCGCACAGCGGCAACGAGGGGATGAGCGATGATCAGATCATCGAGAAGTACAGCGCCCTCTATGGAATGACGCGTGACGAGTTCGAGGACATCCTGCTCGACCTGCCCTATGCCCCCCTGAAGAGCACCGTCTTCAACGACGACGGAACCGTCATGATTAACGGCACGACCTATGACTTCAAGAACCACTTCGCAGGGGAGTCCAAGGAGGAAGAGGGGAAGCAGGGTTCCGATGAGGCTGACGAGTCCCACGAAGAGGGTGAGGCAGAGTCAGGGGAAGACCAAGACGACCGCTCGGACGAGGCCGACGATTCCGGGAGCGATTCCGCTGCCGAGGAGGAGCTGACGGACTCGAAGGCGGCTGCCGGGGAGGAGTCCGAGGAGTCCGCTCATACAGAGGTCCCTCCTGCGGAGCCTCAGCCCGAGACGTCCGCCGCTCCGGCCCCTGCAACCGCGGAGGCCTAGGTCTACGGCAAGGCCATCGCCATCCCCCACGGCACGAAGAAAGGGCCCGGCCGGAGCGCTCCGGCCGGGCCCTTGTTTGTGCGAGCGCGAGACTTGCGCCTTGGCCCGCGATTTCTAGAACTTGACCTGCGGGGCCTGGCGCACCGAGGCGTCGGTGGCCTCGAAGCCCTTGCGGCGGGGGAACTTGGAGCCGGCGACGATGTTGCCAGGGAAGGTGGTGACGGAGTTGTTGTACTCAAGCACGCAGTCGTTGAAGCTCTGCCGCGCGTAGCTGATGCGGTTCTCGGTGTCGGTCAGGTCTCCCTGGAGCTGCTGGAAGTTAGTGTTGGCCTTGAGCTCGGGGTAGGACTCGGCGACAGCAAAGAGGTGGCCAAGGGTCTGGGACAGCTGGTTGGAGGCAGCCATCTTGTCTTCGGGGGTGACGGCGGAGCTCACGGCGGAGCGGGCCCTGATCACTGCCTCCAGGGTCTGGGACTCGTGGCTGGCGTAGCCCTTAACGACCTCGACCAGGTTGGGGATTAGGTCGTTGCGGCGCTGGAGCTGCGTGTCGATAGTCTCCCATGCGTTGTCGCAGCGGTTGTTCTTCTGGACGATACCGTTGTAGATCGAGACGAACCAGATTCCCACCACCACGATGATGGCGATGATGATTATGGCGAGTGTCATGGCGATTCCCTTCTCGCAGCACGTGACCTGTTCGATAAGTATACCCAGAGCAAGGGTCGCTTGGTCCCGAGCGGGGTGCTTGGCGGTTGGCGGCCCCATGGGGACTGCTGATATGGTGCGAGAAGGTACCGTGTCACACGCGGGGTGACCATGCGGACTGGGTCAACGCAGGTCGCGACAGGAATCGCATGGCGGAGGGGGAGGGATTCGAACCCTCGGAACGGGGTACCGCTCGACGGTTTTCAAGACCGCTGCATTCAACCACTCTGCCACCCCTCCGGGGATGCGCGGATATATCCTAGCGCATGAGACCATGCAAATGAGGGAAGGCGGGAGGACGATGGTCGAGGACGATGACCTGTCCGGGGCGGACGAGGCCTTCATGCGCGAGGCAATCACCGAGGCTCGGCGCGCCGCGCTCGAGGGTGAGGTGCCCATCGGCGCCGTGGTGGTCTGCGATGGGAGGGTGGTAGCGCGCGGCCGCAACCGTCGCGAGCTCGACCACGACCCCTCCGCCCACGCCGAGTTCAGCGCCCTGGTAGACGCCTCGAGGGAGCTCGGGCGCTGGCGCCTGACGGGCTGCACGGCCTACGTGACGCTGGAACCCTGCCTCATGTGCGCGGGCCTCATGGTCAACGCGCGCATAGACCGCTGCGTGTATGGCGCTCCCGACCCCAAGGGTGGCGCCCTGGGCACCCTCTACGACGTGAGCCACGACGGACGCCTGAACCACGAGTTCGAGGTGGATGGGGGCGTGCTGCGGGAGGAGTGCGCCCAGCTGCTCCGTGACTTCTTCCGTGACCGCCGCATGGAACGCCGCGCCGCGAGAGATGCCGCCTCCAACGTCTAGGACTGCGTTGGTCCTGCCGCGTATCCTCTCGTCCGCCGAGTCGATGCCATTTTTCTTCCCGTTTATTCAGTGGTGAAGTATCTTTGTCTGTATTCCGGGCGAAGGGGCTAAGGGTCATGGGCAAGTGGTTCGACGCAGACGACGTACGCGACGCCTATGGGCTCATCCGCGAGCACGTGCGCAGGACCCCGCTCGAGGAGGCCGTCTACCTCAACTGGGGCGAGACGCACTACTACTTCAAGCTCGAGAGCCAGCAGATTGGCAAGAGCTTCAAGATACGCGGCGCCTACAACACCATGTCACGCCTGAGCGAACGCGAGCGACTGCACGGCGTTGGAACGGTCTCGACCGGAAACCATGGCGTCGCCGTCGCATATGCCGCGCGCGAACTGGGAATTCGCGACTGCATGGTGGTCGTCCCCATGGGAACGCCCCACTCCAAGACCGACCGCATCCGCTACTACGGAGCCCGCTCCATGATGCTGGGGTCGGACTACGACGATTCCATCACGCTGGGCATCAACTACATCGACCGCAACGAGATGTTCTTCGTGGACCCCTACGAGTACGACCCGCGCGTGTACTGCGGTCAGGGGACCATCGGCCTCGAGATCCTGGAGCAGAACCCGGACATCGACACCATCGTCGTTCCCGTGGGCGGCGGCGGACTCATCACGGGTATCGCCACCATCGCGAAGGCGATGAGGCCCGACGTGCGTATCGTGGGCGTGCAGACCAGCGCCTGCCCTGCCATGCTGCAGTCCCTGCGCGACGGGGTCTGCTACAACCGGTATCCAACCTCCGGGCGGACCGTCTGCGAGGCCATAGTGGGTGGCGTGGGCCAGATCGCCTTCGACATGCTTCCAGACCTCCTCGACCAGATGATCATAGTGAGCGAGAGGTCCATCCGCTCCGCCTTCAAGTTCATGGTGAGCCGGGAGCAGTTGAGCATCGAGCCGGGCAGCGCCATGGTCGTCGCCGCAGTGCGCGAGCATCCGGAGCTCGTGGGCGGACGCAACGTCGCCCTGGTGATCAGCGGAGGCAACCTGGACGCGGACGTGCTTGCCGCCATCCTCGAGGAGGACTTCGGAGACGAGTGACGGCCCGCAGGCCCGCCGCTCCCCGCCGCCCGCGTTGGTGCGTGGACGCTTCGACGCAGGCGAGAGCGGGCGAGAGGGGTGCCGCTACACCAGCTGGAAGATGAAGAAGTCCAGGTAATGGGTCTCGGGAACGCCCCAGAGTATGGGATGGTCTGGTGCCTGCTGGCGCTCCTCGACTTGGCGCAGCTGCACGCCCGCCCCGTGCGCCGCCTCCGCGATGGCCTTCGCCAGGAGGTCACGCGACATGAAGTGGCTGCAGCTACAGGTCGCCAGGTAGCCGCCGCGGGGAAGCAGCCTCATGGCATCCTGGTTGATCTGGCGGTAGCCGCCCATGGCGTGGTCTATGGTCCGGCGGCTCTTGGTGAAGGCGGGCGGGTCCAGCACGATGAGGTCGAAGGGGCCTCCCTCCGAACGCAGGCGTGCCTTGTCATGTAAGAGCCCCGGCAGGTACTCGAGGACGTTGGCCTGGGTGAAGCCCATGCGCGGCGTTCCGTCCTCGCCCGATTCGAGCCGGTTGATCCGGGCGTTGCGCGCAGCCAGGTCAATCGCCGTCTGGCTCACGTCCACGCAGCGCACGAACTCGGCCCCGCCCGCCGCAGCGTTCAGCCCGAAGGGGCCCACGTGGCAGAAGCAGTCGAGCACGCGCCGTCCCCTGCTGACCTGCCGCACGGCCCGTCTGTTGTACTTCTGATCGAGGAAGAAGCCGGTCTTCTGGCTGTTCTCTATGTCGAGGTCGAAAGAAAGCCCGTTCTCGCGCACCACGAGCCGGGTGCTTCCGGGTGCGCGCATGAGCTCATCTCCCAGCGTTCCCCCGCTCGCTTCGAGCGCCTGAGGGTCGACGGCACCGGGAGCCAGGAAGTCGTACCAGCCCTTGCGGGGCTCGAGCCCCTCCTTCTGTCGGGCGGGTGAGTCCGAGCGCTCGTAGATGCCGCGGACGCGCGTCCCGTCCTCCTCTAGCATCCGTGCCAGGAGCGGGAAGAGGGTGGGCCTCAGGAGCTCCATGCCGATGGTGCCTACCTGGGCCACGAGCACGTCCTCGTAGCGGTCCACGACGAGGCCAGGGAAGGCGTCGGCTTCGGAGAAGAGCAGCCGACAGCAGCTCGTGTCGGGCTCGCCGCCGGGAAGGGCCCTAGAGCCCATGACGAGCTTTCGATGCTCCCAGGACCAGCGGAGCTTGCGCCACCAGAACGCCGCGTCCAAGCGGTCGTTGGCGTTGCGGCTCACCACGCGCACGCGGATCTTGCTCTCGAGCGAGAGGAGCCCTACCCCCTGCCATGAGCCGTTCTTCTCGAAGAGGTCGACGGCGCAGCCGTTCGCGGCCTTCCGGCCGTCCAGAGGAGATGGCCTGAGCCCCAGGACCTCTCCCTCGAAGACCCAGGGATGGCCCGCCCTCAGGGATCGGGCTGCCTTGCGGCTCACGACCGCCTGGGGGTATGGCCTGGTCTGCTTCATCTTGTGTCCCCTTCTGAGGGCCGCACGTCGCCTTGGCGTGGGGCGTCCTCATGCGTCGGCCAGGCGTGCCCTGCGGGCCATACACCTCCCCTGCGGCGCGTCCCGTCCCCTCGACCGCGCTCCTAGAAATGCCTGCCGTAGCGCCCCGCGCCGATGCCGCGTCCGCGGCTGCGCGAACCGCTGAACATGGTGCGCGTCGCCTTGGTGGTCGAGCGTCCGGGGTTGGGCACGATGCGCGTGTCGTCGTAGTCGAAGCCCTCGAGGTCCCAGACACCCACGAGCGTGTGCGTGAAGTACTCAATCTCCCTCAAGGGGCTGATCTCGTCGGGAGCGACGAAGGTGTACGCGTGTCCCGTGGCACCCGCGCGGCCCGTGCGGCCGATGCGGTGGACGTAATCCTCGGGGTCCATGGGAACGTCGAAGTTGACCACGGCGTCGATGCCGCTCACGTCGATGCCGCGACTCATGACGTCAGTTGCCACCAGCACCTGGCAGACACCCTCGCGGAAGCGCTCGAGCGCCCGCTCGCGGGCCTTCTGGGGACGGTCGGCGTGCATGACGTCCACGCCGACCCCGGCACGCTTGAGGTACTTCTCGAGGTCGTCGCTGCGATGCTTGGTGCGGCAGAAGACCAGCACGCGCTCGGGCACGACCCCCGCCGCCCCGCCGGTCCTGAGCAGGGCCTCGAGCAGGAGGGTCTTCTGCCCCTGGGAGACGGGACAGAGATGCTCCTCCACGGTGTCGGCCGTCTCTCCAACGCGGGCGATCTCGATGGACGCCGGGTCATGTAGCATCGCGTCCACGGTGCCCTTGATGCTGGGCGGGATGGTGGCCGAGAAGAGCAGCGTCTGACGCTCCTCCGGGCAGGCCTTGACAATGCGGCGGACGCTGGGCCAGAAGCCCATGTCCAGCATGCGGTCCGCCTCGTCCAGCACGAGGACCCTGACGTCGGCTAGGCTCACGTGCTCGTGCTCCATGAGGTCAATGAGACGTCCTGGGGTGGCAACGAGCAGGTCGCAGCCGCTTTCGAGCTCGCGAATCTGGCGCTCGAATCTGGCGCCGCCCATGACCACGACGGTCTTCTGTCCCGTCTTTCGGCAGACGACGCTCACGACGTCCTCGATTTGCGCCGCAAGCTCACGAGTGGGGGTCACGACCAGGGCGAAGGGACCGAAGGGCCTGGCGGCGGGGTCCTTTTCGCGCGAGTCGTCCGCGGGGGAGCCGGAGTGCTTGGATGCGGGCTTCTTCCTGCGGCGGCGCTTGCGCTTGGGCTTGTCTGCCTCGGCGGCCGGAGCTTCCGGCGATGCGGGCCTTGCGCCGGAGCCGACGTCCGGATCGTGGCCGCTCGCCCCTTCGCGCGACGGGACGTCCTCGGGCGTGGCCTTCTTGTGGCGCCTGCGCCGACGGCGCTTGGGCCCGTTGAGTGCCGCGCCCTTGATGCTGCCGTCGGGGTCGACGGGGGCGGAGAGGGACGAATCGTCCTCCACGCGATCGGCCAGGACGTCAGGGCCGGGGTGGCCGCTGGAGCTCGTGGGGCGGTCCTGCGGGGAGTTGCCGCCACCCTCGCCCGCGACCGTCGACGTGGCGTCGGCCGGTGCGGGTGCCTCGGCCTTCGGCCGACTGCGCGCCGCGAGAGAGAGGGGCTCGATGACCTGCAGAACCGGTAGCGCGAAGGCGGCGGTCTTGCCCGTTCCGGTCTGCGCCGAGGCGATTACGTCGCGTCCGGCGAGCACTGCGGGGATTGCCTGCTCCTGGACGGGGGTCGGCGTCGCGAAGCCCAGCTCTTCGACGCCTGCAAGGATGTGCTCGTTTAGCCCGAGCTCGGCAAATGTCTTAGTCATACGCATAAGTATCGCCCAAATCGCATCGTGCTGCAGGGCAGACATAGGTGCGGGAGCCCGGAGCGCGCAAAGGGGACCTCCGTCCGCCGCTCGAATCGCGCCAAAGGCCCTCCTCACATCAAAGGTTCACGAATATCCCGAGGCCCTCGATTACGCTGTGCCTGTTGCGACGAACTGTCTGGAGGTTAAAATGCGGCTGCAGCTTACGCTGGATGCACTGAGGTTGGAGGACTGCCTCGACCTCATCCTCGACACCCGTGACTACGTTGACGTGGTCGAGGTGGGCTATCCGCTCCTGGTGGAGGAAGGCCTGTCCATGGTGAGGCACGTGAAGCATGCCTTCCCGGACAAGGTCGTTCTGGCGGACGCGAAGGTCTTCCACAGCGGTGGCTACATCGCCCAGAAGTGCTTCGACTATGGCGCCGATGCAGTGAGCGTCCTGGGACTCGCCTCCAACCAGACCTTTGACGCCGTGCTGCGCGTGGCCGAGGGGCGGGGCCGTCGCGTCGTGGGAGACCTGGCCGGCATGGCAAGCCCGCTCTCCCGCGCCGCCGAGCTCGAGGCGCTGGGCGTGGGGGAGTTCGTGGTCCCCTCGGGCCTGGGTGCCGACGGCCATGAGCTCAGCGCGGTCTCGGACCTCGGGGAGGCGGGGGCCTTTGCCCCGCTGGAGCTGCTGCGTGGCCTCAACGAGTGTCTGACGAGCGCCCGGAGCGCGGTGGTTGGCCACATCGGGCTCGACAACATCGCCCAGGTCGCTGCGGCCCGCCCGGACTGCGTCCTCGTGGGCAGGGCGATTGCGCAGGCGGACGACCCGCGTGCCGCCGCCTCGCGGCTGAAGGCCCAGATGAAGTAGCCTCGGGAACGCGCGCGGGCCTCTCGCCCGGTGGCACGGGCTATGCCTCGAACTTGTCAACCATGCCGTCGGAGTCCGCCTTGAGCGAGCGGATCTGCGCCGGGATGTCGGCGCAGTCATAGGGCGTCATCTGGTACACCCAGTTCAGCCAGTTGCGATACAGCAGGTTGGCATGGGCGCGCCAGGTGAAGATGGGCTGCTGCTCGGGGTCGTCGTCGGGAAAGTAGTTTTGGGGAACGCGGATGGGGAGTCCGCGCTTGAAGTCGCGCCAGTACTCGTCGCTCAGGGTGTCACGGCCGTACTCGTAGTGGCCGGTCACGTAGATCTCGTGGAAGTCTCGGGTCGCTATGAGCGAGGGGCCGCTCGAGAAGCCCTCGCTGAGCACGTGCAGCTCGGGATGGTTGGCCAGCTCGCCCGCATCGATGGCGGCGTGGCGCGAGTGCGGCATGTTGTGCATCTCGTCGAAGCCGTTGGTGAGGAAGCTGTACTCGTCGCAGAGACGCTGCGGGAAAACGCCGAAGAGCTTTGCCGGCAGCTGCCTCTTGGGGATCCGGTACAGGTGCCAGAGACCGGCCAGCGCGCCCCAGCAGAGGTACATGGTGCTGAGGACGTGTTCCTGCGACCAGTCGATGATGCTGCACAGCTCGTCCCAGTAGTCGACTCGCTCGTAGGGGAGCTGCTCCACGGGCGCGCCGGTGATGATCATGCCGTCGTAGTTCTTGTCTCGGAAGGCATCGAAGCCGTCATAGAACTTCACGAGGTGGTCCTGCGAGACGTGCGTGGACTCGTGGGTGCTCACGCGCATGAAGTCGCAGCTCACCTGTAGGGGAGACTTGCTGATGAGGCGCAGGATCTGGGTCTCGGTCTCGATTTTCGTGGGCATGAGGTTGAGAATCACCAGGTCGAGCGGGCGAATCTGCTGCTGACCCGCGACCTCCTCCTCCAGGGCGAAGATTCGCTCCTGGTGAAGGACCTTCTTGGCGGGCAGGCCGTCGGGGATGTTGATTGGCATGGCGGCTCCGTTCCGGCGCGCGTTTTCTCGCTATCAGGATAGACCACGCGGGCGAGAGGGGCACGGCATGCAGAAAGGACCGCGACGCGCGGCGAGGACTGTAGTGCGCGACAGCATTTCTCACAGGATGCCGGCGTTTCTCTCGCCCAGCCGGGGCTTTGCGAAATTCGACAGCATTTTGTGGGATTTGCTGGCTTTGCAGCCTCTGACCTGGGGCGCGCAACCGACGGTCGCCGTGCTTCCTTCCAAAATGCAGCTTCGAGTTGGTGGCCAGCAGCGCCTCGCTGCCATAGATTCGAAGGTGCCGGCACAGAAGACGCTGGGACCGCCGCTGGGCGGCAAGACAGGGAGAGACACCATGAGTTTCCGAGACAATCTTCAGCACCTGCGCGCCACGCGCAACATGACTCAGGAACAGCTCGCCATGCTGGTGGGCGTGAGCCGCCAGTCGGTGACCAAGTGGGAGGCGGAGCGTGCCTACCCCGAGATGGACAAGCTTATCAAGCTCTGCGACATCTTCGGCTGCACCATCGACGAGCTCGTGAAGGGCGACCTTACGTCAGCTGAGCCACCGGAGGCCGAGCTCGTCTCGTCCGGACCTTCCACGGACGTCTGCGGCTACGAGGAGCACATGCGCTCCTTCTCGCTGAGGTTGGCATGTGGCGTCGCGACAGTCCTCGCCGGGGCCGCGCTCGCAGCCTTCTTCGAGGGGGTCAATCCGGGTGGGGTGCTGCCCGACAGCGACGCGCTCTCGGTCGCAGTACTCCTCCCCCTGATGGCGGCTGGCCTGGCGCTCATCATCCCAGCGGCCCTCGCGCACGACGGCTTCCACAAGGCCCACCCCTTCGTTGAGGACTTCTATGGCGACGAGGAGCGCGTCGGGGCTCGCCGTATGCTGGCCCGGGGAATCGTCCTCGGCATGGCCGCGATATTCGTAGGCTGCGTTGCCCGGTCGCTCCTGGGGGACGGTAACGCCTCGTCCTTCGTCATGCTGCTCCTATTCGCCCTGGGCGTGGGGGTCATCGTGTACGCGATGGTCATGGGCGAGCGCGTCAACGTCGAGGGCTACAACGAGGAGTCCCTCGAGTCGCTCAGCGAGGCCCAGATCGTAGCGCTGGTGGACGAGGGGGAGCGCGAGCGCATCCTCGCGCTGAAGCGCATGAAGGCAACCGCGGGGTCCGTCTGCGCGATCATCATGCTGCTTGCGACTGCGCTGGCGCTGATTCTGCTCTTCGGGTCGATGGGCGACGCGGGGCATGGCGTCAACCGCATGTTCTGGGTCCCCTGGCCCATCGGCGGCGTACTCTGCGCCGTGGCCTCCGTCGCCTTCCAGGCCTTCGGTGGGCGAGGGGGACGCTGACAATCCTGCCGATGACCCGAGTTGCGACTCGGGTCATCGGCCCCGCGCTCCGCGTCAGAGCTCGCGATGCTCGAGGCTGCCGTCCAGCCAGAGGCCGTAGCTGTTGCTCCCGTCCTTGGGGATGCCCACGCTGCCGGGATTGAAGCACCAGACGCCGGGGTTTCCCGGAGCGGGCTCGCTGACCTTCCTGTGCGTGTGTCCGAACGCGAGGGTGGAGCCGTCGGGCAGATTGGGCAGGTGGTCGATGGAGTTGTGGAAGCCCGCGCCCCAGACGTGGCCATGCGTCAGGAAGAGGGCGCGTCCCGTCGCGCCGGTCGCGGGGTTGGGTGCCGCGCCGTCCCAGAGCAGGTTGTGGTCGGCCATGCAGGGGAAGTCGAGGACCATCTGGTCGACCTCCGCGTCGCAGTTGCCACGCACGGCTATGACCTGGTCACAGATGGAGTTGAGCATTTGGATGACCCGCTTGGGGTCGTAGTCTGCGGGCAGGTCGTTGCGCGGCCCGTGATAGAGGAGGTCTCCCAGGAGCACCACGCGGTCGGGCTGCTCCGCCTCGATTGCGTCCATGAGGCGGGCGCAGCAGTCTGCCGCGCCGTGGATGTCAGAGGCAATGAGCAGCTTCACGGGGCCTCCCAGCGACCTTTGGACGAGTTCTCCCCGCCCGCAAAATACGAGCATCGCATGGATGAGCTTAGCGCAAGTGCGCCCCGGGTACCGGGCGGGGGCAATATGGGGAGGGGCTATGGCGGTGGCCCGGGCGTCCAGGCTCCCCCTTGACCATGGCTCAGGATTCCTCACTCAACCAAGAACAAAAAATCTAATGTGTAGAGACTTAGATTGCGTATAGAATCAAATACCGCGGGAACAATCGCAGTGTACAAAGGCTCCGTCAGCGACTCGGCGGCAGCACAAGGGCAGACAAGCTCCCGGTCTTAGGGGCCAAGGGAGAGGCAGAAAGGAACCGCAATGGGCAAGATTCTGGGAATCGATCTTGGCACCACCAACTCCGCGATGGCAGTCCTCGAGGGCGGCGAGCCCACCATCATCGTCAACGCCGAGGGAGATCGCACCACCCCGTCCGTCGTGGGCTTCCGCAGCGACGGCGACCGCATCGTTGGCAAGGCGGCGAAGAACCAGGCCGTCACCAACCCCAAGAACACGGTCTTCTCCATCAAGCGCTTCATGGGCCGCCGCTACGACGAGGTCAGCTCCGAACTCAAGACCGTCCCCTACTCCGTGAAGGGCGGCACCGGCAACCGAGCCGTGGTCGAGATCGACGGCGAGGACTTCACCCCCGAGCAGATCAGCGCCATGATTCTGGTAAAGATGAAGGCAGACGCCGAGAAGTACCTGGGCGAACCCGTCACCGACGCGGTCATCACCGTTCCCGCCTACTTCAATGACGCGCAGCGCCAGGCCACCAAGGACGCGGGAAAGATCGCCGGTCTCAACGTCCAGCGCATCGTCAACGAGCCCACCGCTGCGGCCCTCGCCTACGGACTCGACAAAAGGGACATCGATCAGAAGGTCCTGGTCTTCGACCTGGGCGGTGGCACCTTCGACGTGTCTCTGCTCGACCTGGCAGACGGCGTCGTCGAGGTTCTGGCCACCAACGGAGACAACCACCTGGGCGGCGACGACTGGGACCAGCGCGTCATCGACTGGATGGCCGACAAGTTCCAGCAGGAGATGGGCATCGACCTACGACGTGACCCCATGGCCCTGCAGCGCCTGAAGGAGGCTGCCGAGAACGCCAAGAAGGAGCTCTCCAGCGCCCAGCAGGCCGACATCAACCTGCCTTTCATCGCCATGGACTCCACCGGCCCCAAGAACCTGATGTACACCCTCACCCGCGCCGAGTTCGAGCGCATCACGCGCGACCTGCTCGAGCGTTGCAAGGGTCCCGTCACCAAGGCCCTGCGCGATGCGGGCCTGCAGCTCTCTGAGGTCAACGAGGTCATTCTGGTCGGTGGCTCCAGCCGCATGCCCGCGGTTCAGGACCTGGTCAAGCAGATGACCGGCAAGCAGCCCAACATGTCCGTGAACCCCGACGAGGTCGTGGCCGACGGTGCCGCCGTCCAGGGCGGCGTGCTCACCGGCGACGTCTCTGGCATCCTGCTGCTTGACGTCACCCCGCTCTCGCTGGGCGTCGAGACCATGGGCGGCGTCATGACCAAGATGATCGACCGCAACACCACCATCCCCACCAGCAAGACCGAGGTCTACTCCACGGCGGCCGACAACCAGACCTCCGTCGAGATCAACGTCCTACAGGGCGAGCGCGAGATGGCGCGTGACAACAAGAGCCTGGGTAAGTTCAACCTGACCGGCATCCCCGCCGCGCGCCGCGGCGTGCCCCAGATTGAGGTCACCTTCGACATCGACGCCAACGGCATCGTGAAGGTCACCGCCAAGGACAAGGGCACCGGCAAGCAGCAGCAGATTACGATCTCTGGCTCCACAGCGCTCTCGGACGACGAGGTCGACCGCATGGTCAAGGACGCCGAGTCCCACGCCGAGGAGGACAAGAAGCACAAGGACGAGATCGAGGTCCGCAACCAGACCGACTCCCTCTGCTACAGCACCGAGCAGACCCTGAAGGACCTGGGCGACAAGGTGTCCGATGACCAGAAGAAGGAGGTCCAGGACGCGGTCGACGCAGCCAAGAAGGCGCTCGACGACACCGACACCGACGCCATCAAGGCCGCGGGAGAGAAGCTCCAGGAGGTCGGACACAAACTCGCCGAGATCGTCTACTCCGACACGCAGGCCCAGACTTCCGCCGGTGCCGGCAGCTCGACGGATGATGTCGTCGATGCCGACTACGAGGTAGTGGACGACGACAAGAACAAGCAGTAGGCCGAGGCCGCCTAGGCCCACGAACAGGATGTTGGCTGGGGCGGCTCCTGTGGCCGCCCCATTGGCAGCCCGAGGAGGGTGACGTGAAGGTGCCTATCGAGGGTGACGACATGAGGGAAGAGGCCGCCAAGGCCAAGGAGCACGAGGCCGAGCAGGCTGCCGACTCCGGAGCTGACGCAGGGCGTGCGCCCGAGGGCGAGCCCAGCGAGGAGGACCTGGTCGAGGCCGCGAAGCGTGCTGGCGAGCAGGCTGCCGAGGTGGACTTCAAGGCGGATGCCGACAAGGTTCGCCAGGAGCGTGACGACCTTCAGCACCAGCTGGACGAGGTGGCGGACAAGGTCGCCGCCGCCCAGCGGGAGGCGGCAGACTCGGCGGATCGTCTGGCCCGCCTGCAGGCCGACTGGGACAACTACCGCCGTCGCACCGCGCAGGAACGTCTGGCAGAGAGGGAGCGCGCTGCCGAGAAGCTCGTGCTCAACCTGCTCCCGGTGCTCGACGACATGGAGCGTGCTTCTGCCCATGCGACGCAGACCGCCGACGGCGACGAGGCCATGCTGCAGTTCGTCGCTGGCGTCGACGCGGTGCACGACAAGATGGTCTCGGTCCTGGGCAAGGAGGGCGTCGAGGTCATCGATCCTGCCGGCGAGCCCTTCGACCCTCTGGTCCACCAGGCAGTCGGTCGCGAGGAAAACGCAGAGGCCTACGACGAGACGGTGGCCCAGGTGTATCAGAGGGGCTACCGCATGGGCGGCAAGGTCATCCGCACCGCTATGGTCACCGTGACCTACGGGGGTCCCAAGCGTCCCGAGCCGGAGGCCGAGGGCAAACCTGAGGATGACGCTACGGAAGAGGAATAGTCGCACTTGGCGTGCCCGGGCTTCGGTCCGGGCACGGCCACAAGGAAGGAGGCGTTGGCTTCGATGGCAGACAAGAACTACTACGACGTCCTGGGCGTGAAGCGCGACGCCAGCCAGGACGATATCAAGAAGGCCTTCCGCAAGCTCGCTGCCAAGTACCATCCCGACGCAGGTGGCGACGAGGCCAAGTTCAAGGAGGTCAGCGAGGCGTACACCACCCTCTCTGATGCCCAGAAGCGCCGCGAATACGACCAGATGCTGACGTTTGGCGGCATCCCCGGCTCGGGCTTCGGCGGGGCGGGCGGAAGGGGTGGTGGCTACAGCTACACCACCAACGTGGGGGGCGCCGACTGGGGTGACATCTTCGACAACATCCGCAACGGTGACGGGGCCTTCTCCGGCTTCGACTTCTCGTCGATCTTCGGCGGTCAGGCAACTGCGGCCAACCGCCCGGCCAAGGGCCGCGACATCACTGCCACCATCGACGTGAGCGCGGAGGCCGCGTTCGCGGGGGAGCAGCGCAAGATCAGCTACACCATCCCCTCGACGGGCGAGCGCCAGTCCCTCAACGTCAAGGTCCCTGCTGGGGCCATCGATGGAGGAAAGCTGCGTTACCGCGGTCGTGGAGAGTACGGGACGAACGGCGGCACGCGCGGGGACCTCGTGGTGACGACGCACGTCGCCGAGCACCCGCTCTTCAAGCGCGACGGCGCGGACGTGCGCATGGAGCTTCCCGTGAGCGCGTTCGAGGCCGCTCTGGGGGCGACGATAAATGTGCCCACCCCTCAGGGGACGGGCGTTCGCCTCAAGGTCCCTGCCGGCACGCAGGATGGCAAGACCTTCCGCTTCAAGGAGCTTGGCGCCCCGGACGTGCGTCGCAAGGGCTCGAGGGGCGCCCTGTACGTGACCGTCAGGGTCAAGGTGCCCACGCGCCTCTCGCCAAAGGAGCGCGAGGCGCTGGAGACGCTGCGTGACGCCGACGGTCGCGAGTACAGAAAGGACGTCGAGGCGTATGGCGCATAGCGAGGCGAGCGGCAAGGACAAGCCGCTCTACATGATTAGCGTCGCTGCCGAACTGACCGGGATGCACCCACAGACCCTGCGCGTCTACGAGCAGAAGGGGCTGGTGAACCCCGGACGCTCGCGCGGCAATACGCGCCTGTATTCCCAGGGCGACATAGAACGCCTCAATCTGATCAGCAAGCTCACCGACGAGGGCATCAACCTCGCCGGCGTCGTGCGCATCCTGGACATGCGCGAGCGCGCGCTCAAGCGAGACAGTGAGATCGACGAGCTGCGCGCGCGGATTCGCTCCCTCGAGGACGACATCCACGAGCTGCGCATGCGCGAACGCATCACGGCGCTGGCCCGCTACGACGGGACGGGGCCCGAACAGGTCATGCGTGGGCTCCTGGAAACCCATCTGGAGGGTGAGTAGCCGTTGTTCGGGACGAGAGGGGCGGCATCGTTTCCGCCCCCTCGCCGCGCGACCCGCTTTCTCGCTTGTGCGGATCCACATGCCATGCGGCTCCCCGTGCCGTTCGACTTCACGCATCGTGCGTCTTCCACGACGCTTGGCTCTCTGCGCCGCACGCGCCTGACGTCTCCGATTGTCGTTCTGGGCCTAGCTCTCCCGTAAAATAATCTGTTGTGCAGACACTTAGATTTGCGCATACCTGCTGCCCGCACAGGGAACAATCGTCTCAACAACCAGCGGAGCTCCCCGGGGGGAGCCAGAAGGGGTGAGGCAGATGAGGTTCGACAAGTGGGCGGTCACCGCCCAGGAGGCGCTGCAGTCCTCCATAACCATCGCCGCCGACGCCGAGGCGGGGCAGGTTCGTCCCATCCACCTGCTCAAGGCCCTGATCGAGTCGGGCGAGAGAAACCTCCGCGCCATCATCGAGCGCGTCGGGGCCGACCCCGCCCAGGTCGAGGCCCAGGTGGACCAAGCCATAGCTCATGCGCCCAAGGTGAGCGGCGACCTGTCGCAGATGGGCATCTCGGCCGAGCTCACGCGCGTGGGCGACGCGGCCGAGAAGCTCGCGTCCAAGCTCGGCGACTCGTACGTCACTTCCGAGCACCTGCTCTGCGCGCTTGCCGACGAGCGAGGCGAGGCGGGAAGCGCCCTCAAGGCCGCAGGAGTCACCAGCAAGCGCGTGCAGGAGGCCTATCAGAGCCTGCGCGGTGACGAGCGCGTGACCTCACAGGACCAGAAGTCCCAGTTCGAGGCCCTCGAGCAGTATGGCCGCAACGTGACCGACCTGGCTCGCCAGGGAAAGCTCGACCCCGTGATAGGGCGCGTGGAGGAGATCCGCCGCACCATACAGGTCCTGAGCCGCCGCACCAAGAACAATCCGGTGCTCATCGGTGAGCCCGGCGTGGGCAAGACGGCCATCGTCGAGGGGCTGGCCGAGCGCATCGTGGCCGGCGACGTGCCTTCCACCATCAAGGACAAGGACATCGTCGAGCTCGACATGAGCGCGCTGGTGGCTGGGGCCAAGTATCGCGGCGAGTTCGAGGACCGCCTGAAGTCGGTGCTCAAGGAGGTGGAGAAGTCTGACGGACAGATCATCCTGTTCATCGACGAGCTCCACACCATCGTGGGTGCCGGTGCGACCGAGGGTTCCATGGACGCGGGCAACATCCTGAAGCCCGCGCTCGCCCGCGGCGAGCTCCACGCCATCGGCGCCACCACGCTGGACGAGTACCGCAAGTACATAGAGAAGGACCAGGCCCTCGCCCGTCGCTTCCAGACCGTGCTCGTGAGCGAGCCCACGGTGGAGGACACCATAAGCATCCTCCGCGGCCTCAAGGAGAAGTACGAGCAGCACCACCGCGTGCGCATCACCGACGCTGCGCTGGTCTCTGCGGCGGACCTCTCTAACCGCTACATCAGCGAGCGCTTTCTGCCCGACAAGGCCATCGACCTGGTGGACGAGGCGTCGAGCCGTCTGCGCATGGAGCTCGACTCCATGCCGGCCGAGATTGACGCAGTCGATCGCCAGCTCACGCAGATGCAGATCGAGGAGCAGGCCCTCATGAAGGAGGAGGACGTCGCGAGCCGAGAGCGCCTGGAGGTCCTGCGCAAGGAAATCGCCACCACGCGCGAGAAGCTCGACGGGATGAAGGCCAGCTGGGAGAACGAGAAGGCCAGCATAGACCGCGTCCAGGACCTCAAGTCCAAGATCGAGGAGGCCAGGGGCGAGATGGAGCGCGTCACTCGTGTCGGCGACCTCGCCCGTGCGTCCGAGCTGCGCTACTCCACCATTCCCTCGCTCCAGGCCGAGTACGACGCCGCCGAGGCGACGCTCTTGCAGAAGCAGGAGGCGGGCGGCATCCTGAAGGAGGAGGTCACCACCGAAGAAATCGCCGAGGTCGTAAGCTCCTGGACTGGCGTCCCCGTCTCCAAGATGATGCAGGGCGAGATAGACAAGCTCAAGAATCTCGAGGATGAGCTCCACGAGCGCGTCATCGGCCAGAACGAGGCCGTGAGCGCGGTGGCATCGGCGGTCCGCCGCAGCCGCGCGGGCCTGGCTGACCCCAACCGACCCCTGGGCAGCTTCTTCTTCCTGGGCCCCACCGGTGTGGGCAAGACCGAGCTCGCGAAGGCGCTCGCCGAGTGCCTCTTCGACGACGAGCGTGCGCTGGTGCGCATTGACATGTCCGAGTACATGGAGAAGTTCAGCGTCCAGCGCCTGATAGGCGCGCCTCCGGGATATGTGGGCTACGACGAGGGCGGCCAGCTCACCGAAGCAGTCCGCCGGAAGCCCTATAGCGTGATCCTCCTGGACGAGATGGAGAAGGCGCATCCCGACGTGTTCAACATCCTCCTGCAGGTGCTGGATGACGGGCGGCTGACCGACGGTCAGGGGCGCGTCGTGAGCTTCAAGAACACAATCATCATCATGACCAGCAACGTGGGGAGCCAGTTCATCGCAGCCGCAGGTTCCACGAGCGATTCCAAGGAGGTCAACGCCCAGGTCATGGAGGCCCTGCGCCAGTCCTTCAAGCCCGAATTCCTTAACCGCATCGACGATGTGGTGATCTTCCACTCCCTCGGCCTGACCGAGATCGAGAAGATCGTGGACATCCAGCTCCGCGACGTGCGGAGCCGACTCGCCCGCGAGCGCATTACGCTCAGGCTCTCGGACAGCGCGGTGCAGCTCCTCTCGCTCGATGGGCTCGACCCGGTGTATGGCGCCCGCCCGCTCAAGCGCCTCATCCAGCGACAGGTGGTGGACAACGTCGCCAGTCTGATCATTGCCGGAGAGCTGCACGAGGGCGACGCAGTCCTGGTGGACGTCGGCCCCGACGGAAGGCTCGTCGCCACGCGCGACGAGCAGGAGGCCATCGAACCGGATGCCGTGGAATAGGCTCATTCCGCCGTCCTGCGGCACGTGAGGTCATGCGAGGGGGTGAGCCTTCGGGTTCGCCCCCTCGCGCTTGCTGAGTCGGCCTGGCGCACGGCCGCCCTTTGCGCCACCATGGTGGAAAAACGCGCGAGATTCCCGCCGGGAGGGCAGATGGAAGGTTCCAAGAGCAGGGTCCCCGAGCCCCATGAGGCCGGGCCGGCCGCAGAGGCCGCCACACGGGCCGTTTCCGAAGCGGATGCGGAGAGGGCCGCGGCATCCGCGGCCCCCGCAACCATCGAGATGCCGGCGACGAGCACAGGCCCCATATGGGAGCCCGAGGCGCTCGAGCCGTCCGGGAGCGTGCCCGGCGAGGGCAAGAGCCGAAGCTCCTCTCGTCCCGTCGCCGCGGCCATCCTCCTGCTCGCGGCGCTCGCCGCCACCCTGGCGTTCGTCACCTACGGGGCGGAGCTCTGGGGAGGGCGCAGCGTTCCCGAAGTCACGGGAAAGTCCCAGGCCGCCGCCAAACGGGACCTTGACCAGCGCGGCTTCGAGGTGGCACTGGCGGAGGAACCCGTCGACGACGGCGTGGGAAAGGCGGTCCGCTGCGAGCCCGCCTCGGGCACCAGGGTCGAGCGCGGCAGCAAGGTCACGCTGGTCGTGGGGGCTGCCCGCGTTCTTCCCGACATCGCTGGGATGGCAGTCGACGATGCCCGCGCCGTCCTTGCCAAGGCGGGAGCGCGAAACGTGTCCATCCAGTACGAGGCATCCTCGGCCGAGGAGGGTACGGTCATCAGGTCGACGCCCGAGGCGGGAAGTGCCTTCGTCGCGCGTGACGCCATCACCCTCACTGTGGCGCAGCCCTACACGGTGCCCTACGTGACGGGCAGGCTGGAGTCCGAGGCGAGGTCGCTCGTCGAGGCGGCGGGCCTCAGCGCCGAGGTCGAGTACGTGAGCTCGGAGGCGCCCGCCGGAAGCGTCATCGAGGTGAGTCCCGCCCAGGGCACGCGCATCGACAGGGGTGCCGTCGTGTCCCTGAGGGTGTCGGAGCCCTACCCCTCCGACTACCATCACCTGGCGGAGTACTTTGAGTTCAGCGCCGCACAGGTGAGTGACTTCCTCCAAAAGCAGGGGTTCTCCGCGCAGGCGTCCTACGCCAACGCGCGAGGGAAGGCACAGGCCCTCTACGAGGGGGGCAAGGGCAGGATCACCCTGGGTTCGTATCCCTTCTCGTCCAAGTTCGACCTCCAGAAGGCAGAGGATGGCCCGGCACCCGAGGCGGATGCAGGCTTCGAGGGAGTGCGGCTCGAGCTTTCCCGGTCGGAGTGGCCGAAGGACGCGAGCAAGCTCAGCGGCGATGCGCTGGAGGAGGTCATGGCCCTCTGCGGCCTCACGGGCATGTCCCGCAGTTGCAACATGCAGACGGTCGTCATCCCCAAGGGGGAGGAGCGCAGGGGCACGCCCTTCGTCTGCGGCTACGGAGAGATGGGTGACGTCTGCTGGACGGTGCTCATAGCACAGGGTGAGAAGGACGCGCGCGTGGTGGTGACGGCCGCCCCCAGGTCCCTGTACGGGAGCTATGACCTGACTCCTTACGGGGGGAGCATCTGCGACTTCGTCGCCTACGGCGACATGTACGGAAAGCGAGGGGGAGAGGTTGGCTAGCGATCACATGAACGAGAAGGTCGCGTGCGAGGTCGCCGACGCGTCAGCCATCCGCACGGATGCCGCGGAAGACAGGCCGCTTGCGTCGCGGAGGGCGGGGGAGGGCGTGCTCCCCGCCCCTTCCCTCGACCAGAGCTTCCTCAGGGCAGAGAACGAGGACGACGACGGCTACGACCCGTATTCGGACCGCCCTGCCCCGCACGAGCCCCTCTTCGAGGCCGACCCCTGGGCATAGGAGCTTGACTCCCGCGGGCGGAAGACGCTGCGGCGTGCCGCTCGCCTAGCCTATCGAGGCGAGAAGCCTCCAGATGATCACGGCGACCACCACCAGCAGGGCCACGACGACGATGAGCGAGAGCACCGAGCGCCTGCGGCGGCTCCTCTCGCGCGAGGCGAATATGGAACGTCGGCCCTTGGGTATCTCGAGGTACTGGCCGTAGCGGCTGTTTTGGATCCTGCCCATGCCGCCGCGCGAGCGACGGTACTTAGAGGCACCGGAGAAGACCTTGCCCCCCACGGCAACGTTGGAGTCGTGGGCATAGCTGCTCGCTGGGGCTCCGTCCTGCCCCAGGTCGTCGATGGCGGCCTGGGAGCGATGCGGGGCGCGCTGCCTCACATAGGGCATGCGTGCCGCTACGGGCCTGGGCGCAGCGGACGGGAGGCTGGGGCTGGCATCGCCAGTCTCCCTCTCGGGCTCGACGTCATCTTGGCCGAACCCCTTGGCGGGAGGCTGGGGCTCGCTCGCCATGGGCTTTGCGTCGACCGTCCTGCCTTCCATCTGGCCAGAGGGGGACTCCTGCAGACCCTCGTCAAAGCCTTTGTCCATGGAGCGCCTCCGTTGCCGTGACGAACAAAGCCCTTACGCATCGATGCAAGCCATGATAGAGCAGGCAGGGACCATCAAAGTCCCATGCGCGAGAGCTTCATCTTACGATGGTTCGCTACCTAAAATCTTAGTTTATAAGACTTAGATTTGCTAAGTAAAATCGACTAAGAAAATCTTGATCTGGAGTATAAAGTCATGTCGCATGGGGCATATATAGCAGCGAAAGGAAAAAGGACGCCTTGCAGGGCGTCCGCAAGCAGAAGGAGTGGTTGCGATGTCAAGTCTCATCCCTTACGCCAGTTACGACAGGGCCCTTCGGAGGGCGTTCCCCTTCAATGCCCTCGACGACTTCTTCAACGCGCCGCTGGCCAGCCTCTCGAGCGATGCGGCGTTCAGGATGGACGTCGAGGACGCCGGTGACAGGTACATCGTCAGCGCCGAGCTCCCGGGTGTGAAGCGCGAGGAGATCGACGTCGAGCTCAACGAGGGTCGCCTCTCCGTCTCGGTCGACAAGAAGGAGACGGAGGAGGAGAAGGGCAAGAACTACCTCCACAAGGAGACGAGCGAGTGGCAGGCGACGCGCGGCGTGTACCTCAAGGACGCTGCGACCTCCGGCCTCTCCGCGAAGCTCGACGGCGGCGTGCTCACCGTCAGCGTCCCCAAGCAGGAGGAGAAGGCCAACGTGACCAAGGTCTCGATCGACTAGCCCGAGGCGACGCCTCGACCGGTCGTCCGACCGCATGAAATGGACCTGCCCCAGAGGGGGCGGCGCTACGGCGTCGCCCCCTCACTCATGCCCGTCAGAACCTCTCGCCCGAAATATCGTGCTGCTCGCCCAGTACTGCGGCAGTGCGCGTACGCTCCCGCCGCCCGTCACCTAGTATTTCTAGACTGTTACATGTCATTCAAATAGTCGTGGGGCAAGCAATCAAGGAGCAGGCGCATCGCCTCGGAGCGGAGCAAGCGGCCTCCTGGTCGTCCCACGACAGGTCCAGAGAGGGGAATGTGACGTGAGAGCATACGAGAGGCTCCTTAACTACGTCGTGGTGCGCACGCCAAGCAACGAGGAGAACGAGGCTCACACCCCCAGCAGCCCCGAGCAGTTCGAACTTGCGCGCATGCTGGTGGACGAGCTCAAGGGACTGGGCGTCACGGACGTCCGCCTGAGCGACGACTGCTTCGTATACGCGAAGGTCCCGGCGACGCCAGGCCTCGAAAGCAGGACCAAGCTGGGGCTCATCGCGCACATGGACACGGTCTCGCAGTTCTGCGACCGCGCGATTCGCCCCCAGCTCACGCCGAACTACGACGGAGGCGACCTGCCTCTCTTCCAGAGCGGTCGCACGCTCACGGTCAAGGACTTCCCGCACCTCCCCACCCTCAGGGGCCGCACGCTCATCACCACCGACGGCACCACCGTCCTGGGAGCTGACGACAAGGCCGGCATCGCCGAGATCATGACGGCCCTGGAGGTCCTGCGCGACGAGGGCATCGCGCACGGTCCGCTGCGCATCGCCTTCACGCCCGACGAGGAGATCGGCTCCGGTGTGCGCAGCTTCGACGTCGAGGGATTCGATGCCGATGTTGCCTACACCTTGGACGGTGACACCGAGGGAGAGATTCAGTACCAGAACTTCAACGCCTGCGAGGCGAGCTTCGAGGTCGCGGGCGTGAGCGTGCATCCCGGCTCGGCGAAGGACGTCATGGTCAACGCCGTCCTCCTCGCCTGCCAGATCAACGGCATGCTCCCCGCCCTCGAGACCCCACGCCACACCGAGGGCTACGAGGGCTTCTACCACCTGCTCCAGATCAGGGGAGACGAGGCGCACGCGAGTCTCTCCTACATCGTGCGTGACCACGACGACGGCTCCTTCGCGGCGCGCAAGCAGACCCTTCGCCACATCGAGAAGGTCATGAACGAGGAGTGGGGCGAGGGGACGGTCTCGCTCTCCATCAAGGACGAGTACAGGAACATGGCGGCAGTCATAGACGGCTGCATGTACATGATCGACAACGCGAAGCTCGCGGCGGAACGCGCCGGCGTGAGGCCCGACGTGTCGCCCATACGCGGTGGAACCGACGGGTGCCAGCTCTCGTATCGCGGGCTGCCCTGTCCCAACCTGGGGACGGGCGGGCATGGCTTCCACGGACCCTACGAGCACATCACGGTCGAGGGCATGGATGCCGCCACCAAGATGGCCGTCGAGCTCGTCAAGGTCTTTGCCGAGGCATAGCGGTCCGCCTCGCAGGCGTTGCAGCCGGGGCCGCCAAGGGGGCGGTCCCCTCGGACGAAAGGGGTTTGCAATGGCAGAAGGGACTATGGTCGAGACGCCTGCGGAGGGAGGCGAGCCCAGGAAGGGGGGCAGGCTCCACTTCCCGACCGCGATCACGGTGCTCTTCATCGTGATGCTCTTTGCGGCGCTCCTCACCTGGGTCGTCCCGGCAGGTGAGTACTCGAAGCTGAAGTACGTCGCTGACGACGACGTGTTTGCCGTCACCAACGCCGACGGCACGACGGAGGAGCTGCCTGCGACGCAGGAGACCCTCACCAAGCTGGGCATCGCGGCGAACATCGAGAGCTACCTGGATGGCTCCATCTCGAAGCCGACCGCCATCCCTGGCACTTACCAGCGGGTCGACCAGAACCCGCAGGGAGTGCTGGAGTTTCTTCTTGCCCCGATCAACGGCGTCTACGAGTCGATCGACATCATCCTCTTCGTGTTCCTGCTGGGCGGTTGCATCGGCGTCCTCAACCACATGGGTGCCCTCACGGCTGCGGTCGCCGCGCTCTCGCGCGTGACCCGGGGTCACGAGTGGCTGCTCATCATCGTGCTCACGCTGATCATCGTCGCCGGTGGCACCACCTTCGGCCTGGCAGAGGAGACGATCGCGCTCTACCCGATTCTCATGCCTGTGTTCATCGCCGCAGGCTATGACGCCATGACCTGCATCGCCGTCATCTTCATGGGCTCCTGCGTGGGCACCATGTACTCTACCGTCAACCCCTTCGCGATAGGGGTCGCGACGAAGGCCGCAGGCATCTCCATGGCCGAGGGCATGTCATGGAGGTTCATCGCGCTCGCCATAGGAACCGCCATCTCGCTCGCCTACGTCATGCACTACGGGCACAAGGTACGTCTCGATCCATCCAAGTCCGTCGTCTACGACTTCAAGGAGAGGATCGAGGAGCGCTGGGGCCAGAGGGACGAGGCCCTCGAGTTCACCGTGCCCATGAAGGTCTCGCTTGCCGTCTTCGGCATCTCGTTCGTGGTGCTCGTCTACGGCATCGTCGCCCACCAGTGGTGGTTCGACAACATGACCGCCGTGTTCCTTGCCTGCTCGATGATTCTGGCCTTCACCTGCGGCCTCGACGAGGAGGTCTTCATGGACAAGTACATCGGCGGTTGCGGCGACCTCATGAGCGTCGCCCTGGTCGTCGGCGTCGCCCGTGCGGTCAACATCCTGCTCGAGAACGGCCTCATCTCCGACTCCATCCTGCACTTCTTCTCGGGGGCCATCGCGGGCATGAGCCCGGTCCTGTTCATCATCATGATGCTGGTCGTCTACATCATCCTGGGCTTCTTCATCAACTCGTCCTCGGGCCTCGCCGTGCTCTCGATACCCATCATGGCTCCCCTCGGAGATGCCGTCGGCGTCTCGAAGACGGCCGTCATTGCGGCCTACAACTACGGCCAGGGGCTCATCTCGTACATCACGCCCACAGGGCTCATCCTGGCGTCCCTCGCCATGGTGGACGTGCCCTTCAGCCGTTGGTTCAAGTTCGTGACCCCGCTGCTGGTCATCACGATCCTGCTTAACGCGCTGCTGCTCGTCGCACAGGCCCTGGCCTAGGCTCGCGCCTTCCCGCGCCGGGCCATCCGGGGCGCGGCTATCATAGGGGTCCGAAGGGCCCGGGCGACGCTGGCTCGCCCGGGTCCACGCATGTATGGGCCCGGTGTCTTCCGCCCGGGCCGCGACAAGGCTTGGAGGCCCCGTGACCAGCGTCGTGCGAAAATACGCAAGCTACAGGGGGAGGAGCAGCCGCCCGGGCACCGCTCCCGACGACGGGACGCGCGCGCCGGTCGTGCTCATGGTTTCGGGCGGGGCGGACTCGACGGCGCTCCTGCTGCTCGCCGTTGAGTCGGAGCTCGACGTCGACGACGGTCGAGGCCTTGCGCGAATCGCCCGGGAGCGTCTCCACGTCCTGCACGTCAACCACCAGCTGCGCGGCGCGGACTCCATGGGCGACGAGGACTTCGTGCGCGACCTCTGCCGGGAGCTCGGCGTTCCCTGCGCGGTGCGGCGCGTGGACGTGCCGGGCCTCGCCGCCAAGTCGGGGCCAGCCGGTGGCAACGTGGAGAACGTCGGGCGAGAGGAGCGCTACCGCCTTGCTGCGGAGCTGGCCAACCAGCTCTCGGCGCAGTTCGGCACCCCGCGCTCGGCCGCGCGCATACTCACCGCACATACCGCGAACGACCGGGCCGAGACCTTCTTCATGAACGCGATCCGGGGTACGGGCGCCTCGGGACTCGCCTCCATACCCCAGCGCCGCAACCGCATCGTCCGCCCGCTCCTGGGCCGCACCCACGAGGAGCTCTGCGAGCTCCTCTCGCTCAAGGGGGTGGCCTGGAGGGAGGATGCCACCAATGCCGACACGCGCTACCTGCGCTCCTTCGTACGTCACGAGCTCATGCCCGTCGCCCTGGGCCGCAACCCACGACTGGTGTCGGCGCTCTCGAGCACCTGCGAGATTCTCTCGGACGAGGATGCCTATCTGGGGCAGGTCGCGGCTCGCAGCTACCGCGAGCTCGTGCGGCGCCGGGGCGGGGGGGTGGTCGCCCTTGACGCTCGCCGCCTGGGGGCGAGCGACGTGGCCATCGCACGACGCGTGGTCCGGCTGGCCCTCCTCGAGATGAGCCCGGCCGCCCGCATCGAGTCCGCACAAGTGGCGAGGGTCCTCTCCATGGTCGCTCGGGGCAATGGCTCCTGCAGCGTGATCTTGGGCGTGGACGCCCGCGTCGAGTACGGCCTGCTCTTCCTGCGCACTCCGCGTCAGGCCACGCACGTCGGCCCCTCCTGGCTCGACGTGCCGGGGAGCATCGCCCTTCCCGACGGTCGCTCTCTCGCCGCGCGCGTGACGTCGGTCCCGACGGGGTCCTCTCCCGAGGAGGTCGCTCGCGCGCACTCCCTGGAGTGGGGGGGCCGTTCGGTCTACCTCGATGCGGTGGCCTGCGGCGTCTCTCCCTCGGGGCGGGGGAGGCTCTGGGTCGATGCGCCTGCGGCGGGTGACGTCATGTGCCCCCTGGGCATGCATGGGCAGTCGAAAAAGCTCTCTGACCTCCTCAACGAGGCACGCATACCCGCCGCAGACCGCTCAGAGGCACCCGTGGTGAGGAGCGGACCCACGGGCTCGGTGCTGTGGGTCGCCCCCCTGCGTTGCGACGAGCGCGTGCGTTGCACCCCTGCTACACGCCTCGTCCTGGAGCTCACGCTGGCCTGACCCTTGGCCGCCTTGGCTGCGCCCGGGTCGGCAGGCTGCGACCGCGTTACGTCGAGCCCGCCGGGGCAGCCTGCCGCCGGGGGCGTAGTACCATAAGCGCATACGTCCAGCCAGCCGGTTCGGCTGACACACGGGAAGGGCAAGGTCCATGGCAGACGAGCTCAGCGCAGACATCAGGAGCGTCATCCTCTCCGAGGACCAGATCAGGGAGATCGTCCGGCGCGTGGGCGCAGAGATCAGCCATGACTACGAGGGCCGCAACCCGCTCATCGTTGCCGTGCTGCGCGGCGCCTTCGTGTTCACCGCCGATCTTCTGCGTGCCATCACGATACCCTGCGAGGTCGACTTCATGGCGGTCTCGAGCTATGGGGACGGC
This sequence comes from uncultured Olsenella sp., assembly GCA_947253595.1. Taxonomy (GTDB): domain Bacteria; phylum Actinomycetota; class Coriobacteriia; order Coriobacteriales; family Atopobiaceae; genus Olsenella_I. The sequence goes on along the minus strand of CAMXZR010000003.1, from coordinate 19,882 downwards.
GTCAAGAGCTCCGGTGTGGTGCGCATCATCAAGGACCTCAGCACCAAGGTCGAGGGGCGTGACATCATCATCGCGGAGGACATCCTCGACTCCGGCCTCACCCTCAGCTATCTGGTCGAGATGCTCAAGGGGCGCGGGCCCAAGTCGATTAGCGTCGCCGCCTTCTCCATAAAGGACATTCCCAACCACACCCCCGCCATCAATCCCGAGTACGTGGGCGCACATGTTCCCAACGAGTTCATCGTGGGCTATGGCCTGGACTACGCGGAGAAGTACCGTAACCTTCCCTACGTGGGGGTGCTCAAGCCCGAGGTCTACCAGGGGTAGCCTCCAGACTTAGCCAAGGAGCATAGCCAAGTGTCAGAAGACAACAACGACCTCAGGCCTTCGCGCCCGCCCTTTCCCGGGCAAGGGGCTCCCGGAGGACATCGCCAGCCAGCCATCGTCGCCGCCCTCGTGATCGCGCTGGTGGCCTACATCGCCTACAGCATGAGCCAGTCGGTGTTGGGTGCCGGCCAGGTCGACACCCTGACCACCAACGCCTTCGTCACGGCGGTAAAGGACGAGCGGGTGAGCGACGTCACCTACAAGACCTCGGACGGCAGCCTCAGGGGCAGCTACCGCCACGAAGGCGGCGAAGAGGGCCGCTTCGTGAGCTATTACGTGGGGGCGGACAGCCTGCAGGAGCTCATGGCGGCGCACCCCAACGTGAGCTTCACCATAGACACGTCGAACTCCGATATGGTTCAGACCATCCTGGTCTCGATCGTGCCCACGGCGGTTATTCTCGCCTTCATGGTCTACTTCACCAGGCAGATGCAGGGACAGAACGGGCGATCCATGAACTTCGGTCGCGCCAGCAAGGCCCGCACCACGGAGGAGACCCGGCCCAAGGTGAAGTTCTCTGACGTTGCCGGCATAGACGAGGCCGTGGAGGAGCTCAAGGAGGTCCGCGACTTCCTGCGCGAGCCCGAGCGCTACCAGAAGATGGGGGCGAAGATTCCTCGCGGTGTGCTCCTGGTAGGCCCCCCGGGTACCGGCAAGACCCTGCTGGCCAAGGCCGTGGCCGGCGAGGCGGGGGTGCCGTTCTTCTCCATCTCTGGCTCTGACTTCGTCGAGATGTTCGTGGGCGTGGGCGCGAGCCGCGTGCGCGACCTCTTCAAGCAGGCCAAGGAGTCGTCGCCCTCCATCATCTTTATCGACGAGATAGACGCGGTGGGACGTCAGCGCGGGGCGGGGCTCGGCGGCGGCCACGACGAGCGCGAGCAGACCCTCAACCAGCTCCTGGTCGAGATGGATGGCTTCGAGGAGAACCAGGCCGTTATCCTCATTGCGGCGACGAACCGCCCTGACATCCTTGACCCGGCGCTGCTCCGTCCCGGTCGCTTCGACCGGCAGGTCACCGTGGACCGCCCCGACGTGAAGGGGAGGGAGAAGATCCTCTCGGTCCACTCCCAGAACAAGCCCCTCCAGAGGGGCGTCGACCTCAAGCGCATCGCGAAGCTGACGCCTGGCTTCACGGGTGCCGACCTCGCCAACCTCATGAACGAGGCCGCTCTCCTCACCGCCCGCAGGCACAAGGAGCGCATCTCGATGGAGGAGGTCGAGGAATCCATGGAGCGCGTCCTCGCCGGCCCGGAGAAGAAGGGTCGCGTGATGACCCAGAAGGAGCGCGTCACCATCGCGTACCACGAATGCGGCCACGCGCTCGTGGGACACATCCTCGAGAACTCCGACCCGGTGCATAAGATCAGCATCATCAGCCGCGGCCGCGCCCTGGGTTACACCCTCCAGCTCCCGGAGGAGGACCACTTCCTCGAGACCCGCGATGGCATGCTGGACGAGATAGCCGTCTTCCTGGGTGGTCGTACCGCGGAGGAGCTCTTCTGCGAAGACATCACCACCGGCGCCAGCAACGACCTGGAGCGCGCCACCAAGATGGCCCGCGAGATGGTCACGCGCTACGGCATGAGCGAGGAGCTGGGCACGCAGGTCTTTGGCGAGGCGCAGCACGAGGTCTTCCTGGGCCGTGACTACGCGAACCACAACGACTACGCGGCCGAGACCGCCAAGCGCATCGACGACGAGGTCGAGCGCATCATGCGCGAGGCTCACGGCCGCGCACGCACCGTACTTGAAGCGAGGCACAGGCAGATGGACACCATGGCCAAGGTGCTTCTCGCGCGCGAGACGGTCGAAGGCGACGTGGTGAACGCCCTCCTGGACGACCGCTGGGAGCAGTACGTCCTCGAGCATCCGGAGGCTGCGGTTGACTCGCCGCTCGGTGGTGACGAGCCTGTGACGGAACCGTCGCCGGTTCTCGGCGGCGAGTAGTCTGCAAGCTGGCGGCGCGGCCCCTGCCGCGCCGTTACTTTCTCGCAAGGTCGCGCCGGGTGGCCGGTGCCGCGGAGGGGAGCGGTCGTGTCAATCAACCAGAAGAGCTACGAGTACGGGACCTCCAAGTCCAGCATCAGAGAGATTGCTGCCTACGGTGCTCAGCGCAAGGCGCGGATAGGAGCCGAGAGGGTCTTCGACTTCTCGCTGGGCAATCCCTCCGTGCCCGCGCCCGAGGAGGTCCGCCGATCCATCGAGCGCTCCCTGGAGCTCTCCCCCGTGCAGCTGCACGGCTACACCCCCGCAGCAGGACTCGTCGAGGTCAGGCAGCGCGTGGCCGAGTCGCTCAACCGTCGCTTCGGCTGCAGCTACGGTGCGGGCGACCTCTACATGACCTGCGGGGCCGCCGCATCGCTCAGCATCAGCTTCAACGCGCTGGTCGATCCCGGCGACGAGGTCATCGTCATCGCCCCCTACTTCCCGGAGTATCGCGTCTGGATCCAGACCGCCGGGGCGAGCTGCGTCGAGGTCATGGCCGACCCCCAGACCTTTCAGGTGGACACAGGGGCAGTGCGCGCCGCCGTCACCGCCCGCACAAAGGCCGTGGTGGTCAACTCGCCCAACAACCCGGTGGGCTCGGTCTACTCCCGCCAGAACCTCGAGGAGCTGGCCAGCGTGCTGCGCGAGTGCGAAGAAGCCTTGGGGATCGCAATCTACCTTGTCTCGGACGAGCCCTACCGAGAGATCAGCTACGGCTGCGAGGTGCCCTGGGTCCCGGCCGTCTATGACCGCAGCATCGTCTGCTATTCCTATTCCAAGAGCCTGAGCCTTCCCGGGGAGCGCGTGGGCTGGGTGCTGGTGCCCGACACCAACCCCGACCACGACGAGCTCGTTCCCGCCATCGCCGGAGCCGGTCGCAAGCTGGGCTTCGTCTGCGCGCCCGCGCTCTTCCAGCGCGTGGTCATGGACTGCGTGGACGTCCCGAGCGACGTCGCCGCCTACGAGCGCAACCGTAGGGCGCTCACGGAGGGCCTCTCGGCCTTGGGCTACGAGTACATCGAGCCGCAGGGAGCCTTCTACCTCTGGGTCAAGGCGCTTGAGCCCGACGCGGAGGCCTTCTTCCAGAGCGCGAAGGCGCTGGAGCTCCTGCCCGTGCCCTCCGACAGCTTCGGCTGCGAGGGATGGGTGCGCATCGGCTACTGCGTGAGCCACCAGACCATCGTAGACTCCATGCCCGCCTGGAAGCGCCTCGCCGAGCAGTACGCCTAGGGGGGAGACGTGGCCTGGGAGCGTATCTGCGGCAACTGCAGCTTCTGCCAGGGGCGTCCCGGTCTCCTGCGCACACGCAGCGTCTGCGTGGCGCCGGACGGCCGAAGGGGAGAGGTGCATGCCAGCGATGCGGCCTGCCCCGCCTTCAGGATGACGCCCAAGGCGGGCTTCGGCCTCAGGGGTCGCTGGGGCGTGGACCCCTCGCTGCCCGGTGCCCCCGCAGAGGGTGCCGTTCGGGATGCGCCCGCGACGCAGGCGTCCGCGTCCCCCTCGTTTGCCCATGACGCTAAGCTGGGAGAGACTTCCAAGAGAGGAGCTCCCATGCTGCAGCTGGCCTGCGACGTCCATACCCACACCCTCTACTCTCGCCATGCCTACTCCACCATCGAGGAGAACGTGCGAGCCGCCGCAGAGCTGCGCCTGGAGCTCCTGGGCTCGACCGACCACTACTCGTCGATGCTTTATTCCGAGGTCGGGAACATCGAGCGCGCCCAGGGCTATGACCTGCGCGACTTCCAGTACTTCCTGAACTATGGGGCCTGGCCGCGCGTCTGGCACGGCGTCCGCCTGCTGCACGGCTGCGAGGCCGACATCGTGGACCTCGACGGCCACCTCTTCGGCCACGACGTCCCGCTCACGCACGAGATCAACGGTAATCCCCTGCGCAGGCAGCTGACCCTCAAGGAGCGCATCTTCCGCGACTGCGACTACGCCATCGCCTCGGTGCACCGCGACGACTTCGCTCGGGGTGCGAGCCTGGCCCAGACCACCCGGATGTACCTGAGGGCTCTCGAGGACCCCAAGGTGCTGATCCTGGGTCATGTGGGGCGAGCGGGTGTGCCCTTCGACGTGGGAGAGGTTCTCGCCGCCACCCGCGAGAGGGGCAAGCTCATCGAGATAAACGAGGCGACCTTCGTAAGCCATCCCTCCGCAACGGGAACCTGCCGCAGGCTCGCCGAGCGCTGCGCGGAGGAGGGGGTCATGATCTCCACGGGCACCGACTCGCACATCTCGTGCGGGATCGGCCATTTCGACCACGTGCGGTCGATGCTGGAAGAGATCCGCTTCCCCAGGAAGCTTGTCGCGACGCGCGACGCCGAGACCTTCCTGGGCGTGATGGGGCGGGCGCTGGGGACCAGCGTTGCCGACTAGGGCCCTAAGGACGCCTATGCCCTGAGAATCAGCTGGACGGGGCAGTGGTCGCTACCATACACGTCGTCCAGGATCGATGCCTCCACGATGCGGTCCGCGGCGTCCTCGCTCACAAGGAAGTAGTCGATACGCCAGCCTACGTTGCGCTCGCGGGCGCGCATGCGGTAGCTCCACCAGCTGTAGGCGTCCTCGCGGTCGGGGTACAGCCTGCGGAAGCTGTCCACGAAGCCTGCCTCGAGGAGCTTGCCGAAGCCCTCGCGCTCCTCGTCCGAGAAACCCGCGTTCATATGGTTGGTGTCGGGATTCTTGAGGTCTATCTCCTCGTGGGCGACGTTGAAGTCGCCGCAGGTGACCACGGGCTTCTCCTTGGCGAGGCCAGCCAGGAACTCGCGGTAGCTCCTGTCCCACACCATACGCTCGTCCAGGCGCAGGAGCCCGTTCTTCGAGTTGGGCGTGTACACGTCCACGAACCAGTACCCCTCGAACTCGAGGGCGCACACGCGACCCTCGTCGTCGGCGAACTCGCAGCCGATCTGGCGGATGACCCGCAGGGGCTCCTCGCGGCTGAAGACGGCGGTGCCGGAGTAGCCCTTCCGCGCGGCGTAGTTCCAAGCCTGGTGGTAGCCGGGAAGCTCCAGGTCGATCTGGCCCTCCTGCAGCTTGGTCTCTTGTATGGCGAAGACGTCGGCCCCCACCGCCTCGAAGATCTGGGAGAAGCTGGGCTCCTTCTTCATGACCGCCCTGAGTCCGTTGACGTTCCACGAGACGAGCCTCAGCTCGCGCTCCTCGCCCTGTGCCATGCTGCCCCTCCTCGGCGAGGGCTTCGCCTCGCGTGATGTCGCGTCTGCTCAGGCCAGTATACGTGCTGCCGTCGCAAATGCGGGGCCACTCGGCTCATATCGTCGCGACGGAACCGAACGGAAGGCAGCATTTCTCGCAGAATGCGGTCTCATTCGCTCGTTACCTGGTGTTATGCGAGAAACGATAGCGCTTCTGGGGATTTGCTGTCATGCGCCCGCGCGCCCTGGTCCCTACCCCTCGATAATCACGTAGCCGTCGTCGATGGCGGCTACAGTCCGCGCGAGGGCCGCCTCGTCCGGGTGCGGCCCCGCGTCCGGCGCGCCAAAGAGGAACTCTCGGTAGTGGGGAAGGTCTCTCATGGCCTGGGCGTGCCCCTCGTCTGCAAGGCGCTCTATGCGCGTGAGCTCGCGGTTGTAGCGCTCCCAGCGCGTGAGGAGCGCGTCCATCAGATAGGGGCGTCCGTGCGCGATGGCATGGTAGACCCGCATCTCCCGCTCGGTGGGAGGCTCCTTTCGGTAGCCGTGGGGGCGGGTTGCCACGAAGAAGAAGCGCTCGTAGCCGCCGCGCTCCGCCAGGTGCAGGGGCAGCCCGGCCCCCTCGCCCAGTCCGCCGTCCATGAAGAGGCGGCCGTCCACCGCCTTGGGGTGCATGACGCCCGGCAGGGTGGAGCTTGCGCGCACCTTGTCCACCATGTCGTACTCGTCGCGCATGTCGTCCTTGGTGAAGGTCACGCTGCGTCCCGTCTGCACCTCGAAGGCCTGGATGGCCACCTGGGCGGGGTTTGCCTGGAAGGTCTCCCAGTCGAAGGGCATGAAGCCGTCGGCGATGCAGCCCTCGTAGAGGTAGTCGGCGTTGAAGTAGCCCTTGCCGCGCGCCACCGAGCCGAAGTCTGCGATGGGAATGCCCTCAGGACGCATGCCCAGGAAGGCGTTGCGCGTGCGCGAGAGGTCCCGCGAGCAGTAGTCGACCGTGTGGCTCGACCCCGCAGAGATGCCGCAGAGGAAGGGGAAGTGGATTCCCTGCTCCAGGAGGACGCGCGCGATTCCTGCGGTGTAGGCGGCCCGGTAGCCGCCGCCCTCGACGTTGCAGCTGAGCTTCTCCAGGCTGGTACCTGGCCTTTCTGGTGATAGAGTCAGTGTCGTCGGCAATCGACGGGAGGCCACCATGGCAAGGACCATCACTGACCCACGGGAGGCGGCGGCGGCGCTCGGGGCGCTTGTCGCGGGCGCAGGGAACACGGTCTTCTTCGGTGGCGCGGGCGTCTCGACGGCGAGCGGGATCCCCGACTTCCGAAGCGCCGATGGCTTGTACAACCAACACTTTGACTACCCGCCCGAAGTCATGCTTAGCCACGGTTTTTACGTGAACCACACACGCGAGTTCTTCGACTTCTATCGCAGCCGCATGTGCGCTCCCGGTGCCAGGCCCAACCAGGCGCACCTCAAGCTCGCCGAGCTGGAGCGCGACGGGCTCGTCAGCGCCGTCGTGACCCAGAACATCGATGGCCTCCACCAGGCGGCGGGCTCGCGCAACGTGATCGAGCTGCACGGGTCGACCCACCGCAACGTCTGTCGGCGCTGCGGCCACGTCCATTCGCAGGAGTGGGTCCTCAATACCTCGGGCGCGCCCCGCTGCGAGGTCTGTGGTGGCCCCGTCAGGCCCGACGTCGTCCTCTACGGGGAGCCCTTGGACGAGGGCGTCATCTCGGCGGCGGTCCAGGCAATTGCCACCTGCGACCTCCTCATCGTGGGGGGAACCTCCCTGGTGGTCTATCCGGCCGCCGGGCTCCTGCGCTATTTCGGGGGAGACAAGCTCGCCATCTGCAACCTCCAGCCCACCCTGCAGGACGCCAGCGCGGACCTGGTCTGCGCCTGTGACATCGCCCGGGCCTTCGACTGGTAGGCGAGGCCCCCTCTCGTCCGGCTACCCACTCCCGGCGTGGTCGGAGGGCCGAGCGGAGGGCGCGCGGGCAGGAGTCGCTACAATCACAAAGGAACACCCTGGGGGCGCAGACGCCCCCACAAGCCTCAGGGGAGGACCCAACCCATGCTTCGACAGGACTACTCGCTTTGGCGTTGCGGCCGTCACGAGATGTCTCTCTCTCGCCCCCGCATCATGGGCATCCTCAATGTCACCCCGGATTCCTTCTCGGACGGCGGGGAGAACCTCGACCCAAAGGTCGCGGTCGAGCATGCCCTGCGCATGCTGGACGATGGAGCGGACATCATCGACGTGGGTGGCGAATCAACCCGTCCCGGTCACGAGCCCGTGGGCGCAGACGAGGAGGCCGAGCGCATCGTGCCCGTGGTCAGAGGCATCATGGCGGCAGCACCCAGTGCCATCGTCTCGGTCGATACGCGCCACGCCTCCGTGGCAAAGGTCTGCGTGCGCCTCGGTGCCTCGATCGTCAACGACGTCACGGGCTTCATCGATCCCGAGATGGTGCGCGTGGCGGCCGAGTCTGACTGTGGCTGCGTGATCATGCACTGGAACCGCGGGAACGGTCAGTCAAGCCGCAAGTCCGTGCGCCTGGACAGCACGCCCGCCCGCGCGGTGGCGGCCCGTGCGGCCCAGGCGAGCTCCCGTCGCTTCACCCTGCCCGAGGAGGCCCCCCTCATGCGCGAGATCATGGGCTTCCTGGGCGACCAGGCCCGCTCACTCATGCGTGCCGGGGTGGCACACGACCGTATCTGCATCGACCCCGGTCCGGGCTTCGACAAGGTTGCTGACCAGGACGTCGTCATCCAGCGCGCCACGCGCAAGCTCGTGTCCATGGGATACCCCGTGCTCACGGCGGTGTCACGCAAGCGTATGGTGGGGGCGGTCTCGGGCGTGACGGACGCCCCTGCACGCGACGCCGCCACCCTGGGCATCTGCCTGAGCGCGGTCGAGTCGGGTTCGCGCATCCTGCGCGTGCACAACGTTGCCCTCACGGCGGAGGCGCTCAACTCCTACTGGGCGGTCAACCGCGCCGACGCGCGCCAGGCCTTCGTCTCGCTGGGATCCAGCATGGGCGACCGCATGGACTACCTGGCCCGCGCCCTCGTCCTCATCAACGAGATTCCACTGACCTGCGTGGCGCAGGTCAGTCGCGTGTACGAGACCGAGCCCGCCTACGGGATCCAGACCCCGGTTGCCAACGCCGTGGCGGAGCTTCGCAGCGAGCTGCATCCCAACGTCCTCATGGATGCCCTCCTCTCCGTCGAGGAAAAGCTCGGTCGCGTGCGCGACCCCGGGCAGGCGGGCCACGGGCCTAGGACCATCGACTGCGACCTCGTCTTCGTCGAGGACGAAGAGCATGCCGGCCGCAAACTCACCCTTCCCCACGCGCACCTGGGCGAGAGGGACTACGTCCTGGTGCCCATGGAGGACCTCATGCACGACCCCGCCCGCTTCCTGATGCATGCCGGCGTGCCCGTGTACGCCCCCGAGGACCGCGTGGGGCATGTAGTGGGGGAGCTGGGCGAGCTCGACTGGCAGTAGGGGGGCGATCGTGGACGAGCTCGAGCTCACGCTGAGGCCGAGGGTGCCCATGGGCTACCTGGTGGCGCTTCCCGCCGTGGCGAGCCTGGGCGTGATGGACGCCCTCGTGGAGGCGGGAAGCGCGGACGCGGGCCTGCTCTGGCCCAGGGATGTGGCGCTTGCTCCCGGCCAGGGCGCGGCCTTCGCGCTGGGTAGCCGTGGTGGCTACGACGACGAGGGCATCTTCGTCCACCTCACCATCAAGCGAGTCCCGGGCGAGACGAGCGACGACGCGGTACCAGACGCCCCCGCGCTCGAACGGGCGGTGTTCGGGCGCGTGTCCGCCTGGGAGGGGGACATCGCTGCGGGGAGGTCCGCCGGCGGGCCGTGGGCGGCGTTTCTCTCCGACTACTTCGACCACGAGCTCAGGATGGGCAAGGAGGTCGAGGTCGTGTACCCCAACGGGCGCGTGATGGCCCGCGGTCGCCTCGCCGGCCTCGACCTCTGGGGCCGGGCGACCGTCGTCACCGAATCGGGCCGCGAGCTCGAGTTCTCGGCCGAGCAGGCCCTCGTGCGGGAGTCGCCACTCCGCTAGCGCGCGGCCCGCTTGTGTGCGCGGTGCTCCCAGATGAGCCTTATGCCGCGGATGGTGAGGTCGGGGTCGAGCGCGTCGAAGACCTCGGTCGCCCGCGCGATCTCGCGCGAGAGGCCGCCCGTCCCCACCACGGTGGCGTCCGGCTCCCCGAGCTCGTCCTTGATGCGCCTGACGAGGCCCTCCGCCTGGGCGGCGGCCCCGATCACGATGCCGGACTGCACGGCCGACTCGGTGCTGTTGCCAAGGGCGCGCGGCGGCATCACCAGCGGGACGCTCGAGAGGCGCGCCGCATGCGAGAAGAGCGCTCCCGCGCTCAAGAGGAGGCCAGGCATGATTACCCCGCCCCTGAAGCGCCCATGGCGGTCCACGACGTCGATGTTGGTCGCGGTGCCGAAGTCGACCACGATGACGGAGTCGCCGTAGGCATCGCGTGCCGCGACGGCGTTTGCGATGCGGTCGGCGCCGACCTGGGTGGGGTCGGGCATGTCGACCTCTATGCCGCAGTCGCGGCGGGGGTCGACCAGCAGCACGTCCTCGGCGTCCAGGACGTGGCTCATCATGTAGAGCCACTCCTGCGTGAGGATGGGAACCACGCTGGCTATGGCCACGTCGCTTACGTCGGAGAGGCTGCGGCCGAGCATCATGAAGTAGCCATAGAGGCGCTCGTGGAGCTCGTCGGCGGTGTCGGTCTTGTCGGAGGCCATGCGCCACTGTCGGGCAAGTCGCCCGTCCGGGCCAAAGAGCCCTAGCGTGGTCTGGGTGTTCCCTACGTCTACGGCAAGCAGCATGTCTCCTCCTCGGTCTTGCCCGCCCAACCAGTGTAGCGTGGCTGGCGCCTGACCCCGCCCGTCCCGCTTGCACCACTTCTCCACAGTCCTGGCGTGCAAATTGGGGTCGCTGTGGTAACCTAGCAAGGCTCAATTGTCTTGGCCCCAGCCTCGACGCCCCTCGCCTGGTCGGAAACCAGGCCGAAAAAAGGAGTCCTGAAGTGAAGCAAGGAATACATCCCGAGTACGTCGACTGCACCGTCCGCTGCACCTGCGGCAACACTTGGAAGACCCGCGCCACGGTGAGCGAGATGACGCTCGATCTCTGTGACAAGTGCCACCCGTTCTACACCGGCCAGCAGAAGCTCGTCGATACCGGCGGACGCGTCCAGCGCTTCTCCGACAAGTTTGGCGGCGCCGCTGCCGCGCAGCTCGCTCGCGCTCAGGCCGCCAAGGATGCCAAGGCGAAGAAGGCCGCAGAGCAGGCTGCCGCTCGCAAGGCAGCCGCCGAGGCAAAGGCGGCCGAGAAGGCCAAGCGTGCCGCCGAGTACGAGAAGAAGGCTGCCGCCGAGGCCGCCAAGGCAGCTGCGGAGGCTCCCGTCGAGGCAACCGAGGCTGTCGAGGAGACCCCCGCTGCGGAGTAACCAAAGCTAGGCCAGAACAGAGGAGGAGAGGGGCGGCTCGGGTCGTCCCTCTCTTTTTTGCGCCGTGGAGGGCGGTGCCAGGGGCCTCCTCATGGGCGAGAGGGTCGCGTCCGAGCTGCGCGCACGTGCCAGCGATGGCATCGTGTGCGCAGCGTGGGTCGCCTCGCCTGCCTGAATAGGCGTGGGTTTGCGGTGGTAGACTTCATGTCGCTGAACACGAACGATTCGCCCTGGCGCGCGGCGCCGCGGTGCGTGCAAGGAGAGACACCATGCGAGACAAGCTAGAGAAGCTCATCGCCGCGTACGAGGAGCTCGAGAAGAGGATGGTCGACCCGGACGTCGTCTCGAACCCCAAGGAGTACGCGCGCATCGCCAAGGAGCATGCCGGCCAGGCCGAGCTCGTTGCGCGTGCCCGCGAGTACGTGCAGGCGCTCGACGACATCGAGGTCGCCAAGGAGATGCTGCACGACGCTGCCGACACGGACGAGAAGGAGATGCTTCAGGAGGACATCTCGTCCAACGAGGCCAAGCTGCCCGAGCTCGAGGACCAGATCAAGGTCATGTTGATCCCCGGCGACCCCAACGACGAGAAGGACACCATCGTCGAGATTCGCGCGGGCGTGGGCGGAGACGAGGCGGGCATCTTTGCAGGCGACCTCTTTAACATGTACGAGCGCTTCGCCTCCTCCCGCAAGTGGAAGGTCGAGGTCCTCTCGTCCAGCCCCTCCGAGGCAGGCGGCTTCAAGACCATCGAGTTCAAGGTCACGGGCGAGAAGGTCTATTCCGTCATGAAGTACGAGAGCGGCGTCCATCGCGTGCAGCGCGTCCCCAAGACCGAGAGCCAGGGCCGCATCCAGACCTCGACGGCAACCGTCGCGGTGCTGCCCGAGGCGGACGAGATCGACATCCAGATTGCCCAGGAGGACCTGCGCATAGACACCTACTGCGCCTCGGGTCCCGGTGGGCAGTGCGTCAACACCACCTATTCCGCGGTGCGCATCACGCACCTGCCCACGAACACGGTGGTGCAGTCGCAGGACCAGCGCTCGCAGATCCAGAACCGGGAGGTGTGCATGCAGATGCTGCGTGCCCGCCTGTACGAGGTGGAGCTCGAGAGGCAGCAGGCCGAGCAGGGGGCCTCGCGCCTCGCCCAGATCGGTCACGGCAACCGCTCCGAGAAGATCCGCACCTACAACCAGCCGCAGGATCGCGTGACCGACCATCGCATCGGCTTCAATGGCACCTACAACGGCGTTCTCTTGGGCGACACCCTTCCCAGCGTGATCGACGCCCTCGCCGCCGCGGAGCGCGCGGAGAAGCTCGCCCAGGCGGTGTGACGGCCCCAGGGTACGGCATAGATGGCATTCGCGTGGCGTCGGCAGGGTCGACGCCACGCCCGCTTTGGGAGGAGGGGCGATGACGGAAGAGGCCTGGACCGTGGGCAGAATCCTGTCCTGGACCACGAGCTACCTCGAGCGCAAGGGGGACGAGCATCCCCGTCTCTCGGCCGAGTGGCTGCTCAACAACGTGACGGGACTCTCGCGCGTCGAGGTCTACACCAACTTCGGTCGTCCGCTCACCCAGGCCGAGCTCGACGGCATGCACGAGGCGGTCCTGAGGCGTGGGTCGGGCGAGCCACTCCAGTACGTTACGGGCGAGATGCCCTTCCGCCACGTCGTCCTGCGCTGCGAGCGCGGCGTCCTCATCCCCCGGCCCGAGACCGAGGTGCTCGTGGACATCGCCCTCGAGGGCGTGGACCGCGCCGTCGCGGCAGGCCGTGGGGCGCAGGTGCTCGAGCTGGGCTGCGGCACGGGCTGCATAGCCTGCTCCATCGCCTCCGAGCGCGGTGGCGCGCGCGTCGTGGCGACGGACCTCTCGCCCCAGGCCGTGGCCCTCGCCGGCCGCAATCGCGACGCGCTGGGGGTGGGGCGCAACGTCGACGTCATCGAGTGCGACCTCGCCTCTGGGGTCGATGAGTCCCTCATGGGGAGGTTCGACGTGCTCGTCTCAAACCCCCCCTACATTCCCTCTGCCGTGGTTCCCACCCTGCCCGAGGAGGTCGTGGGCTTTGAGCCGGGCCTGGCGCTTGACGGTGGGGACGACGGCCTGGACGTCTTCAGGCGCATCCTCGAGCTCGCCCCCCGCGCCCTTAGGCCGGGAGGCCTCCTCTGCGTGGAGCTCTTCGAGACCAACGTCGACGCTGCGGCGGAGCTCTGTCGCGTCCAAGGCGGATGGGCCTCGGTGGAGGTGCGCGAGGACCTCACCCACCGCCCGCGCTTCCTCGTGGCGTGGCGTGAGGGCAGCCTTTCGGAGGGCGGGGACCTCTCCGTGCCGCGACGCATGGTGCCGGTCGACCAGGCGAGCCCCTCTTCCGACGTCCTGCGCGAGGCGGAGCGCGTGCTCCTTGCCGGAGGGGTCCTGGTCATGCCGACGGACTCCGTCTACGGCATAGGCTGCGCGGCGATGCCGGGCAACCCGGGTCACGAGCGCATCTTCCAGATCAAGGAGCGCGACCGCGCACAGACGCTGCCCTGGTTGGTCGCCGACGCGGATGACCTCGAGCGCTTCGGCCGGGAGCTCCCTGGCTGGGCATTCGCCCTGGCGGGGGAGTTCTGGCCGGGTGCCCTCACCCTCGTCGTCCGTGCGAGCGAGCTCGTTCCGCCCGAATACGTGCTCCCCGGCGACGGGACCATAGCCCTGCGCTGCCCGGATTCGAACCTGGTCCGGCGACTCGCCCGCGACCTGGGCATGCCCCTGGCCACCACCAGCGCCAACACGCACGGCGCGCCGTCCGCCACCCGCGGCGACGCGGTCGAGCCAAGGCTCGTGGCCATGGCGGACCTCACGCTCGACGGAGGGGCGGCCCCCATAGCCGTAGCGTCAACCATCGTCTCGTGCCTGGGGGAGGAGCCCCGTGTCCTCAGGGAGGGTGCGATTCCGAGCCGGGAGGTCATGCGGGTGGCGGGGCTCTAGGCTCGCCGCTGGGCGGGGACAGGCGTCGATGGGGCGCCTGCCGCGACGTCGTCGCGCTATCCTCTCACTCAGAAGGCCCCGAGACGGGCGTCCCATAGCTTGAGGAGAGGAGAGCCCCATGAGGGTTGCGATAGCGTCAGACCACGCGGGCTTCGACCAGAAGCCGGCGTTGGCGGCCTACATAGCCGGGCGGGGACACGAGGTCATGGACCTCGGCCCGTCCCGGGCCCTGCGCTGCGACTACCCCGATTACGCGGACAAGGTCGCCCGCAAGGTAGCCTCCGGCGAGGCCGACCGCGGGGTGCTCGTCTGCGGCACGGGCATCGGCATGGCAGTCACCGCAGACAAGGTCCCCGGCGTGCGTGCGGCGGTCATCCAGACGCCCCAGTTTGCCGAGCTCTTCCGAGAGCACAACGACGGCAACGTCCTCTGCGTGTCCGGGCGCTTCACCCCGCTCGAGCTCAACGAGGAGATCGTCGACAAGTTCCTCGATACCGAGTTTGCGGGCGGTCGCCACACGGGGAGGGTCGCCAAGGCGATGCGAGAGGACGACCCGAGCTTCGCGGGCGTGCCGGAAGACCTGGACGTGGAGGGGTAGGCGGCCCTCGCGTCCGCGCCCGGCGACGTGCCTGCGATAGAATCAAGCGCGACCATAGGCAGCAAGAGGAGAAGGGTCCCTCACATGGAGTTCGACGAGAAGCGCCTGACCGTCATCGACCACCCGCTGGTGCAGCACAAGCTGCATATACTGCGTGACGAGAACACGAGCACCAAGCAGTTCCGCGAGCTGGTGAGCGAGCTGGCCATCTTCGAGGGCTACGAGGCCATGAGGGACTTCCCCCTCGAGGACGTCGAGGTCAGGACCCCGCTCGAGACCACGGTCTGCAAGCGCATCGCCGGCAAGAAGGTCGCCATCATCCCCATCCTGCGTGCCGGGCTCGGCATGGTGGACGGCATCCTGAGCCTCGTCCCCTCTGCTCGCGTGGGCCATGTGGGCATGTACCGCGACCCAGTTACTCACGAGCCGCACCAGTACTACTGCAAGTTCCCCCAGGATATCGAGAACCGCACCTGCCTCATCGTCGACCCCATGCTCGCGACGGGAGGCTCGCTCACCGCGGCCATTCAGTTCCTGCGCGAGGCGGGGGTCAAGGACGTGCGCGCCCTCATGCTGGTCAGCGCACCCGAGGGCGTGAAGACGGTCCTGGACTTCGATCCCGAGGTTCGCCTCTACACCTGCGCGCTCGACCGCCAGCTGAACGAGAACGCCTACATCCTTCCCGGCCTGGGCGACGCGGGCGATCGGATCTACGGCACCAAGTAGGGTCTCCGCAGCGGTGCGCCAAGGGCCTCGCTTCACGGTACTGACACAGTTCGGCGGTCATGGCGACCCGCATAGGAGCTGGTAAGGCGTCCGATTCGCCGCTGGGGTGGGTTGGGCGTCCCTTCTCGTGGGCGGCTCCTGGTTTTTTGCGATGCCAGAGACTAGAATCCAGACGTTTCGCACGGCGCACCGGGAGGTCGGCCATGGGATTGCCCACAGCAGCCCTCTGCGGCATCGCCTGCGGTGCGATTGGTGCGATTCCGGGCGCCCTGCTGTTTGAGGGGGTGCTGCGTTGGGGTAAGAAGCCAGATATGGCACTCGGCGTCGAAGGCGTGCTCCTCTCGTTCGGAGCCATGACCTGCGCCATCGCGGTGGCATACCTGGTCGACAGGGAGAACGTCTTCTCGTTCGGCGTCAGCACCGTGGCGACCTTCCTCGCCATCTGGGCGGCAGAGAGCGTGCGTGCCTGGCGTGCGGCAAACCCGCGCGGTGGACAAGGCAGATAGCCGCGCCGGCAGTCGCTGACGAGGCGAGAGGGAAAGGACAGGACAGGTGGACGCGCTTTCCAAGTTGCCCGAGGCCATGGACGAGCTTCTCGATGGGTTCATGACCCATGCCATCGTCGGCGACACAACGTTCGGGTTCACCAACTACATATTCTGGATGTGCGTCGCCCTCGCCCTCATGCTCTGCGTTGTCTTCGTCTTCAAGAAGAAGCAGGCCTCGAGCCTCGTGCCCCAGGGAACCTTCGTGAACGGGATTGAGTTCGTCGTCGAGTTCGTTCGTGACGACATGTGCAAGTCCATCCTGGGTGACACCTGGAAGAAGCACTTCCCCTTCCTCGCCGCCCTCTTCTTCTTCATCGTCTGCAACAGCATCGTGGGCGTCATCCCCGGCTGCCATCCCGGCACGGGGACCATCGGCGTCACCGCCGCCCTCGCCCTCTGCTCCTTCGTCTACTTCATCGTCCTGGGCTGCAAGCGTCTCGGAGTGATCGGCTACATCAAGAGTCTCGCCCCCGAGGGCGTTTCGTTCCCCATGAACGTGCTCGTCTGGGCCATTGAGCTCGTCTCGACCTTCCTGCGCCTAATCACCTTGGCAGTCCGACTCTTCTGCAACATGTTTGCAGGGCACGTCGTCATGGGGACCTTCGCCATACTTGCATCCCTCTTCGTTCAACCGCTGCTGCAGGGCTTCTCGGCGGCGGCGCTGGGGCAGGCAGGCGCGTCGGTCTTCTGGATTCTCCTGCTTCTGATTATCTACATCGTGGAGATTCTGGTCGGCATCATTCAGGCGTACGTCTTCACGCTCCTCTCGGCCGTCTACATCCAGCTCGTCGAGAGCGAGTAGCCCAAACTGGGGCATTCAGCGGGGCCACGCCCGCTCGTGCATAAGCAAGTCATGGTACTCGCCCCGTCCCGGGGCGAATGACAAAGGAGGAATCGTGGGAGTTATCGGTTACGGTCTTGGTGTTATCGGCGCGGGTCTCGGCATCGGCCTGGCGGCCTACGGCGCCACCACCTCCATGGCACGTCAGCCCGAGGTGCAGGGCCGTCTGTTCACTACGTTCATCCTCGCGTCCGCCTTCGTTGAGGCTCTGGCACTCATCGGCTTCGTCGTCACGCTCATCGCAAAGTAGCGAGACGTGCCACAGGTACGCACAGATCGCTAGTTGGAGGCATTCATGAGCAAAGACATACGGGTTGCCGGAGGAGGGGCGCTCGCCGTCGCCACGGCGGGGGCGGCGACGTTGATGACGCCCACCCTGGCCCTGGCGGAGTCGCCCAGCGGAGCCGACCTCCTGCTGCCGAAGCCCGCCGAGTTCGTTCCGGCGCTCATCGCGTTCCTCGTCATCTGGGTCGTCCTCGCGAAGCTCGCGTGGCCCTCGATCCTCTCGATGATGGAGCGGCGCCAGCAGAAGATTCAGGACGATCTCGATGCCGCGGCTCGTTCCAGGGCCGAGGCGGCCGAGAGCGCGAAGAGCTATGAGGCCCGCATCCTCGACGCTAACCGCGAGGCGGACGGGATTATCGCCCGCGCGAAGCGCGAGGCGGAGGAGGAACGCGCGCAGATCCTCGCCCGCGCCCAGCGCGACGCGACCGACATCATCACCAAGGCGCATGGTGCCGTCGACTCCGAGCGTCGCAAGGCGATGATCGAGCTCTCCAGCTCGGTCGTCGACCTCTCGGTCGAGATTGCGAGCAAGATCATCGGCAACGACCTCAGCGAGGACGAGCAGCGCAAGCTGGCAGAGAAGTACCTTGCGGAAGTGAGTGCCCCAGATGAGCACTAGGCGCGGCGAAGACGAGAAGATCGAGGCGTATGCCAGGGCCCTCATCGAGGCCGGTCGCAGCGAGGGAAGGGCCAACGCCGACCTCGTGCAGTGGCAGCATGCGCGCAAGTTCTCCCCGGAGGTCCTCGAGACGCTGAGTGCGATGCACGAGAGTAACGACCTGGGCCTGGTGGACAAGGTCGCTCGGCAATATAAGGAGATTCTGGACAGCGAGGACGACACCGTCTCGGTCACCGTGACCACCTCGGTCCCAATGGATGACAGGCTGCGCGCCAAGGTCAGGGCGAAGGCCGAGTCTGACCTCGAGGTGCCGGTGTACCTCGTGGAGCGCGTGGACCCCAGCATCCTAGGGGGCATAGTGTTCGAGGCGCGCGGCAAGCGCTTTGACGCCTCCGTGAGGGCCCAGCTTGCGAACATCCGCAAGACGCTCTCCTCGACCTTCATCGGAAGTGATGAGCAATGACAGACAAGATCAGTTCCGCGACGATCATGGACACGCTGCGCACGCAGCTGGCCCAGATCAACGCGACGGTCGACATGCAGGAGGCCTCGGTGGTCACCGAGGTGGGCGACGGAATCGCTCACGTCTCGGGTCTCAAGACCGCCATGGCCGGCGAGCTCCTGCAGTTCACGAGCTCGGCCACCGGTCGCAGTGTCTATGGCCTCGCCCAGAACCTGGACGAGGACGAGGTGGGTGCCGTCCTCTTCGGTGACGTCGACGCCATCAAGGAAGGTGACGAGTGCCGCACCACAGGCCGCGTCATGGACATCCCCGTGGGCCAGGCAATGCTCGGCCGCGTCGTGAATCCGCTCGGCCAGCCCATCGACGGCCTGGGCGCCATCGACACCACCCATCGTCGCCCCATTGAGTTCAAGGCCCCCGGCATTATGGAGCGTCAGCCCGTCTGCGAGCCCGTGCAGACCGGACTTCTTGCAATCGACGCCATGGTTCCCATCGGACGTGGCCAGCGCGAGCTCATCATCGGTGACCGCAAGACGGGTAAGACCGCCATTGCCATCGACGCCATCGTGAACCAGCGCGAGACCGACATGGTCTGCATCTACGTGGCCATCGGCCAGAAAGCGTCCACCGTCGCGGCGATCAGGGAGTCCCTCTCGCAGAGGGGTGTCCTGGACAAGACGATCATCGTGGCTGCCACGGCGGCCGATTCCGCCCCCATGCAGTACATCGCTCCCATGGCGGGCGCCGCCATCGGCGAGTTCTTCATGTACAACGACGCCAACGGAAACCCCGCGGACGCAGAGCATCCCGGCGGGCACGTCCTGGTAGTATATGACGACCTTTCCAAGCAGGCCGTCGCATACAGGCAGATGTCGCTCACGCTGCATCGTCCGCCCGGACGCGAGGCCTATCCCGGCGACATCTTCTACCTGCACTCCCGCCTGCTCGAGCGCGCATGCAAGCTCTCGGATGCCAACGGAGGAGGCTCGCTCACCGCGCTCCCGATCATCGAGACCCAGGAGGGAGACGTCTCGGCCTACATCCCCACCAACGTGATCTCGATCACCGACGGTCAGATCTACCTGCAGTCGAACCTCTTCTTCCAGGGCCAGCGCCCGGCGGTCGACGTGGGCATCTCGGTGTCGCGCGTGGGTGGTGCCGCTCAGCTCAAGTCCATGAAGCAGGTGGCTGGCACGCTGCGCCTCGACCTGGCGAGCTACCGAGAGAAGCAGGCCTTCTCGCAGTTCGGCAGCGACCTCGACGCGACGACGCAGTACCAGCTCAATCACGGCGCCCACATGATGGAGCTCCTCAAGCAGCCTCGCTACGCCGCCCTCGACGTGGCCGACCAGGTCGTCTCGATCTTTGCCGCCAAGGAGGACTTTCTCGACGACATCGACCTCGATCGCGTGACCCTCTTCCGTGACAAGCTCGCCGCCTACATGGCCGAGCGTCACCCGCAGCTTCGCGTACGCCTCAGGGCAGAGAAGATCGACGACGAGACGGGCGAGCGCATCAAGGCGCACGTCGCCCACTTCAAGGAGGAGTTCCTTCTGGAGCACCCCAACAGGGGCCAGGCGACGAACGTGGAAGAGCTGGCGGAGAAGGCCGCGAGCGACTCCTCCGAGCCCACGACGAGGAAGACGCGGGGGTAGGCCGGCATGGCGAACCTTCGTGAGATATCGCGGCGCATGAGCTCCATCAGGAGCACCATGCAGATCACGCGCACGATGGACATGATTTCCACGGCCCGCATCCACAAGGCCCTCGGCAGGGCCGAGGAGGCGGGGCCCTACAAGGAGGCC
>CAMXZR010000002.1 GCA_947253595.1 uncultured Olsenella sp. | reverse complement strand
CCAGCACGGCGTCCACTATCGCTATGGCGCCCTCCCTGACCTCCTCCACCGAGGCGTTGAGGTCGGCGGCGCGCATGGCGTCGTAGGCTTGCGCCGCAGCCTCCCCCGCCGCCTCGGCCACATCGGAGAGGCGCGCGTCGTAGTCCTCGAGCGCCCTGCGGCTAAGCTCTGCCATCGCCCTGCCCCGTCGCCTGAAGGCTCCCGGCAAGCGCGGCCCTGGCCTGCGCCCTGCGGGCGTCGGAGTTGATGCGCAGGCGCTGCTCACCCGTGTAGCCCAGCACCTCCAGGGCCACGTCGGACTCCGCCAGCTTCGGGAGCGCCTGTACCTGCTTGAGCAGGGCGTCGGACTGGCTCACCACGGACGGGTAGGCCGGGGCCATGAACTTGGCAGTGACGCCGTGGCCCGCCGAGCGCTCCGCCTCGAAGTCGGTGCCATGCAGCACGGCCAGCGCCATGTGGGCGACGTTGACCAGCGCCTCGCCGTTGGCGGCGTTGAGGTTCTTGGCGTCGATGACGAGCGGCTCTATCGACGCGGCGATGGCCTCGGCGGAGCTCGGGTTGTCGCTCGACACGCCGAAGAAGGACACGGGCACGTCGGTCACCGAGGACATCTGGCACGCCAGCTGCCTCAGGTATTCGACCAGCGGGGCCATCTGGAGCTGCGCCCCCTGCCAGACGGTCGGGGAGTCGCCGTCCACGTCCTTGGTGACCTCGTTGATGGCGCCCATCGACGCGTCGTACCTGTTGTCGTCGTTGGTGATGCGGCTGTACGTGCCGAGGAGCCAGGTCTGCGGCAGGGTCGATGACTCGGCGGCCACCTCCATGCGCGCCCTCTGCCTGATCGCGTCGTCGGTGATGCTCATGACGGCGCGGGATATGCGCGACGTGCCAAAGGGGCGCTCGAGCGTCGCCCCGTGGGCCATCGGCTCCATGAGGCAGCGGCCCATGCCGTGCTCCACGCGCTCGGCGCGCCACCTGCCGCCAGCCTCCGTGAGCGTGGTCACCGCATCGTCTGTGAACAGGCGCATGACCGAAGGTGCGCGCTCGTCGCTGCCGGGGCGCCTGCGGGTTTCCACCACCACGAGGCCCGCCCCGATGCGCTTGCTCTCCCAGTCCCACGTCGCGGCCGCCGCCGTGGCGGGGTAGGCGGAGATGGCCGGGAAGCCGCCCCCACGGTCTGTGACGGCCCAGAAGCCGCAGCAGTGCTTGAGCTCGCCGATGAGGTTCTTGCGGTAGAGCGCGCCCATCGAGTTGGCCTCGTAGACGCGCCTCAGCTCTTCCTCCGTGGCCTCGTCCAGCGTCGTGAAGCCGTCGAGCACGGAGCGGTCGGCGAGGGCGTGGACGGCCTTCCTCGGCCAGTCCACCCTCGGGTCTATCTTTCTTGCGAGGCTCTCGGGCATCGATATGCCGAGGTCCCTGACCCTCACGTGCCCGAGGTAGTAGCGCTCGCGCAGAAGGTTCCGCTCGCGCCTCTTGCGCCACACCTCGACCAGCTCCCTGACCGCTGCCGCCTCGTCGGTCGTGAGCCCGACCGCCGCAGCCGCCCTGCCAGCCAGCTCGGAATTGACATCGACTTCCATCAGAAGCTCGCCTCCTGCACCCTCCTGGGGTCTCTCCTAGTGGTCCTTGCCGCCCAGAGCGCGAGGCTCGCCGACTCGATGGGGGTGGCCCTGCACCCCTCGCCGTCGCCGAAGCCCCAGCCGCCGTTGCTGCCTATGGCCCTCCTGACGCACCCCCTGGCCGACGCGTCGAGCGCGGGCGAGGCGATGTGCGTCAGGGTCCCCGCCGCCAGCTCGTCGCGCACCATCGACGCCGCCGCCTGGACGGTCGCCGAGGTGCAGTCCACGACCGCCCTCTTGGGAAACCCGCCGTCGAGGAGCCTCTGCACGAGCACGTCTCGCCCGTCCCTGCCGTCGATGCAGACGGCGGCGATCTCCGCCCTGTTGCGCAGGAGCGTGTCGGCTATCCCGGCGGTGCCTGCCGCAGCGCCCATCACGTCGTACAGCTCGACGTAGGAGCCACCGCCCCTCTCGGCCCTTGCCCAGGAAATCGCGACGCCCCTGCCGTCGGCAGAGAACTTGACGCCGAAGGCGAGCTTCCCTCCATCCATCGCGCCTGGCCTCTCCGCCTCGTCCCACCTCTTGGCGTCCAGGGCTGGCTCGAGGCGCCCGGCGACGGGCGACCACCAGCCGAGCCGCTCGCGGGCGAAGGTCTCGGAGGTCATCTGGTTGCACTCGCTCTCCACCGACCTGACGTTGAGCAGCGAGCCGAGCGACGGGTTGAACTCGAACCACCTGCTGCGGTCGCGCTTGTCGCCGACCTCGCCGGCGCCCCACTCGACCCACGCCATGGACGACTCGCCCTTGTGGACCTCGTCGTGCAGGTGGCGGAAGACGGTCCCCAGGCACTTGGTGTCTGGCGGCGTCCCGAGGTAGATGGTCTGCGGGTTCTTCTTCTTGCCCGCCGAGATCGCGGGGAGCAGCGCCGCCTGCTGCGAGTCGGTCAGCTCCTGCGCCTCGTCTATGATCAGCACGTCGAAGCTCTTGCCTCGACCGCCCGAGTCGGTGCGCGTGGTGAAGCGAATGAGCCCGCCGTTCTTGAGGACGATTGCCTGCTTGCCGTTGGTCTTGCGCACGTGCCTGAGGAGCGCACGGAGCTCGGGCTCGTCCTCGTCCTCGAAGGGGCGGCACAGCTCCTGGAACATCTCGTCCGAGGTGTCGCCGTGGTGGCAGGTGTAGAGAATCTTCTCGCCGTTGGCCACGGCCCCGTAGAGGCAGCGGGCGCGAACGTCCCAGCTCTTTCCGTTCTGGCGCGGGATGGATATGCCCGCCTCGGAGACGAGGTACTTGTCATGCTCGTCGCGCGCCAGCAGGACGTCCAGGATGTGCGGCTGCCACTCCATCGGCTCGCCGAAGTACGCAGAGGCGAGCAACGTGGCCATCTTCCCGTCGCCAGACAGGTCCTCCGGGACGTTGGCCTCGAAGGTCGGCGTCTGCCGCGCCCTCATGCGCCCGCCGCCTTGCGCTCCTTCTCGGCCCTGTCGCCGAGCACGACGGCGAGCTTCCTGCCGTGCTCCGTCTCGACCTGCGGGGCCTGGGCCGCCCCCATGCGAGCCCTCGCCGAGGGCGTGAGGCCGAGCATGTCGCTGAGCGCGCGAATCTCGGCGCTCGCCTCCTTGAGGACCGCAAGAGCCGGGGTCTTGCGGTACATGCCGAGCTTGCGCCCGTCGGGGCCGCTGAAGGGCTTGACGCCCACCTTGTCGAAGATGCTTATCTGCCCGTCGCCTCGCAGGATGGACTGCTCGGCCTGGCGGGCCACCGCGTGCCAGAAGCAGAGGTGGCGCAGCGCCGGCACGTCGGCCTCGGCGAAGCCGTTGCCCTCGGGGGCGATGCACGCCCACACGGCGCCCTGCACCGGGTCTGCCGCTATGTCATCTGGCATGGTGACCATTCCGCCCTCCCTCTGAGGGGGATGGTACGGGCGGCGTGAGATGCCCCCCTATGCCCCGGGGGCCTGCGGGGAAATCGGCCCTATCCCACTGGGCGGGCCCAGCGACCCACCACCGGGGGCAACGCCCCCCTGGCCTCGCAGGACGCCGCCAATGCCACGCAACAGACCGCATGCGGCAAACGTGCCGAACGTCATGCGCGTGCCCTCCACGGCGCTACCAGAGCCTCGTGCGCCGTATCTCCGTCGCCGCGCCGGCCATGCGGTTGCCCTTGCGCTCGTTGCAGATGCGGTGCGCCGCCTGCACGTTCGCGTAGTCGTAAGGCGCCCCTCCGCGCGACAGCGGCACGATGTGGTCCAGCTCGAAGCTCCACGGGTGACCTGCCGGGAGGTCGTAGTCTATCGGCATGCCGCAGAGCGCGCACGGCCTGCCCTCCTTGCGAAGCCTCGCCGTCAGCTTGCGCTTCGCGTTCCCGTTGCCGCCCCATATGTCGCGCCTCTTGCCCATGGCCCGATGGTCCTCCAGGCGTGAGACGCCGTTCCACGGCGACGCCCCTCTGGGGCCGATGCGTCTCGCGGGGCGTCACCCGGTGGCTGCGCTACCCCTCGTCGAGCTCCGCGACGCGGCCGGTCAGCCGCTCCCGCTCCTTCCCCGTGCGCTCACTCACATCTTGCGGTCGCTCTTGAATAGGAAAAGGCCCCTCCGAAAAGGGGCCTTTCACTTCGATGGAGCGGAGGGGTCGGGATTGCGCCGCCGTCTCCCGGCTGGGTGCCGGGTATTCTCCTGCTTGAACTACCGCCGCGCGGCCATTATCCCACATCCGCGCGGCGCTCCGCAACGGAAACCTGCTCGCCCTTGTACATCCCCGCGCCAATCTCGTCTATCCGGCTGAACGGTATCTCCGGAACCGTCAGCCGCCCCCGCCACTCCTTGTCGATGAAGTAGATGTAGCGGAGCTGGTAACCGTTCACCTTCTCGTACCCGCTGAACTCCTTCTGCCTTCCCTGATGGTAGGCCGCGATGCTGTGAATCACCCCCCCCGAGGGTCTTTCCGCAACGTGTCGTTCTGCTTTATTCCGGTGAGCACGAAGCCGGAGGCGCGGTAGATGGTGCCGTCGCCACACTGGCAACCGTCCGCGAAGCTCAGAACCCACTTCACGTGTGGCGCGTTCTTCTTCAGCAGCCGCATGGCCACCGCTATGCACCTGCTCTCGCTGTTCCTCGGCAGCACAGGGTCGAAGGCCATCCGGTTAAGCTCAAGCATCCCGTTCCACGGCGTGCCCTCCACCAGCCCTAGAACCTTGCGCTTGTCGGTGGGCGGGCCGAAGCTCATGACGCCGTGGAGCCGCCCGTTCAGAAAGGCCCCGAAGTGGAGGCAACTGTTGTTCACCACCTTGCCGCTGTAGTGAACCCGCTTGACGAACGGGTTGGCCACCTTGGCCGGAATCACGCGAAGCTCGACGTCTAGCGCCCTTCCCATAGGCGGCACACCTCGCAGACCTTGTTGCCATTGCCGTTGCCGCCCGTCATGACCGGCTCGACCGTCTCAAGCACGCGCTGAACCAGCTCCCACTGCTCCTCCGTGAACTGAAGCTCCATCGACTTGGCCTGCGGCGCGTCCCCGTCCGGTATCTCGAAGTCGGTACCGAAGCCATCTTCAGACGCTTCCAAGTCGAACCCGAAGCCCGCCATGTCGAAGTCCCCGGCCAGCACGTCCAGCTCGTAGGACAGCGTGTCCTCGTCCCACCCCGTCATCATGGTGGTCTGGTTGTCCGCCAGCGTGAGCGCCCTCCTCTGGGCGTCGGTCAGGTCGTCCACGAACATCACGGGGACCTTGGCCATGCCCAGCCCGTGCGCCGCCTCGACCCTGGCGTGCCCGGCCACGATCTCTGCCGCGCCGTCAGCGGCGTGCCACGCGAGCACGGGGTTGCGGAAGCCGAACTCCCTGATGGACGCCTCCACGGCGTCGAGCTGCTCGCGCGTGTGCTCCTTCGCGTTCTTCTCGTACGGCCTCAGGTCCCCGATGGGGACCTGCTCTATCTCGTATCCCACTGCCATCCGCTCCTCCAAGCGTATCGTCGGGCGGGGCCGAGACCCCGCCCGTCCAGCTATGCCTCCTCGAACAGCGCGCACGCCTCGTCGGCCGCGCACGCGTCCTCGACCCTCCTCGGCACTATCTGCGCCGACACCGTGCAGAGCCCGCAACCGTCCCTGCACGCCCCGGGGCTGCTTACGTACCACCAGCACTCCCCGCAGGTCGCGTCCCTCCCGTGGTGCCTGTCGGCCGCCGCGACCGCCGCCTCAGTGGCGATGCGGTCCACCTCCTCCATCGTCTGCATGTCATCCCCCTATCGCGGCGAGCAGCCGCCGCCTGTTCGACTCGCCGATGTCGTGCGCCTTGCGCGGCCGCTTCCCATCAGCCGTCCATTTCGTCTCCGCTCTGGGCATGCCCGCCCCTGTTGCCGCAGGTGGCGGGCGCTTTCTTCCCTACGCCACGTCCGCGACCTCGTGGATGCGAAAGCCATCGCCGCTGCCGTAGCCGCAGCCGTTGCCATGGCCGTTGCCGTTGTCGTAGCTGTATCCGCTGCCGCAGCCGCCGCCCTCGCCGTCGCCGCAGCCGTCGCCATAGCCGTTGCCGCAGCCGTAGCTGTTGCCGTCGTCGTAGCCGTTGCCGCAGCCGTAGCCGTTGCCGTAATCCATCCCAACCAGCCCCTAGCAGGCCGAATCGCGGATGGCGATGGCGGCGATGACGGCGCGCCCGTGGACGCGGGCGCTCCCGATGGCGTCGAGCGTGTAGTCCCCGAAGTGCTCGGGGTCGGCGATGCCGCCGATGCCCAGGCCGTTCGTCCACCTGCGCACCACGTGGGCGTCCGCGAGCGTCCAGTCCCCTGACTCGTCTCGGGTCCCGCGCCCCTCGAATATCCAGCCGTTCGTGCAGATTACGCAGACGTGCTCGTACTCCTCGTACTGGGCGGGCACGTCGGATTTCTTGACGTACTTCTCGCCGTTGATGGTCATGGTGTCCATGTCGTCTCCTCTTGTCTGGTTCCGATGGGTGGGCGCTGCGTGCTACGCGCCCGCTTGTGGTGCCGTTCCGTTCGCCCTCTCGGGCCCTCTGTCCTCTTGCCCCTGGGGACTGGTCACGTCCAGGGAGTCCGTGGCGCAGCGGCGGTTCCAGGCGCGGACGGCCCTCCCCCTCGCCGTCTCGTCCTCGGGGCCTGGCTTGTGCCCGTGGAAGTCGGAGCGGTCGAGCGTCTCCAGCTCGTCCTCGGCGTACGAGTGCCACGGCCCCCACGTGTACGGGAGCTTGGCCTTGCACCTGCCGCACCACGCCTGGAAGCCGAAGGACCAGTCGTAGACGTCGACCGTGTTCTCGACCTCGCCCTCGGAGATTCCGGACTCCGGCATGCCTGGGTGGAAGTCGAAGACGGTCCCCTTGGGGTGCCCCTCGTTCTGCCGGTAGCGGACCTTGGAGCGGACGTGCATGGTCCCCCCGCAGAACGGGCAGGGGAGCAGCTCACACATCGCCGTCCACCACCCTCGCGCCGCAGAAGCGGCAGAACCTGTCTTCCTTTGACAGCCACGGGCTCTCCGTGCCGCACGCGCTGCACCTCATGAGGGGTGGCCCCACCTTCGGGGCGTCCGTCCTGCGCACCTCCTCGATGCGGCACGTGCGGTCGGCCCTTGGCAGCATCTCCACGTCGCACGCGCGGACCGGGAAGCCCTGCGTCTCGTCGATGCCGCACGTGATGACGGTCATGACGGGAGCGATTTCCTTGTGCGAGCGCGGCTTGTGGTTGCCGTGGATTGGCACGTCAACCCACACGTTGCTCTCGTGGCTCCCGATGCACTTGTGGATGTAGAACTCGTTCGGGCCGACGTGGCGGTGCATCTCAATCTTGCAGTAGCGCCCGAAAACGTCGCCCCCGGTCATGACGAACTCACTCATGACTGGCCTCCTTCGACGCGCGCCCCGCAGTTGGGGCAGAAGCGCGGTTTGTCCTTGTCGCGGTAGTGTGCGTGGCAATCACTGCACTCCCAGTAGTGGATGTACCAGCCGCGCGACTGCAAATCGTTGTGCTCGGCCATCTTGCAGGTCTTTTCTGGCACGTACCGCACGCCTTTGTCGTGCCTCGGCCCAACGTCGCTCACCACCCTCGCGCCACACATCGGGCAGAACCTCGGTTCCTCGGCTCGCCCGTCACCACCGAACAGCGGAGGTTCGCCGCAATCGCCAAGCGATAGGTCGAGGGTCGCTCCGCACGCAGAGCACTCGAAGCAGGTCCTGTCATCAACGTCATGGCACGTGCGCTCCGCGTCGGCGGCGTTGATTCGGTCCATGTACTCGCCGAAGTACTCGCTGCGATGCTCCCAGGAGTCAAGGCCATCGTATGCAGCGTTTGCCTCGCAGCTCGCGAGCTGCCCGGCGAGGTCCACGGCAACGTCCCGCAGCGTCTCACTCATCCACATCGCCCCCGTCCGGGTCTATCAGGTCGGCGAGGCGCGAGAAGACGAATTCCCAGTCATCTTCTTCGTCGCAGCCGATGATGCCATCCGCCACGTGGCATGCGGCCTCGCAGTCGAGGTCAAGCACGGACAGGTCTCTCCCGGCACGACGCATCCTCGCGGCCACCTCGCGGCGCTCGTCGCTAGTCGGTGCCATCGTCTCCCCCAATCAGCGCAACGAGGCGCTCCGTCTCGCCGGACGCAAGGTACAGCAGCCCGTTCTCCTCGCCGCTGACGCCGGACGTGCAGACGGTGCGCGACGCCACATGCACCCAGGCGATGCTCTCGACGTTGAGCAGCAGCTCGTCCCCAACGTCGTCTCTGACCTTGACGAACCTACTCACGCCCCCCTCCCTTCATGAACAGGACCCAGTGCGTCTTGGATGCCCTGGGCCTTCGGTTGCCCAGCAGCGGGGCCACGGGGCAGCAGGACAGCACGTCTTTCAGCGGGATGTGGTACTCGTACCACTTGAAGACGAGCGTCCCGCCGGGCCTGAGCACCCGCAGGCACTCGGCAAAGCCCGCCGAGAGGTCGTCTCGCCACCCCTTGGGGTCGAGCCTGCCGTACTTGTCCACCTGCCATCCCGCGCCGACCTCCAGGTGCG
The DNA here is from genome assembly GCA_947253595.1 of uncultured Olsenella sp. Lineage (GTDB taxonomy): Bacteria > Actinomycetota > Coriobacteriia > Coriobacteriales > Atopobiaceae > Olsenella_I. Next base: position 40,679 of record CAMXZR010000002.1, on the reverse strand, counting down.
GAGGGTCGAAGACCACCAGCGAGAACGACCCGTCCTCGAACGGCAGGTCGCGGAAGTCGGCCACCACGTCCGGGGAGACGTCCAGGGCGCGTCCGTCGCAGAGCGTCATGTGGCGCGGGTGGAGGTCACAGAAGGTGACGCGCGGGTCTTCCTTGTCGAAGTAGAAGCTCTTGGGGCCGCACGCGACGTCGAGCGCGGGCGTCATGCGTCCACCTCCGCCCCGCAGGCCGCGTAGCCCGCAATGTCAACCCAGTTGTCCCGGTGGCCGGGGCGTGCGTTGCGTGTCACCTTGAGCAGGACCATCATGTTGGCCACGTCACGCGCCGTAATGGGGTGGGCGAGGTATGCGGCCCACATGTCTGCGATTGACCCGAAGCAGTCCTCAACGGCCCCATAGGCCTCGGAGCGCTCACCGCACACCACCCGCGCGGCGTCACGGAGCAGGCGTTCCCGCTCTGATGCGTCCGGGTCTGTCGGGCACACGTCGCGCCTCTCGTCATCGGTCGGTCTCATTCGCCCTCCTTTTTCGTGACGCCGCGAAATTGGGCGTCTCCCTGCGCATTCGTCGCGGCCTCGATGCCGCTGAACACGCTGAGGTACCTCATCTGGACTCGCCCGCCAGCCGCTCGCAGCGCCCCACAAGGTCGGAGAGGTCCGCCTCTGTGCCGCCGTCGCGGAAGCCAAGCGCCATCGCGTCGCGGAGCACGCGCTCCCAGCTGTCGGGCCTGTCGTGCGTGACGCAGCCCACCGAGACCATGCAGGCGCCATCGGTCGTCTCGTAGCGCACTTCCCAGCCGCCGCAGTGGCCGAGGTAGAGGCCGACCACCTCGTAGGGGCCCTCGCCGTCCACGAACACCTTCTTGCCGATGTGGACCGGCCTTCCGTCCGCGCCCACGGGCCGCTTCATCCAGCCGCCCTCCCAGGCGTCGGCGATGGCGCGGAGGAAGTCCCTCGGCTTCATGGTGCCTTCGTCGCTCACGCAGATGCCGAGCGCCTCGCAGATGTCCCTCACTGCCGCCTCGCGCAGCAGCGCGGGCGTGATTCGCTTGGTCATTCGGCTTCCACCTCTCTCGCCTTCGCCATGTCGTAGGCCTCTCGGTACTCCTCGTCGAGGAATGCGTAGAGGTCCTGCCTGCCCACCCCGAGCGCGTCGGCGCGCCATTCCCTCGTCACGGCGTCGCGGTAATCCTCGAGCGTCGTCCCCTCGCCGCAGCCGATGGCGTAGCGTGCCACTTCCTTGAAGAGGGCCTCCCTCGCCGCCTTGCGCAGCGCAGCCTCGCCCTCCGCCGCCTCGCGCAGGATCTGGCACTGCGCCTCGAGCCTCCCCACCTCGTCCTGCAGCCTCACGACCTCGCCGGCCATGTGCTCCAGCTCGCCGAGGACGTACTGCTCGCACGTCATCGCTTCCATCACATTTCCTCCCTGATCTTCCTGATGACCCTGCCGCCACGGTCGCGCACGACCCAGCAGCCCAGCCCGTACAGCCCGGCGGCGTTCCCCTCGTAGAGGTCGCCCGGCAGGCGCCCCTCCCACCAGTCGGAGCCGTCTCCGTCCCACTCCCACGCGATTCGCAGGAGGCCCGCGTGCACCATCCCGTGGCATCCCGTGGTCCCGCTGCCGCAGAGGGCTATGAGGGCCGGCCTCAGACCGTGCCCCGCAAGCGGGAGCGACGCCCTGCCGCCCCCCATGCCCACCTGAGGCTCGTGGTGGGAGTTGGTCGCGGGCGCCCCGCAGACGGCGCACCTCGCGCCCCTGACGAGGCGGTTGGTGCGCACGCCGGAGCCCGCGTAGTAGGCCCCGAAGTGCGGCTTGCCCATCTTCTCGGCGCCAGTCACGGTCATGCCGCGCAGCGCCACGGCGCTCGGTACGTAGCCCATCAGAGGCCCCCGATCTCGTGCAGCATCGCCCACCTCGGGGCCGGGAAGCTCTCGGTCGGGTGCGGCGCCAGGGACATCTGGACCTGCCCCGTCCTGACCTTCCCCGCCGTCCCGACGCCAGCCAGGAGCACGGCGGGAATCGGCTCGGTCACGAGCCTGCCGCGCCTCGGCCAGGGGCCGCACGCGATCGCGCCGGGCCACGCCACGAACCCCTGGGGGACGAGCCTGTTCCACCGGTCGGCCGCGACCGCCGCCGCGCACTCGTCGAAGCAGAGGCTGTAGGCGACGTTCTGGACCTTCGTCTGGGCGAAGGCGATTGCCCTGCAGGCCCTGCGCACGTCCGCCATCTCGCGGCAGTCGCACGTCACGGGCAGCATGCCGCCCCTGGCGAGCGGGGCCACGAGCGCCGGGAGCTCGCGCATCCCGGCTGGCATCACCGACTCGACGGGAACCTGCAGCGGCCTGCCGCAGGTCGGGCAGATCGCGGCCCCCATCACGCGCCGCCCATCCGCTCGCGCAGCTCGCGGTCGCCCTCGGCGGAGCCGGTGACGAAGTAGCCCGGGGCCGTGGCGGGCCTGTCGGCCCTGGCCTCGCTGTTGAGGTAGCCCTCGAAGTTCGTGGGGCGGAACAGCGTCGAGGGGCGCAGGTACTCGCCCATGTCGCGGCCGTCGCGGCTTGTCACGCCTATCCAGTCGGCGCACTTGGCGTCGATGACGCGCTTGAAGTCGGCGACGGTGAAGCCCTCGGCGAAGCGGGCGTTGATCAGCGACGTGGTGGCCGTGGTGTCGGGCTTGAAGGCCTTGCCCGTCATGGCGTTGAGGTGGTCGATGATCTCCCGGCGCTCCTCCGCCGTGGCCTTGCGTCGGGCCCCTGCCCGACAAGCACATCCGTCAGGATGTGCAACAGTTAGCTTTTCGTCAGAAAAGCTAACCTTCTCTTTCTCACTCTCACTCTCACTCTTTATAGGATTGCTTTCGTTTTGGTTTTCACCTTCGGAAAGCAATTGGTTTTGGTTTGGTTTTGCGCTCTCGGAAACCAATTGCTTTCCGTTTGGTTTCTCTCCGTCAAAACCAATTGGTTTCGCTTTGGTTTTCCTCGGTCTCCCGCCGCGTCTGCCGTTCTCGCTCAGCTTGCGGGCGCGCTCCTTTGCCTTGTCGATGCGCGAGAGGCAGAGCGCCACGCCGAACGCCGCCTTGGCGTCGCGGACCTCGGGGGCCTCGCCCGTCTCGTCGTACTCCACGAGGGCGGCGAAGAACTCGCCCTGCTGCCTCGCGGTGAGGTGACCCCTCGCCGCCCTCACGATGTCATCCTGAAGGTACATCCCCATGGCGCGCCCCCCTAGAAGGGAATGTCCTGGTCGTAGAGCGCGGGCTGGGCCTGCTGGGGCGCCGGAGCGGGGGCCTGTGGGGCGTACTGTGGCGCCGTGGGCGCGGCGGGCTGCTGGGGGGCGTGCTGGGCGGCCTGCGGCTGCTGCGGCGCGTACTGTGGCGCCGGCGCGTACTGCTGGGGCTGCTGCGCCCTCCTGAGCACGACCACTGTCTGCGCGCGGGCGCTGGTGCGCCAGAAGGTCTGCCCGTCGCGCGTGGTGGTCTCCCTGCTTGACACCTCTCCGCTCACGCTGACGAGGTCGCCCACGGACACCTGCATGGCCTGCTCGACCGCGTCCCTGAGGCACTCGACCTGGGCGCTGAGCGTGTAGTCCCTGCCCGCCTGGCTGGTGCCCTGCTTGTAGGCTATGACGAGGTCGATGACCGGGGTGTTGCTCTCGCCGAAGGTTCGGTCCTTGCGGCTGGTGACGGTCCCCTGGACGGCGAACGCTGAGTGTGGCATGTCTCTCTCCTATCTTGGCTGGTTGGCCCACTCCTTGTCGATGCTGCTCTGCAGCACCCTGATTCGCAGCTTCAGCGCGTTGATAAGCTCCCTTGACGCGTCGTGCATCGCCTGGGAGGAGTCGCGGGCGCACTTCATGTCCGCGATCTGCTCGTCCCCCCGGCATATGTCGCCGATGATGGTCACCGGCATCCCGGCCGCCCTCTCCTACCACATTCGCGTGGCGAGGGCCTTGCGGTAGGCGCGCTCGTTGCGCGCCAGCTGCAGGCCGGACCTACGCATGCTCTCGACCTCCTCCATGAGCTGCTGCTGGAGGGCCTCGAGCTCGGCGTAGTCCTCGACGCCGCTAGGCATCTACGACCCAGTCCGGATTGCCGCAGCAGGTCGCCGTGGCCGCGAAGGCCTCGTACTGCTCGCGGGACGCGAACGTGTAGGCCGTGCCGCAGGTCCTGCAGCGGGCGGTGAAGGGGCCGCTCTCGGGTGCCTGCCTCCCCTTGGGGTTCTCGGCGGGCGCGGCCTCGTCGGGGTCTCCGTCGCCGTCCACCGCGAAGAGGCCGCAGAGGGCGTACTTGCGCGCGTAGGAGGAGGCCATGCCGGTCACCTGCGCGTCGTCGCTTCCCTTCTTGTGCTCGTCCTCGCGCGCGTAGGCCGTCGCTGACGCCTCTCCATCCCCGCCGTCGGCGAAGCGCGCCGTGGCGGTCGAGCGGACATAGGTGCGCTCCCCCACGGCCACGACCTCGTCGCTGAGCGTGACCACGAGGCCGTGCTTGGCGCAGGCCCTCTTGACCGAGGCGACCAGGTCCTCGAAGCTGCGGTAGTGGAACTTCCCGAAGGCGTTGTACTTGGCCTTGGGCACGACCACGTCCGCCTGCGCTGACGATATGGCCTCCCAGATGCTCTTTTCCGCCCTCTCGCTAGCGCCGCTCATTGGCACTCCTCAGGCACTCGATGTGGGTTGTGACGCTCGCGTAGGTCTCGGGCGTGAGGGCTATCACGCTGGCCTCGACGCCCGCCGAGGCGAGCGCCTGGCGCGCGGCCCTTATCGCGTCGGCGGTCAGGGACGGCATGAGCGCGACCGCGCAGACCGACTCGGGCGCGGGAGGGGCCATGGGTGGCGCCATCGGGGGGGCCGGAGGCTCCTGGCCCGTGGCGACGCGCCTCTGCAGCGCCTCCTCTGCCTCGGCAAGCCTCTCGCGCCTGTCGCGCTCCTCGGCCTCGGCCCTGGCCTGAGCCTCCTCGGCCTCCCGCCTCTCGCGGGCCTCCTGCGCCTCGCGCATGGCGCGCTCCGCCTCCTCGGCGCGGCGCCTCCTCTCGGCCTCGACCTGGGCGATGCGATCGCGGCGCTCCCGCTCCTCCTGCGCCTCGCGCATGGCGGCGCTGAGGTCCAGGCTCTTGCAGTAGCTTGCCTTGATGGCGGCCGTCTCCTCGTCGGAGTAGGGGCTGGAGTCGATGGTGGCCCAGTCGCGCTCGATGGCGCCCACGCGCTCGTACACGTCGGCCTTGATGGCCTCGGCGTCGGTGCCGTAGTTGCCCCACTTTCCCTCGGCCGAGTAGCGGTCCCAGATGGCCTTGAAGGGCACCATCGCCGCCATGTCCCCCTGCGTCTCCAGGTACCAGGCCTCCACGTCCTGCGTGCGGGAGTCGATGACCATCTCCTCGTAGCTGGAAAGGGCTGACCTGTAGGCCTCGTCTATCCCCTTGAGGGGCGTCAGCAGCTCGCGCACGTCGGCCTCGAAGGCGCCCACCGCGTCCTTGATGGCCTTGGTCTGCGCCCTCTTGGCGTCATCCACCTCCTTGATTGCGTTTCGTGCCAGCGTGCGGGCGCGCTTGCTGTCCCTGTAGTCCTTGGCGCTCGTGATCTCGTGCGGCCGGAACTCCTCGGCGATGCGCCCGACGCGCTCTCGCTGCTCCGACACCCAGCGTGCGGCGCCGGAGATAACCTCGGGCGGGTCGATGGGCGTGGCCTCGGCCTCGATGGTCTCGCTACTCACCATCGCGCTCGCCCCCGTCCCCACCCGCGAGCTGGCGGCGCAGGTCGAGGTATGCGTGCATGGCCGCGCTGATGTACTCGCGGGCCTCCGCGTCGGCGGTCAGCGACCCGTCCACGAGCCCGACGGCGAGGGCGACCCCCTCATGCATCCCCATCGCGAACTCCGTCAGGTCAATAGGCTCTCCGCCGCCCTTTGGCACCGCCTTGGCCTCGCTTAGGCCGTCGAGCGCCACGCCGACCTCCCTGAGCCTCTCCACGCACCTTCCGCTGATAACCCTCATCGCATCTCTCCAATCGCCATGGCCGCGAACGTCCGCAGCGTCATCGTCACGTACTGCTCGCCGGGGTCTGAGACGCCACGGCGCTTGTGGATGACCACGCCCACGTCCGCCCCGTCGTTGGCCCTCTCGGCCTCCGCCTCGCCAAGCCACCCGGCGAGGTCCGTCCTCGCCACGTCCTTGCACTCCACGACGGCCCGCAGGCCGTTCGCGCGGACGTTGGCAACGTCGCCCCTGTCCCTTGCTCCCGTCTTCACCCTGCGGTCGATTGACGGGTCTCCGAGCGCCGTCGCCAGGAAGTCGGCGACCTCGCGCTCGAACCTCGCCCCGGCCTTCCGGGCGCTCGTCCTGCTGCGGCTCATCGCATCGCCACGAGGGCCGCGCCCACCGTGGGGACCGCCCAGAGCCACACGACCGCAGCCAGCGCCATGGCGCCAAGGCCGAGGCCCAGGAGCAGGCCGCAGAGGAAGACCTCGCGGCGGTCTCGCGCGGGTGATATCCTCAGCGTGGCCTCGTTGCCGTGGCGGGCTCCCGTGACTTGGTGGTTGGGGGTGCCCGCCTCTCTTCTCACTCTCTTCACAAATTCCTCCTTCGTTTCGCGTTTCCGCAGCTCGCGCCTACTGTCATTTCTCTTTCATCGATTTGAGGCTGCTCTTGGCGCGGCTCTTGCGCGAGTAGAGCCGCTGCCTCTCCCGGTTCATGTCCCTCTCCCGCATCACCTCCCTCTCCATCTCCCTGACCTGCTCGGCGATCTCTCCCACCCGCTTCTCCTTGGCGCAGCAGGAGCACCATCCCGTGTCCTGCGAGAGGGGCCTGTAGGTGACCCGCCCGCACCTCGGGCACTGCCACGAGCGGCGCAGCGATATGCCGTACCGGTGGGCCTGGCACACGACCGAGGCCCTGGACCTCCCAAGGGCATGCGCCACCGCAGCCGCGCCCTCGCGGGCGTGCCGCTCCAAGTAGCCGATGTCCCCGGTGGTCCACCTCAACGCCCGGGCCTGCCAGCCTTGACCCACTCGCGGTAGAGGGCGATGACGCGCGACGCGAACCACGCCTCGTAGGTCAGCGGCTCGAAGGGCTCCTCGTCCTTCTCTTCGTTCATCTGATTGACCTCTCAATGGATGTTTGTTTAATTGACCTCTTGCGGCAAAAAAATATCGGCGACGCTGCAGTGTAGAAACTTGCAAACACTCTTCGCCTGCTCAATCGTCATTTTTTCCTGCTGGGTTTCGTAGCGGTTGTAAGTCTGACGGGAGATTCCAAGGTAGTCTGCCACTGCCTTTTGCTTGACGCCTCGCTCTTGGCGAACGTCCTTAAGTGACCTCATTCGCCTCCTCCTTTCGTTAAGAACATGTTAGTTAATCAAACATAGTTTGGTCAAGTTAAATCGCCTAAAATGTTCTAAAAGATTGACAAGAGGAGTAGATATGTCCGTCTCATCAAACATAAAGCGATTCAGGGACTCCATCGGCCTGACTCAGAACGAGCTGGCAGACAGGCTTGGGGTTGCCCGGTCTACTGTCACACAGTGGGAGAACGGATGGTCGAGCCCGCGCATGGGAATGGTCCAGAAGCTCGCTGGGGTATTTGGCGTGTCAACATCAGACATCGTCGCCGAGGAGCGGCCGGCTGGGTCGCTGTCACTTGCAGGCACGTCAGGGATGGTCCCGCTGCTCGTGCTTGGCTCGACACACGCGGGCGACGCCACGGAGGAGATTCTCGACGAGCGTGAGGTGGAAGTGCCAGAGAGCGTCGCCAGAAACCATCCCAGGGCATTCATGCTCAGAGTAGAGGGCAACTGCATGAACCGATCATACCCAGAGGGCTGCCTCGTGATGGTTGACCCAGACCTAGAGCCGTGGAATGGCTGCGCCGTCGTTGCAGAGCCATCTCCGGGTGAGTCGGTGCTTCGCAGGTATCTCAAGGGCCAATCGAGCCTGATACTTGTCGCCGACTCGTTCGATGACTACGAGGACATGGTATTTACCGGAGAAGACGCTGACGTGAGGCTGATGGGGACGGTGGTCTGGTTTCAGGCGGCATCCGAGGAGACCGCATAGCCACATGACGAGAGAGAGGTGCAATTGGAACCAAAACACGCGGAAAATGAATCTCTGGATTCCGAGCAACGCGAACTCATTGGACTATTTGAGGCGTTAGACAGCGACCTGCGTCACTCCGTTCTCCATCTGTTGAGGGCGTTGGTTGATAGCTGCGGAGAATGGCGTCGCGGCGACGCCAGCTAATTTTCCCCCATAGCTGGGGGTTGAGCAGGAGGAAGACGTGGGACTTTTCGACGGCAAGAAGGCGGCGGGAGACCCGCCAAAGCGCGGGGGTCTCGGCAAGAGACTCGCAACGATCGTGGTGGCCCTGGTCTTCGTCAGTGCGGCCCTTGGAAACTGCGGAAAGCAGCAGGCGCAGCCAACGGAAGGCGACGACAGGGGGAAGGCCCCCGTAGCCTCCAAGGAAAAGCCCGAGAGGGAGGAGCCTAAGGAGATAGACCAGCTCGGAAGGTTCGTTGACGAGTACAACGCTATCGCCGAGACGCCGATAACGCCTGTCGAGCGCTTCGACCCACACGACAGCAGCGGGACGCACTACAAGAGAGAATTCCGGCTCCAAGCTTTCGACGGGTCTCTTGGGCTCGCCGGTACATGCGGCGATCTCAGCGTTCAGCTGGTCAACTATGGGAGCTACGGGGGTTACTACAGCTCACGCTCCGGCTTCAGGGCATACGCGTCCGGGCCATACGAGCAGGTCATAGAGTTCTACCGCGTGGCAGCAAGGGTGCTCGACCCCAACGTCAGCGACGCCTCTATAGATGAAGCGGTCGAATATGCCCTTAGCGCTGGTGGAAGCGCGGTCATAAAGGACAGCACCATCAACCCAACAATCCTTTCCGCGCATCCGCAGAGAACCTCAGAGGCGATGCTAGATACAGGAAAGTACGCTGCCAGCTGACGCAACAAGGCCGTCCGCTGAGCACGAAAAATCCGCGACGAGAGGCAAAGCATGAAGTTCGGCATCCGCAAGCCCAGCATCAAGAAGTCGATAAGCGCCCGCACCAAGGGCAAGGTGACCCGCAAAGTCAAGAAGGCCGTGGTTCCCGGCTACGGCAAGAGGGGCATGGGGTGGCTGCACCCGAAGCGCAAGGTGCAGTCGGCGATCTACGAGCGCACGATGGTGAGCGCCTGGGATCTGCTGCGGAAGGCGTTCAAATAGCTGCGCATCCGCTAATGGCACGACTCAGGCGCCAGCCACAGCCCCTCCAGCACACCCTCGTCGTTGACGGAGACGGTGATGCGCCTGGGCTGGCCGACGGGCTCGAGCACGACGTGGGGGCGCCTCACGCCGTTCAGGAGGCCGAGGACTTTCACCCTCTCCCCTCCCTCGCTCACCTTCGTCACGCGCCATCGCTGCTCGCCCCTGCCGGGACGCATGTCTATCAGCTCGTCGCCAACGGCGGGCGTCCTGCGGCTGCGGGCGTCCTTCGGCTTCATTTTGCAGGCACCTTCCGAGATTGGGGTTCGAATGCGTAGGCACATTGTCAGGGAGCCGCGAGAGGCGGCCTGGGCATGACGAAGAAGGCGGTGATATACGCCCGATTCTCCTGCTCGAAGCAGCGCGAGGCGTCCATCGACGACCAGCTGAGGGTCTGCGGCGAGTGGTGCGGGCGCGAGGGCTACGAGGTGGTGGCCGAGTACTGCGACCACGCCATGAGCGGCAGGACCGACGAGCGCCCCGAGTTCCGTCGCATGATAGGCAACGCGGGCGAGTCCGACGTGGTCGTGGTCTACATGATGGACCGCTTCTCGCGCGACCCCTACGACGCCCCCGCCTACAAGCGCGAGCTGGCCTCGAAGGGCGTGCGCCTCGTCTCGGCCATGGAGGCCATCCCCGACTCCCCCGAGGGCATCATCTACGAGAAGCTGCTGGAGGGGCTCGCCGCGTGCGAGTCGGCGAAGACCTCCGCGCGCGTCAGGCGCGGCATGCGCGGAAACGCCCTGAGGTGCCTCACCAACGGCGTGCGCGTCTACGGCTACCGCACCGGCGGCGACGGGCGCTACGAGGTGGTCCCGGAGGAGGCGCGCCACGTCAACGACGCCTTCGAGATGCGCCTCGCGGGCATGTCCTGCAACGCGATCGCGCGCGAGCTGGCCGGCAGGGGCGTCACGACCTACACCGGCAGGCCATGCGGCCCCTCGATGGTCCAGCAGATGCTCAGGAACGAGAAGTACGTGGGGACATACGTGTGGGACGACGTGAGGATGGAGGGCGGCATGCCGTCGATAGTGGGCCGCGAGACGTTCGACAGGTGCCAGCGCGTCAGGGCGCGCAAGGTCCGCTCCGACGAGGACTGGGGCGACTTTGCGCTGTCGGGGAAGGCCATATGCGCCTCCTGCGGTCGCGGCCTCGTGGGCCTCTCGGGGCGCGGCAGGGGCAACGTCAAGTACGAGTACTACGGCTGCAAGCGCTGCGGAGTCAGGCCGGCCAGGCGCGACTGGCTGGAGTCCGAGGTGGCCGGGAGGTTCCGCGCCGCCATGGGGGACCGCAGCGAGGCCCTGAGGCTCGCCAGGGCCATCCTCGAGGCCGGGAGGTCCTCGGAGTCGGGCGGGCGCGCGGAGGCCGCCCGGCGGGAGCTGAGGGCCGCAGAGGACGGCCTCAGGCACATCATGGACGCCATCGAGGCGGGCGTGGTGCATCCGCAGGCGCAGGAGCGCATCCGCACGCTGGAGGCGCGCCGCAGGGACGCCCAGGCGGCCCTGGACGAGGCTGCGGTGCCCGAGATAGACCCCGAGGACTTCGCGGACTTCCTCCAGTGCGCGGGGGCGATGTCGGACGCCCAGATCCTCGATGCCTTCGTCCACCAGGTGGTCATGTCCGAGGAGGACGTGGTCGTAGTCATGCGCTACGACGGCAAAAAGGGCGAACCTGCCCGATTCACCATCGGAAGGGTTCGCCCAGAAGCTGCCTGGCTCCCCGGGCAGGATTCGAACCTGCGACACGCTGATTAACAGTCAGCTGCGCTACCACTGCGCCACCGGGGAATATGTCGTGCGCGTTCGCACGTTTGATAACTATAGCGGAATCGCTTCGTGGCGCAAGGGTCAATTTGAGAAATTTCGATCGGGCCCCCATGGGAGCGCGCCCCACGCCTTGCGTGACGTGGGGCGCGCCTGACATGACGAGAAAGGCGGTGCGGATGCTATTCCTCCATGTAGTCCCTGAGCCTGCCCGAACGAGAGGGATGCCTCAGCTTGGCCAGGGTCTTGCTCTCGATCTGGCGGATGCGCTCGCGCGTGACGCCAAACTCCCGGCCAACCTCCTCGAGCGTGCGAGGGTGCCCGTCCTCGAGGCCAAAGCGGAACTTGATGACCTTGCGCTCGCGGTCGGCAAGGCTGTCAAGGACCTGCTCGAGCTGTTCCCGCAGCATGGAGTCGCTTGCGGCGTCAGGAGGCGCTACGGCGCTGGAGTCCTCGATGAAGTCCCCCAGCTGGGAGTCCTCCTCCTCGCCGATCGGAGTCTCGAGGGAGACGGGCTCCTGGCTGATCTTCTGAATCTCCCGCACGCGGTCCGCGGAGATGCCCATCTCCTCGCCGATCTCCTCGGGAGAGGGGTCGCGGCCAAGGTCCTGGAGGAGCTGACGCTGGACGCGAACCAGCTTGTTGATAGTCTCGACCATGTGGACCGGAATGCGGATGGTGCGGGCCTGGTCTGCGATGGCGCGCGTGATGGCCTGACGAATCCACCAGGTTGCGTAGGTCGAGAACTTGAAGCCCTTGGTGTAGTCGAACTTCTCGACGGCGCGGATGAGGCCGAGGTTGCCCTCCTGGATCAGGTCCAGGAAGAGCATGCCGCGACCCACATAGCGCTTGGCGATGGAGACGGTCAGACGAAGGTTTGCACTGATGAGGGCCTGCTTGGCCTCGAGTCCGACCTGCTCGATGCGCATGAGGCGACGCATCTCGGCGCGGGTGAGCTCAATCTCGCCCATCTCGGCCGCCTCGAGCTTGTCGCTCGCCTCGCAGCCTGCCTCGATCTTCATGGCAAGGTGCACCTCTTCGGAGGCGGTCAGGAGGTCAACCTTACCTATCTCCTTGAGGTACATGCGGACGGGGTCCCCCGTAAGCATGACGGTCGCGTTGTCCGTGCGGCGTGCGCGCGCACGGCTGGAGCGCTTGCGTGGTTTGGGCTTGGGCGCCGAGCGCAGGACTTCGTTGGCAACGCGGGCCTCGGCGCGCGCCTCGCTCACCTCGTCGTCATCGCCGTCCTCGTCCTCGGGGAGGTCGTCGTCACCGTCGAGGTCGTCATCACCGTCGAGGTCGTCATCGTCTACGGCGACGGGGACGCCCTCGGACTCGTCGGCGCTCACGATGTCGACGCCCCTGGAGCGGATGGAGTCGTAGATGTCAGAGAGCTCGTCGTCATCCACGTCAATGTCTGCAAGGGCGAGCTGGACATCGTCCTCGCTCACCTGCTTGGCGGACTTGGCCGACTGGCCGACGAGCTTATCCACAACCGCCTGGAGCTCGTCCGTGAGCTTTGGCTCATTGCTAGACTTCTTCTTAGCCACTGACTTCCTTTCGACGCACACAGACTTATGGATGATACCCATTTTTGCGAGTTACACTCGCGAGGAGAGGGAGCTTGTGAGCTCATTGATTCTCTTCTGCAACTCGGTTGCCCTGACGAACAGGGCCTTGGCCCCCTCGTCAACGCCAGAGCCGGAGGCAAGGCGCAGCTGCGCCTTGATGGAGCGAACCTCGCGGCGGCAGGACCAAAGCTCCACCACGTCGACGAGGAACGCCGCACGCTGATCAACCGTGAGGCTGGACACCAGCTGGAGCCTGCCTCCCGCCAGCAGCACCGGCGCACCAGGCACGACGGCCTCTGCGGCACGCACGAGCTCCTTTGGAGGCGTTCCCGCGGCGCAGGAGAGCATGGACCAGGCCATGGCCTCGTTGCGCGAGTCAACCCAGGACACGCTGGCGAGACGGCCGCCATAGGGGCGAACCGCGTCTGCGTTGGTGACGAGCAGGGCAAGGAGTTCCCCCTCGGCCACGACCTGCAGGCGCTCGTCCTTGGAGAGCGCGTCGAGCGACACGCCCCCCTCGGGCACGGCGGCGGGTGCCTGCCAGGGCGGCTCCTCTTGCAGGGGGGAGGCACCATAGGCATCGAGCGGCACCTCGTCCGCGGAGGCCTGACGTGAGGGACGGCCCTGGCGGGGCTGCACCTCGCCCTTGGGCAGCGGCGTCTCTCGGACCATGCGCTTCGTCTCGTCCACGCTCACGCCCAGGAGGTCCGATAGCTGGGTTGCATACTCGTCCAAGAGAATCGAGTCCTTGAGAGGAGCCAGGAGCTTGGCCATGTCCTCGAGGGCGGCGACACGCCGTCCCGGGACGCTCAGGTCCATGCCGGAGAGGCGCTTGTCGAAGACGAAGGACATGAGGGGGGGCGCTGCGGCAAGCCGCTCGCGAAGCGCATCCGCGCCGTGGGCCGCAAGGAACTCCGCAGGGTCCTGCCCGTCGGGCAGAACGACGCAGAGCAGCTCGGCAGAGGTCTTGTCTATGTACTGGACGGCCCTCTCCGCCGCGCGCTGGCCCGCCTCGTCTCCGTCGAACATGCAGATGATGCGACGCTTCGCGAAGCGCTCGATGGCCTTTACGTGGTCGAGGGTGAGGGCCGTGCCCAAGGCGGCGACCACATTGGTGAGCCCCGCCTCGTGCATGGCGATGACGTCGGTGTAGCCCTCGCAGACGATGGCGGTGTCGCTCGCGGCCATGGCCTCCTTCGCCCTGTGGAAGGCGAAGAGGTGCTTTCCCTTGTGAAATACCGAGGTGTCCTTGGTGTTGAGGTACTTGGGCTTGGCATCCGTCAGAACGCGGCCACCAAAGCCGATGGTCCTGCCCTGCTCGTCGTGGATGGGGAACATGGCGCGGTCGAAGAAGCGATCGCGCAGCTGGCCACGCCCCTCGAGGGCGAGGTCGGCTGCCACCAGCTCCTGGCGAGAGCAGCCCTTCTTGAGCAGGTGCTCGACAAGGGCGCCATGGCCTGGGGCGAAGCCCAGCCCCCAGCGCCGGCAGACGGCGGAGCCGAAGCCTCTCCCGGAAAGGTAGGAGCGAGCCGCGGCGGGCCCCTCTCCCCTTCCGCGCAGCAGAAGCATGGTGTAGTAGCCCTCGGCCTCGGCCAGGCACTCCATGAGCCGGTTGCGCCTGGGGCCTCGACGCGACGAGCGCTGCTCCTCGGCGAGCTCAATGCCCGCGCGGTCCGCGAGGAAGCGGATGGAGTCGGGAAACTCCAGGCTCTCGCGCTTCATGACGTAGGCGAAGACGTCACCGCCGGCACCGCAGCCAAAGCACTTCCAGAGGCCCGTCGCGGGGTTCACGTGAAACGAGGGGCTCTTCTCCCTGTGAAAGGGACAGCAGCCCCAGAAGTCGGAGCCGCGCTGCCGCAGCTCCACCGTCTCGCCCACAAGCTGCAGGATGTCGGTGGCCTGACGGACGCGCTCCTTGTCCTCGTCTGTTATCAACGTCCCACCTCCAGCATTCCGGAGCCAAGGTTCTCTTTCACCCAGTCAATGTTCCCCAGAACCACCGCCTCGAGCTCCTCCTTGGACGAGAAGGGGCGAGACGGGCGAAGCCAGTCGGTAAAGAGCAGGTCCACCTTACGGCCGTAGAGGTCCCCCTCGAACCCCAGGAGGTTGGCCTCGAGAAACGCCGCTTGGGGAGCTGAGAAGGTGGGAGGGGCCCCCACGTTGACGGCGGCGGGCCAGACTCTCCCTCCCTCATGCAAAAGGCCTGCGTAGACGCCCTTGCGCGGCAGGCAGGCACAGCGCGCGACGCTCAGGTTGGCTGTGGGAAAGCCCAGCCCACGACCCTCTCCCCTGCCATGGACGACCTCGCCGCGCACGAAGTGCAGGCGCCCCAGGAGCCTGGCGGCAAGCTCGACGCCGCCGTCAGAGAGTGCCTCGCGGACGCGCGTCGATGAGATGGGGGCACCCTCCATCCGCACCAGCTCATGACCGATCACATCCACGCCATGCAAGGCGCCCAGCTTCGCGAGGGCGCGGACGTCTCCAAGGCCCATGCGGCCCAGGCGGAAGTTGCTTCCCACGTGCACCGAGGACGGGTGAACGATGCGCGGCAGAAGCTCGAGCAGGAACTGCTCGTACCCCAAGGACGCAAGCCCCCTGTCGAAGTCGAAGAGAACGATGGCGTCAGGCGAGAGGGACTCGAGCGCCCGCACGCGGTCCTGGCTCGAGAGCAGCCTGCCCGGGGCGTGGGCGCGTCCCAGAAATTCGGCGGGCAGAGGATCGAAGCTCACCACCACGGATCGGCAGCCACGCATGCGGGCGTCCTCGATGGTTGACCTCACCAGGGAGCGATGCCCAAGGTGCAGGCCGTCGAAGGCCCCTATGCAGACGCAGGCCTGCTCCGTGGGCGCAAGCGGCACGCCCTCGGCGAGGAAGAGCGCCCCGCCAGGAATCTTGCGCTCGCTGTACCTGCCGTCGGATCCGAGGAAGAGCGACCTGGCGGCGGCGCTGGCCAGGTCGTCCCCGCTCAGCGCAGGCAGCTTGGCGCTCACGAGAGGACTCCCGAAATGCCCTGGGGGAAGTTGGCCACGCAGACGAGGCGAGAGCCCCTCCGGCACCACACGCCGACGAGGCGGCCGTCGTGAACGAGGCTGACCCTCTCGCCCTCCTCCACCTCGGAGGGGGCAAAGAGCTGGTGGCCGCAGGAGACGCGCTCGAAGCCCCTGTCGTCAAGCCGCATCACCGCATGCCCCAGCGCGCTTGTGGGGTCTATGATGCAGCGATCGAGCATCTGGGTCCCTGCGGCCTCGAGCGCCGCCAGCGGAAGGCAGCCCTCGATGCGCACGCTTCCCGCGCCCGTGCGCCTCAGGCCGACGAGGTGCGCGGCCGTCCCCAGACTGCGGCCGAGGTCGCGCGCGATGCTGCGCACATAGGTGCCCTTCGAGACGACGAAGCGGCAGCGCCACACGAGCTCGTCGGCCTCCTCGATGCCGACGAGCTGGGCCTTGTCTATGCGAATGCGGCGAGGCTCGAGAACCACCTCCTCGCCCGCGCGGGCGAGGAGGTGGTTCTCGAGCCTCGCCGCATTCGCATAGACAAGGCCCAGCTCGTCGGCATCGAGGAGGCCGACGAGCTCGTGTGGCGCTGCCGCTTCGTCGTCTCGAAGGGCACCTATGTGCGCAGCATCGCGCGCGACCTCGGCCGCAGTCTGGGGACGGCCGCGCACCTCGTCGGCCTGAGGCGCACGGGCGCGGGAAGCGTGCGCATCGAGGGCTGCCTTCCGCTGGCGGCGCTCGAGGCCGCAGGGACCCAGATGCTCGATCGCTGCATCATAGACCCCACAAGCGCGCTGGGGCATGCGGTGATGCGGCTTGACGACAGGGGCTTCGAGCGCGTCTCCTGCGGCCACCAGCTCTTTGCCCCCTCCGAGGTGGAGGAGGGCGAGAGGGTCAGCCTCGTTCACGACGGCCGCCTCGTCGGCGTGTGGTGCCGGAGGGGCTCTCGCCTCGTCTGCGTGGCCAACTTCCCCCAGGGCATTTCGGGAGTCCTCTCGTGAGCGCCAAGCTGCCTGCGCTGAGCGGGGACGACCTGGCCAGCGCCGCCGCCAGGTCGCTCTTCCTCGGATCCGACGGCAGGTACAGCGAGCGCAAGATTCCTGGCGGGGCGCTCTTCCTCGCCGAGGGCGTGCCGCTTGCGCCCACGGAGCAGGCCTGCGTCTGCATAGGGGCCTTCGACGGCCTGCACCTTGGGCATCGCTCCCTGGTGAGGTCAACCATCGAGGACGCCCGCATGCGTGGCTGCCGATCCGTGGTGGTGAGCTTCGATCCTCTGCCCGCCGAATTTCTGGGACGCGCCCACGCCCCGGGCAGGCTGCTCTCGAGCCAGGACCGCGTGCGGGCGCTCGAGTCCCTCTCGCCTGACGCCATCGTTCTCTTCGACTTCGACAGGGGGCTTGCGTCCTTGGGGTACGAGCAGTTCCTGCTCGAGCTTCTGCCGCGCATCGTTCACCCGTCCTCGGTGCACGTGGGAAGCAACTTCCGCCTGGGCCGCATGGGCCTTGGAGACGTCCGCGCCCTCGCGAAGCTGGGCGCCTTGCATGGCGTGGATGTGATCGGTCATGAGCTGGTGCGGATGGAGGGTGCCCCCATCTCATCGACGCGCGTCCGCGAGGCACTCTCTGACGGCGGCGTCGAGCTTGCCGCCAGGCTCCTGGGGCGCCTGCACTTCGTGCGCGGCGAGGTCGTCCATGGCAGGGGAGAGGGTCGTGGGCTGGGCTTTCCCACAGCCAACCTGAGCGTCGCGCGCTGTGCCTGCCTGCCGCGCAAGGGCGTCTACGCAGGCCTTTTGCATGAGGGAGGGAGAGTCTGGCCCGCCGCCGTCAACGTGGGGGCCCCTCCCACCTTCTCAGCTCCCCAAGCGGCGTTTCTCGAGGCCAACCTCCTGGGGTTCGAGGGGGACCTCTACGGCCGTAAGGTGGACCTGCTCTTTACCGACTGGCTTCGCCCGTCTCGCCCCTTCTCGTCCAAGGAGGAGCTCGAGGCGGTGGTTCTGGGGAACATTGACTGGGTGAAAGAGAACCTTGGCTCCGGAATGCTGGAGGTGGGACGTTGATAACAGACGAGGACAAGGAGCGCGTCCGTCAGGCCACCGACATCCTGCAGCTTGTGGGCGAGACGGTGGAGCTGCGGCAGCGCGGCTCCGACTTCTGGGGCTGCTGTCCCTTTCACAGGGAGAAGAGCCCCTCGTTTCACGTGAACCCCGCGACGGGCCTCTGGAAGTGCTTTGGCTGCGGTGCCGGCGGTGACGTCTTCGCCTACGTCATGAAGCGCGAGAGCCTGGAGTTTCCCGACTCCATCCGCTTCCTCGCGGACCGCGCGGGCATTGAGCTCGCCGAGGAGCAGCGCTCGTCGCGTCGAGGCCCCAGGCGCAACCGGCTCATGGAGTGCCTGGCCGAGGCCGAGGGCTACTACACCATGCTTCTGCTGCGCGGAAGGGGAGAGGGGCCCGCCGCGGCTCGCTCCTACCTTTCCGGGAGAGGCTTCGGCTCCGCCGTCTGCCGGCGCTGGGGGCTGGGCTTCGCCCCAGGCCATGGCGCCCTTGTCGAGCACCTGCTCAAGAAGGGCTGCTCTCGCCAGGAGCTGGTGGCAGCCGACCTCGCCCTCGAGGGGCGTGGCCAGCTGCGCGATCGCTTCTTCGACCGCGCCATGTTCCCCATCCACGACGAGCAGGGCAGGACCATCGGCTTTGGTGGCCGCGTTCTGACGGATGCCAAGCCCAAGTACCTCAACACCAAGGACACCTCGGTATTTCACAAGGGAAAGCACCTCTTCGCCTTCCACAGGGCGAAGGAGGCCATGGCCGCGAGCGACACCGCCATCGTCTGCGAGGGCTACACCGACGTCATCGCCATGCACGAGGCGGGGCTCACCAATGTGGTCGCCGCCTTGGGCACGGCCCTCACCCTCGACCACGTAAAGGCCATCGAGCGCTTCGCGAAGCGTCGCATCATCTGCATGTTCGACGGAGACGAGGCGGGCCAGCGCGCGGCGGAGAGGGCCGTCCAGTACATAGACAAGACCTCTGCCGAGCTGCTCTGCGTCGTTCTGCCCGACGGGCAGGACCCTGCGGAGTTCCTTGCGGCCCACGGCGCGGATGCGCTTCGCGAGCGGCTTGCCGCAGCGCCCCCCCTCATGTCCTTCGTCTTCGACAAGCGCCTCTCCGGCATGGACCTGAGCGTCCCGGGACGGCGTGTCGCCGCCCTCGAGGACATGGCCAAGCTCCTGGCTCCTCTCAAGGACTCGATTCTCTTGGACGAGTATGCAACCCAGCTATCGGACCTCCTGGGCGTGAGCGTGGACGAGACGAAGCGCATGGTCCGAGAGACGCCGCTGCCCAAGGGCGAGGTGCAGCCCCGCCAGGGCCGTCCCTCACGTCAGGCCTCCGCGGACGAGGTGCCGCTCGATGCCTATGGTGCCTCCCCCCTGCAAGAGGAGCCGCCCTGGCAGGCACCCGCCGCCGTGCCCGAGGGGGGCGTGTCGCTCGACGCGCTCTCCAAGGACGAGCGCCTGCAGGTCGTGGCCGAGGGGGAACTCCTTGCCCTGCTCGTCACCAACGCAGACGCGGTTCGCCCCTATGGCGGCCGTCTCGCCAGCGTGTCCTGGGTTGACTCGCGCAACGAGGCCATGGCCTGGTCCATGCTCTCCTGCGCCGCGGGAACGCCTCCAAAGGAGCTCGTGCGTGCCGCAGAGGCCGTCGTGCCTGGTGCGCCGGTGCTGC
The DNA here is from genome assembly GCA_947253595.1 of uncultured Olsenella sp. Taxonomy (GTDB): domain Bacteria; phylum Actinomycetota; class Coriobacteriia; order Coriobacteriales; family Atopobiaceae; genus Olsenella_I. Next base: position 21,395 of record CAMXZR010000002.1, on the reverse strand, counting down.
TGGCGGGAGGCAGGCTCCAGCTGGTGTCCAGCCTCACGGTTGATCAGCGTGCGGCGTTCCTCGTCGACGTGGTGGAGCTTTGGTCCTGCCGCCGCGAGGTTCGCTCCATCAAGGCGCAGCTGCGCCTTGCCTCCGGCTCTGGCGTTGACGAGGGGGCCAAGGCCCTGTTCGTCAGGGCAACCGAGTTGCAGAAGAGAATCAATGAGCTCACAAGCTCCCTCTCCTCGCGAGTGTAACTCGCAAAAATGGGTATCATCCATAAGTCTGTGTGCGTCGAAAGGAAGTCAGTGGCTAAGAAGAAGTCTAGCAATGAGCCAAAGCTCACGGACGAGCTCCAGGCGGTTGTGGATAAGCTCGTCGGCCAGTCGGCCAAGTCCGCCAAGCAGGTGAGCGAGGACGATGTCCAGCTCGCCCTTGCAGACATTGACGTGGATGACGACGAGCTCTCTGACATCTACGACTCCATCCGCTCCAGGGGCGTCGACATCGTGAGCGCCGACGAGTCCGAGGGCGTCCCCGTCGCCGTAGACGATGACGACCTCGACGGTGATGACGACCTCGACGGTGACGACGACCTCCCCGAGGACGAGGACGGCGATGACGACGAGGTGAGCGAGGCGCGCGCCGAGGCCCGCGTTGCCAACGAAGTCCTGCGCTCGGCGCCCAAGCCCAAACCACGCAAGCGCTCCAGCCGTGCGCGCGCACGCCGCACGGACAACGCGACCGTCATGCTTACGGGGGACCCCGTCCGCATGTACCTCAAGGAGATAGGTAAGGTTGACCTCCTGACCGCCTCCGAAGAGGTGCACCTTGCCATGAAGATCGAGGCAGGCTGCGAGGCGAGCGACAAGCTCGAGGCGGCCGAGATGGGCGAGATTGAGCTCACCCGCGCCGAGATGCGTCGCCTCATGCGCATCGAGCAGGTCGGACTCGAGGCCAAGCAGGCCCTCATCAGTGCAAACCTTCGTCTGACCGTCTCCATCGCCAAGCGCTATGTGGGTCGCGGCATGCTCTTCCTGGACCTGATCCAGGAGGGCAACCTCGGCCTCATCCGCGCCGTCGAGAAGTTCGACTACACCAAGGGCTTCAAGTTCTCGACCTACGCAACCTGGTGGATTCGTCAGGCCATCACGCGCGCCATCGCAGACCAGGCCCGCACCATCCGCATTCCGGTCCACATGGTCGAGACTATCAACAAGCTGGTTCGCGTCCAGCGTCAGCTCCTCCAGGACCTTGGCCGCGACCCCTCTCCCGAGGAGATCGGCGAGGAGATGGGCATCTCCGCGGACCGCGTGCGGGAGATTCAGAAGATCAGCCAGGAGCCCGTCTCCCTCGAGACTCCGATCGGCGAGGAGGAGGACTCCCAGCTGGGGGACTTCATCGAGGACTCCAGCGCCGTAGCGCCTCCTGACGCCGCAAGCGACTCCATGCTGCGGGAACAGCTCGAGCAGGTCCTTGACAGCCTTGCCGACCGCGAGCGCAAGGTCATCAAGTTCCGCTTTGGCCTCGAGGACGGGCACCCTCGCACGCTCGAGGAGGTTGGCCGGGAGTTTGGCGTCACGCGCGAGCGCATCCGCCAGATCGAGAGCAAGACCCTGGCCAAGCTGAGGCATCCCTCTCGTTCGGGCAGGCTCAGGGACTACATGGAGGAATAGCATCCGCACCGCCTTTCTCGTCATGTCAGGCGCGCCCCACGTCACGCAAGGCGTGGGGCGCGCTCCCATGGGGGCCCGATCGAAATTTCTCAAATTGACCCTTGCGCCACGAAGCGATTCCGCTATAGTTATCAAACGTGCGAACGCGCACGACATATTCCCCGGTGGCGCAGTGGTAGCGCAGCTGACTGTTAATCAGCGTGTCGCAGGTTCGAATCCTGCCCGGGGAGCCAGGCAGCTTCTGGGCGAACCCTTCCGATGGTGAATCGGGCAGGTTCGCCCTTTTTGCCGTCGTAGCGCATGACTACGACCACGTCCTCCTCGGACATGACCACCTGGTGGACGAAGGCATCGAGGATCTGGGCGTCCGACATCGCCCCCGCGCACTGGAGGAAGTCCGCGAAGTCCTCGGGGTCTATCTCGGGCACCGCAGCCTCGTCCAGGGCCGCCTGGGCGTCCCTGCGGCGCGCCTCCAGCGTGCGGATGCGCTCCTGCGCCTGCGGATGCACCACGCCCGCCTCGATGGCGTCCATGATGTGCCTGAGGCCGTCCTCTGCGGCCCTCAGCTCCCGCCGGGCGGCCTCCGCGCGCCCGCCCGACTCCGAGGACCTCCCGGCCTCGAGGATGGCCCTGGCGAGCCTCAGGGCCTCGCTGCGGTCCCCCATGGCGGCGCGGAACCTCCCGGCCACCTCGGACTCCAGCCAGTCGCGCCTGGCCGGCCTGACTCCGCAGCGCTTGCAGCCGTAGTACTCGTACTTGACGTTGCCCCTGCCGCGCCCCGAGAGGCCCACGAGGCCGCGACCGCAGGAGGCGCATATGGCCTTCCCCGACAGCGCAAAGTCGCCCCAGTCCTCGTCGGAGCGGACCTTGCGCGCCCTGACGCGCTGGCACCTGTCGAACGTCTCGCGGCCCACTATCGACGGCATGCCGCCCTCCATCCTCACGTCGTCCCACACGTATGTCCCCACGTACTTCTCGTTCCTGAGCATCTGCTGGACCATCGAGGGGCCGCATGGCCTGCCGGTGTAGGTCGTGACGCCCCTGCCGGCCAGCTCGCGCGCGATCGCGTTGCAGGACATGCCCGCGAGGCGCATCTCGAAGGCGTCGTTGACGTGGCGCGCCTCCTCCGGGACCACCTCGTAGCGCCCGTCGCCGCCGGTGCGGTAGCCGTAGACGCGCACGCCGTTGGTGAGGCACCTCAGGGCGTTTCCGCGCATGCCGCGCCTGACGCGCGCGGAGGTCTTCGCCGACTCGCACGCGGCGAGCCCCTCCAGCAGCTTCTCGTAGATGATGCCCTCGGGGGAGTCGGGGATGGCCTCCATGGCCGAGACGAGGCGCACGCCCTTCGAGGCCAGCTCGCGCTTGTAGGCGGGGGCGTCGTAGGGGTCGCGCGAGAAGCGGTCCATCATGTAGACCACGACCACGTCGGACTCGCCCGCGTTGCCTATCATGCGACGGAACTCGGGGCGCTCGTCGGTCCTGCCGCTCATGGCGTGGTCGCAGTACTCGGCCACCACCTCGTAGCCCTCGCGCCCGCACCACTCGCCGCAGACCCTCAGCTGGTCGTCGATGGACGCCTCGCGCTGCTTCGAGCAGGAGAATCGGGCGTATATCACCGCCTTCTTCGTCATGCCCAGGCCGCCTCTCGCGGCTCCCTGACAATGTGCCTACGCATTCGAACCCCAATCTCGGAAGGTGCCTGCAAAATGAAGCCGAAGGACGCCCGCAGCCGCAGGACGCCCGCCGTTGGCGACGAGCTGATAGACATGCGTCCCGGCAGGGGCGAGCAGCGATGGCGCGTGACGAAGGTGAGCGAGGGAGGGGAGAGGGTGAAAGTCCTCGGCCTCCTGAACGGCGTGAGGCGCCCCCACGTCGTGCTCGAGCCCGTCGGCCAGCCCAGGCGCATCACCGTCTCCGTCAACGACGAGGGTGTGCTGGAGGGGCTGTGGCTGGCGCCTGAGTCGTGCCATTAGCGGATGCGCAGCTATTTGAACGCCTTCCGCAGCAGATCCCAGGCGCTCACCATCGTGCGCTCGTAGATCGCCGACTGCACCTTGCGCTTCGGGTGCAGCCACCCCATGCCCCTCTTGCCGTAGCCGGGAACCACGGCCTTCTTGACTTTGCGGGTCACCTTGCCCTTGGTGCGGGCGCTTATCGACTTCTTGATGCTGGGCTTGCGGATGCCGAACTTCATGCTTTGCCTCTCGTCGCGGATTTTTCGTGCTCAGCGGACGGCCTTGTTGCGTCAGCTGGCAGCGTACTTTCCTGTATCTAGCATCGCCTCTGAGGTTCTCTGCGGATGCGCGGAAAGGATTGTTGGGTTGATGGTGCTGTCCTTTATGACCGCGCTTCCACCAGCGCTAAGGGCATATTCGACCGCTTCATCTATAGAGGCGTCGCTGACGTTGGGGTCGAGCACCCTTGCTGCCACGCGGTAGAACTCTATGACCTGCTCGTATGGCCCGGACGCGTATGCCCTGAAGCCGGAGCGTGAGCTGTAGTAACCCCCGTAGCTCCCATAGTTGACCAGCTGAACGCTGAGATCGCCGCATGTACCGGCGAGCCCAAGAGACCCGTCGAAAGCTTGGAGCCGGAATTCTCTCTTGTAGTGCGTCCCGCTGCTGTCGTGTGGGTCGAAGCGCTCGACAGGCGTTATCGGCGTCTCGGCGATAGCGTTGTACTCGTCAACGAACCTTCCGAGCTGGTCTATCTCCTTAGGCTCCTCCCTCTCGGGCTTTTCCTTGGAGGCTACGGGGGCCTTCCCCCTGTCGTCGCCTTCCGTTGGCTGCGCCTGCTGCTTTCCGCAGTTTCCAAGGGCCGCACTGACGAAGACCAGGGCCACCACGATCGTTGCGAGTCTCTTGCCGAGACCCCCGCGCTTTGGCGGGTCTCCCGCCGCCTTCTTGCCGTCGAAAAGTCCCACGTCTTCCTCCTGCTCAACCCCCAGCTATGGGGGAAAATTAGCTGGCGTCGCCGCGACGCCATTCTCCGCAGCTATCAACCAACGCCCTCAACAGATGGAGAACGGAGTGACGCAGGTCGCTGTCTAACGCCTCAAATAGTCCAATGAGTTCGCGTTGCTCGGAATCCAGAGATTCATTTTCCGCGTGTTTTGGTTCCAATTGCACCTCTCTCTCGTCATGTGGCTATGCGGTCTCCTCGGATGCCGCCTGAAACCAGACCACCGTCCCCATCAGCCTCACGTCAGCGTCTTCTCCGGTAAATACCATGTCCTCGTAGTCATCGAACGAGTCGGCGACAAGTATCAGGCTCGATTGGCCCTTGAGATACCTGCGAAGCACCGACTCACCCGGAGATGGCTCTGCAACGACGGCGCAGCCATTCCACGGCTCTAGGTCTGGGTCAACCATCACGAGGCAGCCCTCTGGGTATGATCGGTTCATGCAGTTGCCCTCTACTCTGAGCATGAATGCCCTGGGATGGTTTCTGGCGACGCTCTCTGGCACTTCCACCTCACGCTCGTCGAGAATCTCCTCCGTGGCGTCGCCCGCGTGTGTCGAGCCAAGCACGAGCAGCGGGACCATCCCTGACGTGCCTGCAAGTGACAGCGACCCAGCCGGCCGCTCCTCGGCGACGATGTCTGATGTTGACACGCCAAATACCCCAGCGAGCTTCTGGACCATTCCCATGCGCGGGCTCGACCATCCGTTCTCCCACTGTGTGACAGTAGACCGGGCAACCCCAAGCCTGTCTGCCAGCTCGTTCTGAGTCAGGCCGATGGAGTCCCTGAATCGCTTTATGTTTGATGAGACGGACATATCTACTCCTCTTGTCAATCTTTTAGAACATTTTAGGCGATTTAACTTGACCAAACTATGTTTGATTAACTAACATGTTCTTAACGAAAGGAGGAGGCGAATGAGGTCACTTAAGGACGTTCGCCAAGAGCGAGGCGTCAAGCAAAAGGCAGTGGCAGACTACCTTGGAATCTCCCGTCAGACTTACAACCGCTACGAAACCCAGCAGGAAAAAATGACGATTGAGCAGGCGAAGAGTGTTTGCAAGTTTCTACACTGCAGCGTCGCCGATATTTTTTTGCCGCAAGAGGTCAATTAAACAAACATCCATTGAGAGGTCAATCAGATGAACGAAGAGAAGGACGAGGAGCCCTTCGAGCCGCTGACCTACGAGGCGTGGTTCGCGTCGCGCGTCATCGCCCTCTACCGCGAGTGGGTCAAGGCTGGCAGGCCCGGGCGTTGAGGTGGACCACCGGGGACATCGGCTACTTGGAGCGGCACGCCCGCGAGGGCGCGGCTGCGGTGGCGCATGCCCTTGGGAGGTCCAGGGCCTCGGTCGTGTGCCAGGCCCACCGGTACGGCATATCGCTGCGCCGCTCGTGGCAGTGCCCGAGGTGCGGGCGGGTCACCTACAGGCCCCTCTCGCAGGACACGGGATGGTGCTCCTGCTGCGCCAAGGAGAAGCGGGTGGGAGAGATCGCCGAGCAGGTCAGGGAGATGGAGAGGGAGGTGATGCGGGAGAGGGACATGAACCGGGAGAGGCAGCGGCTCTACTCGCGCAAGAGCCGCGCCAAGAGCAGCCTCAAATCGATGAAAGAGAAATGACAGTAGGCGCGAGCTGCGGAAACGCGAAACGAAGGAGGAATTTGTGAAGAGAGTGAGAAGAGAGGCGGGCACCCCCAACCACCAAGTCACGGGAGCCCGCCACGGCAACGAGGCCACGCTGAGGATATCACCCGCGCGAGACCGCCGCGAGGTCTTCCTCTGCGGCCTGCTCCTGGGCCTCGGCCTTGGCGCCATGGCGCTGGCTGCGGTCGTGTGGCTCTGGGCGGTCCCCACGGTGGGCGCGGCCCTCGTGGCGATGCGATGAGCCGCAGCAGGACGAGCGCCCGGAAGGCCGGGGCGAGGTTCGAGCGCGAGGTCGCCGACTTCCTGGCGACGGCGCTCGGAGACCCGTCAATCGACCGCAGGGTGAAGACGGGAGCAAGGGACAGGGGCGACGTTGCCAACGTCCGCGCGAACGGCCTGCGGGCCGTCGTGGAGTGCAAGGACGTGGCGAGGACGGACCTCGCCGGGTGGCTTGGCGAGGCGGAGGCCGAGAGGGCCAACGACGGGGCGGACGTGGGCGTGGTCATCCACAAGCGCCGTGGCGTCTCAGACCCCGGCGAGCAGTACGTGACGATGACGCTGCGGACGTTCGCGGCCATGGCGATTGGAGAGATGCGATGAGGGTTATCAGCGGAAGGTGCGTGGAGAGGCTCAGGGAGGTCGGCGTGGCGCTCGACGGCCTAAGCGAGGCCAAGGCGGTGCCAAAGGGCGGCGGAGAGCCTATTGACCTGACGGAGTTCGCGATGGGGATGCATGAGGGGGTCGCCCTCGCCGTCGGGCTCGTGGACGGGTCGCTGACCGCCGACGCGGAGGCCCGCGAGTACATCAGCGCGGCCATGCACGCATACCTCGACCTGCGCCGCCAGCTCGCGGGTGGGGACGGGGGCGAGCGCGATGGTGAGTAGCGAGACCATCGAGGCCGAGGCCACGCCCATCGACCCGCCCGAGGTTATCTCCGGCGCCGCACGCTGGGTGTCGGAGCAGCGAGAGCGCGTCGGGCGCATCGCCGAGGAGTTCCGGCCGCACGAGATCACGAGCGCCAAGGACTACAGGGACAGCAAGCGCGCCCGCACGCTGGCACGAAACGCAATCAAGGAGGTGGATGACGCCAAGAGGGCGCAGACCAAGGCCATCAAGGACGCGGTGGGCGCCTTCGAGGCCGACGTGCGCGAGCTGCTGACGCCCCTCAAGGGGATAGACGAGGCCTACAGGTCAGCCCTTTCCAGCTACGAGGAGATGGTCATCGACTCCCGCACGCAGGACGTGGAGGCCTGGTACCTGGAGACGCAGGGGGACATGGCGGCGATGGTGCCCTTCAAGGCCATCTGGGACCGCTACTCGGCCGAGGGAAAGTGGGGCAACTACGGCACCGACGCCGAGGCCATCAAGGCCGACGTGTACGAGCGCGTGGGCGCCATCGAGCGCGACTGGGCCACCATCGACTCCAGCCCCTACTCCGACGAGGAGACGGCCGCCATCAAGGCAAGCTACTGCAAGAGCCTGGACCTCAGCGCCGCCATGCGCGAGGCGCAGGAGGAGCGGGAGCGCCGCGATCGCATCGCCCAGGTCGAGGCCGAGAGGAGGCGCCGCGCCGAGGAGGCGGAGCGCGCCATGCGCGAGGCGCAGGAGGCCCGCGAGAGGCGGGAGGCCGAGGAGGCTCAGGCCAGGGCCGAGGCCGAGGAGCGCGACAGGCGCGAGAGGCTTGCCGAGGCAGAGGAGGCGCTGCAGAGGCGCGTCGCCACGGGCCAGGAGCCTCCGGCCCCCCCGATGGCGCCACCCATGGCCCCTCCCGCGCCCGAGTCGGTCTGCGCGGTCGCGCTCATGCCGTCCCTGACCGCCGACGCGATAAGGGCCGCGCGCCAGGCGCTCGCCTCGGCGGGCGTCGAGGCCAGCGTGATAGCCCTCACGCCCGAGACCTACGCGAGCGTCACAACCCACATCGAGTGCCTGAGGAGTGCCAATGAGCGGCGCTAGCGAGAGGGCGGAAAAGAGCATCTGGGAGGCCATATCGTCAGCGCAGGCGGACGTGGTCGTGCCCAAGGCCAAGTACAACGCCTTCGGGAAGTTCCACTACCGCAGCTTCGAGGACCTGGTCGCCTCGGTCAAGAGGGCCTGCGCCAAGCACGGCCTCGTGGTCACGCTCAGCGACGAGGTCGTGGCCGTGGGGGAGCGCACCTATGTCCGCTCGACCGCCACGGCGCGCTTCGCCGACGGCGGGGATGGAGAGGCGTCAGCGACGGCCTACGCGCGCGAGGACGAGCACAAGAAGGGAAGCGACGACGCGCAGGTGACCGGCATGGCCTCCTCCTACGCGCGCAAGTACGCCCTCTGCGGCCTCTTCGCGGTGGACGGCGACGGAGACCCCGACGAGGCCGCGCCCGCCGAGAACCCCAAGGGGAGGCAGGCACCCGAGAGCGGCCCCTTCACCGCCCGCTGCAGGACCTGCGGCACGGCCTACACGTTCGCGTCCCGCGAGCAGTACGAGGCCTTCGCGGCCACGGCGACCTGCTGCGGCAATCCGGACTGGGTCGTAGATGCCTAGCGGCGTCGAGGACTACGCCGAGCTCGAGGCCCTCCAGCAGCAGCTCATGGAGGAGGTCGAGAGCATGCGTAGGTCCGGCCTGCAGCTGGCGCGCAACGAGCGCGCCTACCGCAAGGCCCTCGCCACGCGAATGTGGTAGGAGAGGGCGGCCGGGATGCCGGTGACCATCATCGGCGACATATGCCGGGGGGACGAGCAGATCGCGGACATGAAGTGCGCCCGCGACTCCTCCCAGGCGATGCACGACGCGTCAAGGGAGCTTATCAACGCGCTGAAGCTGCGAATCAGGGTGCTGCAGAGCAGCATCGACAAGGAGTGGGCCAACCAGCCAAGATAGGAGAGAGACATGCCACACTCAGCGTTCGCCGTCCAGGGGACCGTCACCAGCCGCAAGGACCGAACCTTCGGCGAGAGCAACACCCCGGTCATCGACCTCGTCATAGCCTACAAGCAGGGCACCAGCCAGGCGGGCAGGGACTACACGCTCAGCGCCCAGGTCGAGTGCCTCAGGGACGCGGTCGAGCAGGCCATGCAGGTGTCCGTGGGCGACCTCGTCAGCGTGAGCGGAGAGGTGTCAAGCAGGGAGACCACCACGCGCGACGGGCAGACCTTCTGGCGCACCAGCGCCCGCGCGCAGACAGTGGTCGTGCTCAGGAGGGCGCAGCAGCCCCAGCAGTACGCGCCGGCGCCACAGTACGCGCCGCAGCAGCCGCAGGCCGCCCAGCACGCCCCCCAGCAGCCCGCCGCGCCCACGGCGCCACAGTACGCCCCACAGGCCCCCGCTCCGGCGCCCCAGCAGGCCCAGCCCGCGCTCTACGACCAGGACATTCCCTTCTAGGGGGGCGCGCCATGGGGATGTACCTTCAGGATGACATCGTGAGGGCGGCGAGGGGTCACCTCACCGCGAGGCAGCAGGGCGAGTTCTTCGCCGCCCTCGTGGAGTACGACGAGACGGGCGAGGCCCCCGAGGTCCGCGACGCCAAGGCGGCGTTCGGCGTGGCGCTCTGCCTCTCGCGCATCGACAAGGCAAAGGAGCGCGCCCGCAAGCTGAGCGAGAACGGCAGACGCGGCGGGAGACCGAGGAAAACCAAAGCGAAACCAATTGGTTTTGACGGAGAGAAACCAAACGGAAAGCAATTGGTTTCCGAGAGCGCAAAACCAAACCAAAACCAATTGCTTTCCGAAGGTGAAAACCAAAACGAAAGCAATCCTATAAAGAGTGAGAGTGAGAGTGAGAAAGAGAAGGTTAGCTTTTCTGACGAAAAGCTAACTGTTGCACATCCTGACGGATGTGCTTGTCGGGCAGGGGCCCGACGCAAGGCCACGGCGGAGGAGCGCCGGGAGATCATCGACCACCTCAACGCCATGACGGGCAAGGCCTTCAAGCCCGACACCACGGCCACCACGTCGCTGATCAACGCCCGCTTCGCCGAGGGCTTCACCGTCGCCGACTTCAAGCGCGTCATCGACGCCAAGTGCGCCGACTGGATAGGCGTGACAAGCCGCGACGGCCGCGACATGGGCGAGTACCTGCGCCCCTCGACGCTGTTCCGCCCCACGAACTTCGAGGGCTACCTCAACAGCGAGGCCAGGGCCGACAGGCCCGCCACGGCCCCGGGCTACTTCGTCACCGGCTCCGCCGAGGGCGACCGCGAGCTGCGCGAGCGGATGGGCGGCGCGTGATGGGGGCCGCGATCTGCCCGACCTGCGGCAGGCCGCTGCAGGTTCCCGTCGAGTCGGTGATGCCAGCCGGGATGCGCGAGCTCCCGGCGCTCGTGGCCCCGCTCGCCAGGGGCGGCATGCTGCCCGTGACGTGCGACTGCCGCGAGATGGCGGACGTGCGCAGGGCCTGCAGGGCAATCGCCTTCGCCCAGACGAAGGTCCAGAACGTCGCCTACAGCCTCTGCTTCGACGAGTGCGCGGCGGCGGTCGCGGCCGACCGGTGGAACAGGCTCGTCCCCCAGGGGTTCGTGGCGTGGCCCGGCGCGATCGCGTGCGGCCCCTGGCCGAGGCGCGGCAGGCTCGTGACCGAGCCGATTCCCGCCGTGCTCCTGGCTGGCGTCGGGACGGCGGGGAAGGTCAGGACGGGGCAGGTCCAGATGTCCCTGGCGCCGCACCCGACCGAGAGCTTCCCGGCCCCGAGGTGGGCGATGCTGCACGAGATCGGGGGCCTCTGATGGGCTACGTACCGAGCGCCGTGGCGCTGCGCGGCATGACCGTGACTGGCGCCGAGAAGATGGGCAAGCCGCACTTCGGGGCCTACTACGCGGGCTCCGGCGTGCGCACCAACCGCCTCGTCAGGGGCGCGAGGTGCGCCGTCTGCGGGGCGCCCGCGACCAACTCCCACCACGAGCCTCAGGTGGGCATGGGGGGCGGCAGGGCGTCGCTCCCGCTTGCGGGGCACGGTCTGAGGCCGGCCCTCATAGCCCTCTGCGGCAGCGGGACCACGGGATGCCACGGGATGGTGCACGCGGGCCTCCTGCGAATCGCGTGGGAGTGGGACGGAGACGGCTCCGACTGGTGGGAGGGGCGCCTGCCGGGCGACCTCTACGAGGGGAACGCCGCCGGGCTGTACGGGCTGGGCTGCTGGGTCGTGCGCGACCGTGGCGGCAGGGTCATCAGGAAGATCAGGGAGGAAATGTGATGGAAGCGATGACGTGCGAGCAGTACGTCCTCGGCGAGCTGGAGCACATGGCCGGCGAGGTCGTGAGGCTGCAGGACGAGGTGGGGAGGCTCGAGGCGCAGTGCCAGATCCTGCGCGAGGCGGCGGAGGGCGAGGCTGCGCTGCGCAAGGCGGCGAGGGAGGCCCTCTTCAAGGAAGTGGCACGCTACGCCATCGGCTGCGGCGAGGGGACGACGCTCGAGGATTACCGCGACGCCGTGACGAGGGAATGGCGCGCCGACGCGCTCGGGGTGGGCAGGCAGGACCTCTACGCATTCCTCGACGAGGAGTACCGAGAGGCCTACGACATGGCGAAGGCGAGAGAGGTGGAAGCCGAATGACCAAGCGAATCACGCCCGCGCTGCTGCGCGAGGCGGCAGTGAGGGACATCTGCGAGGCGCTCGGCATCTGCGTGAGCGACGAAGGCACCATGAAGCCGAGGGACTTCCTCCGCGCCATCGCCGACGCCTGGGAGGGCGGCTGGATGAAGCGGCCCGTGGGCGCGGACGGAAGGCCGGTCCACATCGGCAAGAAGGTGTTCGTGGACGGCGAGGGCCCCTACGAGGTGGTCGGCCTCTACCTCGGCCACTGCGGCGGCTGGGAAGTGCGCTACGAGACGACCGATGGCGCCTGCATGGTCTCGGTGGGCTGCGTCACGCACGACAGGCCCGACAGCTGGGAGCGCGTGCTCCGCGACGCGATGGCGCTTGGCTTCCGCGACGGCGGCACAGAGGCGGACCTCTCCGACCTTGTGGGGCGCTGCGAGCGGCTGGCGGGCGAGTCCAGATGAGGTACCTCAGCGTGTTCAGCGGCATCGAGGCCGCGACGAATGCGCAGGGAGACGCCCAATTTCGCGGCGTCACGAAAAAGGAGGGCGAATGAGACCGACCGATGACGAGAGGCGCGACGTGTGCCCGACAGACCCGGACGCATCAGAGCGGGAACGCCTGCTCCGTGACGCCGCGCGGGTGGTGTGCGGTGAGCGCTCCGAGGCCTATGGGGCCGTTGAGGACTGCTTCGGGTCAATCGCAGACATGTGGGCCGCATACCTCGCCCACCCCATTACGGCGCGTGACGTGGCCAACATGATGGTCCTGCTCAAGGTGACACGCAACGCACGCCCCGGCCACCGGGACAACTGGGTTGACATTGCGGGCTACGCGGCCTGCGGGGCGGAGGTGGACGCATGACGCCCGCGCTCGACGTCGCGTGCGGCCCCAAGAGCTTCTACTTCGACAAGGAAGACCCGCGCGTCACCTTCTGTGACCTCCACCCGCGCCACATGACGCTCTGCGACGGACGCGCCCTGGACGTCTCCCCGGACGTGGTGGCCGACTTCCGCGACCTGCCGTTCGAGGACGGGTCGTTCTCGCTGGTGGTCTTCGACCCTCCGCACCTGGAGGTCGGCGCGGGATGGCAGGTGGACAAGTACGGCAGGCTCGACCCCAAGGGGTGGCGAGACGACCTCTCGGCGGGCTTTGCCGAGTGCCTGCGGGTGCTCAGGCCCGGCGGGACGCTCGTCTTCAAGTGGTACGAGTACCACATCCCGCTGAAAGACGTGCTGTCCTGCTGCCCCGTGGCCCCGCTGCTGGGCAACCGAAGGCCCAGGGCATCCAAGACGCACTGGGTCCTGTTCATGAAGGGAGGGGGGCGTGAGTAGGTTCGTCAAGGTCAGAGACGACGTTGGGGACGAGCTGCTGCTCAACGTCGAGAGCATCGCCTGGGTGCATGTGGCGTCGCGCACCGTCTGCACGTCCGGCGTCAGCGGCGAGGAGAACGGGCTGCTGTACCTTGCGTCCGGCGAGACGGAGCGCCTCGTTGCGCTGATTGGGGGAGACGATGGCACCGACTAGCGACGAGCGCCGCGAGGTGGCCGCGAGGATGCGTCGTGCCGGGAGAGACCTGTCCGTGCTTGACCTCGACTGCGAGGCCGCATGCCACGTGGCGGATGGCATCATCGGCTGCGACGAAGAAGATGACTGGGAATTCGTCTTCTCGCGCCTCGCCGACCTGATAGACCCGGACGGGGGCGATGTGGATGAGTGAGACGCTGCGGGACGTTGCCGTGGACCTCGCCGGGCAGCTCGCGAGCTGCGAGGCAAACGCTGCATACGATGGCCTTGACTCCTGGGAGCATCGCAGCGAGTACTTCGGCGAGTACATGGACCGAATCAACGCCGCCGACGCGGAGCGCACGTGCCATGACGTTGATGACAGGACCTGCTTCGAGTGCTCTGCGTGCGGAGCGACCCTCGACCTATCGCTTGGCGATTGCGGCGAACCTCCGCTGTTCGGTGGTGACGGGCGAGCCGAGGAACCGAGGTTCTGCCCGATGTGTGGCGCGAGGGTGGTGAGCGACGTTGGGCCGAGGCACGACAAAGGCGTGCGGTACGTGCCAGAAAAGACCTGCAAGATGGCCGAGCACAACGATTTGCAGTCGCGCGGCTGGTACATCCACTACTGGGAGTGCAGTGATTGCCACGCACACTACCGCGACAAGGACAAACCGCGCTTCTGCCCCAACTGCGGGGCGCGCGTCGAAGGAGGCCAGTCATGAGTGAGTTCGTCATGACCGGGGGCGACGTTTTCGGGCGCTACTGCAAGATTGAGATGCACCGCCACGTCGGCCCGAACGAGTTCTACATCCACAAGTGCATCGGGAGCCACGAGAGCAACGTGTGGGTTGACGTGCCAATCCACGGCAACCACAAGCCGCGCTCGCACAAGGAAATCGCTCCCGTCATGACCGTCATCACGTGCGGCATCGACGAGACGCAGGGCTTCCCGGTCCGCGCGTGCGACGTGGAGATGCTGCCAAGGGCCGACCGCACGTGCCGCATCGAGGAGGTGCGCAGGACGGACGCCCCGAAGGTGGGGCCACCCCTCATGAGGTGCAGCGCGTGCGGCACGGAGAGCCCGTGGCTGTCAAAGGAAGACAGGTTCTGCCGCTTCTGCGGCGCGAGGGTGGTGGACGGCGATGTGTGAGCTGCTCCCCTGCCCGTTCTGCGGGGGGACCATGCACGTCCGCTCCAAGGTCCGCTACCGGCAGAACGAGGGGCACCCCAAGGGGACCGTCTTCGACTTCCACCCAGGCATGCCGGAGTCCGGAATCTCCGAGGGCGAGGTCGAGAACACGGTCGACGTCTACGACTGGTCCTTCGGCTTCCAGGCGTGGTGCGGCAGGTGCAAGGCCAAGCTCCCGTACACGTGGGGGCCGTGGCACTCGTACGCCGAGGACGAGCTGGAGACGCTCGACCGCTCCGACTTCCACGGGCACAAGCCAGGCCCCGAGGACGAGACGGCGAGGGGGAGGGCCGTCCGCGCCTGGAACCGCCGCTGCGCCACGGACTCCCTGGACGTGACCAGTCCCCAGGGGCAAGAGGACAGAGGGCCCGAGAGGGCGAACGGAACGGCACCACAAGCGGGCGCGTAGCACGCAGCGCCCACCCATCGGAACCAGACAAGAGGAGACGACATGGACACCATGACCATCAACGGCGAGAAGTACGTCAAGAAATCCGACGTGCCCGCCCAGTACGAGGAGTACGAGCACGTCTGCGTAATCTGCACGAACGGCTGGATATTCGAGGGGCGCGGGACCCGAGACGAGTCAGGGGACTGGACGCTCGCGGACGCCCACGTGGTGCGCAGGTGGACGAACGGCCTGGGCATCGGCGGCATCGCCGACCCCGAGCACTTCGGGGACTACACGCTCGACGCCATCGGGAGCGCCCGCGTCCACGGGCGCGCCGTCATCGCCGCCATCGCCATCCGCGATTCGGCCTGCTAGGGGCTGGTTGGGATGGATTACGGCAACGGCTACGGCTGCGGCAACGGCTACGACGACGGCAACAGCTACGGCTGCGGCAACGGCTATGGCGACGGCTGCGGCGACGGCGAGGGCGGCGGCTGCGGCAGCGGATACAGCTACGACAACGGCAACGGCCATGGCAACGGCTGCGGCTACGGCAGCGGCGATGGCTTTCGCATCCACGAGGTCGCGGACGTGGCGTAGGGAAGAAAGCGCCCGCCACCTGCGGCAACAGGGGCGGGCATGCCCAGAGCGGAGACGAAATGGACGGCTGATGGGAAGCGGCCGCGCAAGGCGCACGACATCGGCGAGTCGAACAGGCGGCGGCTGCTCGCCGCGATAGGGGGATGACATGCAGACGATGGAGGAGGTGGACCGCATCGCCACTGAGGCGGCGGTCGCGGCGGCCGACAGGCACCACGGGAGGGACGCGACCTGCGGGGAGTGCTGGTGGTACGTAAGCAGCCCCGGGGCGTGCAGGGACGGTTGCGGGCTCTGCACGGTGTCGGCGCAGATAGTGCCGAGGAGGGTCGAGGACGCGTGCGCGGCCGACGAGGCGTGCGCGCTGTTCGAGGAGGCATAGCTGGACGGGCGGGGTCTCGGCCCCGCCCGACGATACGCTTGGAGGAGCGGATGGCAGTGGGATACGAGATAGAGCAGGTCCCCATCGGGGACCTGAGGCCGTACGAGAAGAACGCGAAGGAGCACACGCGCGAGCAGCTCGACGCCGTGGAGGCGTCCATCAGGGAGTTCGGCTTCCGCAACCCCGTGCTCGCGTGGCACGCCGCTGACGGCGCGGCAGAGATCGTGGCCGGGCACGCCAGGGTCGAGGCGGCGCACGGGCTGGGCATGGCCAAGGTCCCCGTGATGTTCGTGGACGACCTGACCGACGCCCAGAGGAGGGCGCTCACGCTGGCGGACAACCAGACCACCATGATGACGGGGTGGGACGAGGACACGCTGTCCTACGAGCTGGACGTGCTGGCCGGGGACTTCGACATGGCGGGCTTCGGGTTCGACTTGGAAGCGTCTGAAGATGGCTTCGGTACCGACTTCGAGATACCGGACGGGGACGCGCCGCAGGCCAAGTCGATGGAGCTTCAGTTCACGGAGGAGCAGTGGGAGCTGGTTCAGCGCGTGCTTGAGACGGTCGAGCCGGTCATGACGGGCGGCAACGGCAATGGCAACAAGGTCTGCGAGGTGTGCCGCCTATGGGAAGGGCGCTAGACGTCGAGCTTCGCGTGATTCCGGCCAAGGTGGCCAACCCGTTCGTCAAGCGGGTTCACTACAGCGGCAAGGTGGTGAACAACAGTTGCCTCCACTTCGGGGCCTTTCTGAACGGGCGGCTCCACGGCGTCATGAGCTTCGGCCCGCCCACCGACAAGCGCAAGGTTCTAGGGCTGGTGGAGGGCACGCCGTGGAACGGGATGCTTGAGCTTAACCGGATGGCCTTCGACCCTGTGCTGCCGAGGAACAGCGAGAGCAGGTGCATAGCGGTGGCCATGCGGCTGCTGAAGAAGAACGCGCCACACGTGAAGTGGGTTCTGAGCTTCGCGGACGGTTGCCAGTGTGGCGACGGCACCATCTACCGCGCCTCCGGCTTCGTGCTCACCGGAATAAAGCAGAACGACACGTTGCGGAAAGACCCTCGGGGGGGGTGATTCACAGCATCGCGGCCTACCATCAGGGAAGGCAGAAGGAGTTCAGCGGGTACGAGAAGGTGAACGGTTACCAGCTCCGCTACATCTACTTCATCGACAAGGAGTGGCGGGGGCGGCTGACGGTTCCGGAGATACCGTTCAGCCGGATAGACGAGATTGGCGCGGGGATGTACAAGGGCGAGCAGGTTTCCGTTGCGGAGCGCCGCGCGGATGTGGGATAATGGCCGCGCGGCGGTAGTTCAAGCAGGAGAATACCCGGCACCCAGCCGGGAGACGGCGGCGCAATCCCGACCCCTCCGCTCCATCGAAGTGAAAGGCCCCTTTTCGGAGGGGCCTTTTCCTATTCAAGAGCGACCGCAAGATGTGAGTGAGCGCACGGGGAAGGAGCGGGAGCGGCTGACCGGCCGCGTCGCGGAGCTCGACGAGGGGTAGCGCAGCCACCGGGTGACGCCCCGCGAGACGCATCGGCCCCAGAGGGGCGTCGCCGTGGAACGGCGTCTCACGCCTGGAGGACCATCGGGCCATGGGCAAGAGGCGCGACATATGGGGCGGCAACGGGAACGCGAAGCGCAAGCTGACGGCGAGGCTTCGCAAGGAGGGCAGGCCGTGCGCGCTCTGCGGCATGCCGATAGACTACGACCTCCCGGCAGGTCACCCGTGGAGCTTCGAGCTGGACCACATCGTGCCGCTGTCGCGCGGAGGGGCGCCTTACGACTACGCGAACGTGCAGGCGGCGCACCGCATCTGCAACGAGCGCAAGGGCAACCGCATGGCCGGCGCGGCGACGGAGATACGGCGCACGAGGCTCTGGTAGCGCCGTGGAGGGCACGCGCATGACGTTCGGCACGTTTGCCGCATGCGGTCTGTTGCGTGGCATTGGCGGCGTCCTGCGAGGCCAGGGGGGCGTTGCCCCCGGTGGTGGGTCGCTGGGCCCGCCCAGTGGGATAGGGCCGATTTCCCCGCAGGCCCCCGGGGCATAGGGGGGCATCTCACGCCGCCCGTACCATCCCCCTCAGAGGGAGGGCGGAATGGTCACCATGCCAGATGACATAGCGGCAGACCCGGTGCAGGGCGCCGTGTGGGCGTGCA
This sequence comes from uncultured Olsenella sp., assembly GCA_947253595.1. Lineage (GTDB taxonomy): Bacteria > Actinomycetota > Coriobacteriia > Coriobacteriales > Atopobiaceae > Olsenella_I. Next base: position 3,389 of record CAMXZR010000002.1, on the reverse strand, counting down.
TCGCCCCCGAGGGCAACGGCTTCGCCGAGGCCGACGTGCCGGCGCTGCGCCACCTCTGCTTCTGGCACGCGGTGGCCCGCCAGGCCGAGCAGTCCATCCTGCGAGGCGACGGGCAGATAAGCATCTTCGACAAGGTGGGCGTCAAGCCCTTCAGCGGCCCCGACGGGCGCAAGCTCGGCATGTACCGCAAGACCCCGGCTCTTGCGGTCCTCAAGGAGGCGAGCGCCGAGATTCGCGCGCTCAGCGACATGCTCGGCCTCACGCCCTCGGCGAGGGCTCGCATGGGGGCGGCCCAGGCCCCGCAGGTCGAGACGGAGCACGGCAGGAAGCTCGCCGTCGTGCTCGGCGACAGGGCCGAGAAGGAGCGCAAGGCGGCGGGCGCATGAGGGCGCGGCAGACGCCGACCTTCGAGGCCAACGTCCCGGAGGACCTGTCTGGCGACGGGAAGATGGCCACGTTGCTCGCCTCTGCGTACTTCGGCGAGCCGATGGAGTGGCAGCCGCACATCCTGGACGTCCTGCTGGCGCGCGACGAGCATGACAAGTACCTCGTCTCCGAGGCGGGCATATCCATCCCGCGCCAGAACGGAAAGAGCTGGGACGTTCGCGCCCGCTGCCTCTACGGGGCCGTGGCCAACGGCGAGAAGATTCTCTACACCTGCCACCACGGCGACACCTCGGACGAGATGTTCCAGGAGCTGTGCCGCCCCTTCGAGGACGAGGACGAGCCCGAGCTCCGTGCGCTCCTCAGGCACGTGCGCAAGACCAACGGCAAGCAGGCAATCGTCCTCAAGAACGGCGGGCTCATTCGCTTCACCACGCGCACCGACTCGGGCGGTCGAGGCAAGAGCTTCGACGTGCTGATCATAGACGAGGCGCAGGAGCTGACCGACTCGCAGCAGGCGGCGCTGCTCCCCGCGATCTCGGCGGGCAAGAAGAAGAACCCGCAGACCATCTACCTCGGGACGCCGCCAGACACCAAGTGCCTGGGGACCGTCTTCCGCCACCTGCACGACGAGGTCCACAAGGGCGAGTCGTCCATGGCGTGGGTCGAGTGGGGCGCCGGCGAGGTCGGCGACAAGCGCGACCGCAGCAGGTGGTTCGAGTTCAACCCGTCGCTCGGCTCGCTGCTCAACGTCAGGTCGGTGGAGAGCGAGTGCAACCAGATGACCTCCGAGACCTTCGCCCGCGAGCGGCTCGGCTGGTGGTCGCCCGTCGCCGGGCGCCTCGAGCCAGCCCTGGACGCCAAGAGGTGGGACGAGGCGGAGAGGCCAGGCGCGATGGATGGAGGGAAGCTCGCCTTCGGCGTCAAGTTCTCTGCCGACGGCAGGGGCGTCGCGATTTCCTGGGCAAGGGCCGAGAGGGGCGGTGGCTCCTACGTCGAGCTGTACGACGTGATGGGCGCTGCGGCAGGCACCGCCGGGATAGCCGACACGCTCCTGCGCAACAGGGCGGAGATCGCCGCCGTCTGCATCGACGGCAGGGACGGGCGAGACGTGCTCGTGCAGAGGCTCCTCGACGGCGGGTTTCCCAAGAGGGCGGTCGTGGACTGCACCTCGGCGACCGTCCAGGCGGCGGCGTCGATGGTGCGCGACGAGCTGGCGGCGGGGACCCTGACGCACATCGCCTCGCCCGCGCTCGACGCGTCGGCCAGGGGGTGCGTCAGGAGGGCCATAGGCAGCAACGGCGGCTGGGGCTTCGGCGACGGCGAGGGGTGCAGGGCCACCCCCATCGAGTCGGCGAGCCTCGCGCTCTGGGCGGCAAGGACCACTAGGAGAGACCCCAGGAGGGTGCAGGAGGCGAGCTTCTGATGGAAGTCGATGTCAATTCCGAGCTGGCTGGCAGGGCGGCTGCGGCGGTCGGGCTCACGACCGACGAGGCGGCAGCGGTCAGGGAGCTGGTCGAGGTGTGGCGCAAGAGGCGCGAGCGGAACCTTCTGCGCGAGCGCTACTACCTCGGGCACGTGAGGGTCAGGGACCTCGGCATATCGATGCCCGAGAGCCTCGCAAGAAAGATAGACCCGAGGGTGGACTGGCCGAGGAAGGCCGTCCACGCCCTCGCCGACCGCTCCGTGCTCGACGGCTTCACGACGCTGGACGAGGCCACGGAGGAAGAGCTGAGGCGCGTCTACGAGGCCAACTCGATGGGCGCGCTCTACCGCAAGAACCTCATCGGCGAGCTCAAGCACTGCTGCGGCTTCTGGGCCGTCACAGACCGTGGGGGCGGCTTCCCGGCCATCTCCGCCTACCCCGCCACGGCGGCGGCCGCGACGTGGGACTGGGAGAGCAAGCGCATCGGGGCGGGCCTCGTGGTGGTGGAAACCCGCAGGCGCCCCGGCAGCGACGAGCGCGCACCTTCGGTCATGCGCCTGTTCACAGACGATGCGGTGACCACGCTCACGGAGGCTGGCGGCAGGTGGCGCGCCGAGCGCGTGGAGCACGGCATGGGCCGCTGCCTCATGGAGCCGATGGCCCACGGGGCGACGCTCGAGCGCCCCTTTGGCACGTCGCGCATATCCCGCGCCGTCATGAGCATCACCGACGACGCGATCAGGCAGAGGGCGCGCATGGAGGTGGCCGCCGAGTCATCGACCCTGCCGCAGACCTGGCTCCTCGGCACGTACAGCCGCATCACCAACGACGACAACAGGTACGACGCGTCGATGGGCGCCATCAACGAGGTCACCAAGGACGTGGACGGCGACTCCCCGACCGTCTGGCAGGGGGCGCAGCTCCAGATGGCCCCGCTGGTCGAATACCTGAGGCAGCTGGCGTGCCAGATGTCCTCGGTGACCGACGTGCCCGTGTCCTTCTTCGGCGTGTCGAGCGACAACCCGAGCTCCGCCGAGGCCATCGCCGCGTCGATAGAGCCGCTCGTCATCGACGCCAAGAACCTCAACGCCGCCAACGGCGAGGCGCTGGTCAACGTCGCCCACATGGCGCTGGCCGTGCTGCATGGCACCGACTTCGAGGCGGAGCGCTCGGCGGGCCACGGCGTCACTGCCAAGTTCATGGCCCCGGCCTACCCGTCCGTGGTGAGCCAGTCCGACGCCCTGCTCAAGCAGGTACAGGCGCTCCCGAAGCTGGCGGAGTCCGACGTGGCCCTGGAGGTGCTGGGCTACACGGGTGAGCAGCGCCTGCGCATCAACTCCGACGCCCGCAGGGCGCAGGCCAGGGCCGCGCTTGCCGGGAGCCTTCAGGCGACGGGGCAGGGCGATGGCAGAGCTTAGCCGCAGGGCGCTCGAGGACTACGACGCGCGCCTCTCCGATGTGGCCGAGGCGGCGGGGGAGGCTGCGGCGCAAGCCTACGACGCCATGCGCGCCGCCGACCTCAACGCCTCGGTGGAGGAGGTCAGGGAGGGCGCCATAGCGATAGTGGACGCCGTGCTGG
>CAMXZR010000001.1 GCA_947253595.1 uncultured Olsenella sp. | reverse complement strand
GCATGTGGGTGGGGCCGAAGGCTGTCCCGCGTATTGCCGCGGCCGTGCGAGGACGGCCGAGGGGCCTCTCGTCCACCTGACTTTACGCCTGCTCGCCGAGCGCCGCAACGACGCGCGCACCAGTGCCCGCGCGACGCGTTGACTTTGCTGGTCCGTCCCGCCGCGCGTTGCGTCGGCCCTTGGGTATCATCGGGGGAAAGAAACGTGGGGTTCCGGTCGTTCGCCGGGGCCGAGCCGAGGGAAAGGAGCTCCTCATGATGGGAGCGCAGAAGGGTCTGAAGGTCCTCTCCATTGCCGTGCTGCTCCTGGGTGTGCTGGCGGTGGTCGAGGGCATCCTCCTCGAGCTGGGGCTGCTGCCGGGTGACGTCTCCAACGGCAGCGCGCCTCTGGGTGGCTTCATCCTGGGGCTCGTGGCCCTCGTCTCGGGGATTGCGAGCGTCGTTCTGGGCGGCCGCCTCGCGCGCGCGGCGAACGCCCCGCGTCGGGTCGCGGGGCAGAGGGCGTCCGTCTGGGTGCTGCTTGTGGTGAACGTGCTGGCGGTTGCCTGCGTGCAGATGGGTGGCATGATTGCGGCGCTCGTCCTTGCCGTGCTGCTCGCGCTCGCCTCGCTTGCCGTGCTCGTGCTGGCGCGCAGGGTCGCCGAGGACGCCGCCCGCTAGGGACTGCAAGCCTCCCCGTCCGTACACGCCGCGGAGCGCTTACCATCCCGCGCCCGCTCCCTCGCGGTAACCGCTGACCCCTCAGGATCTGTCCCTGAGCGCGCCTCTTGAGGGGACCAGGACGCTCTGGTCGTCGAAGCTGACGATCAGGGCGTTCAGCTTCTTGACGTAGGCGCGCGCGAGCTCGCTCAGGCGCCGTTCGGCATGGACGACGTAGCCCACGTTCATGACCTCGTCGGTCTCGAGCGGGAGCGACACGATGCCCGAGTACATCTCGTCCGACCTCACGCCGGTGGACACCAGGAAGCCCTCGTAGTCGCGCAGCAGGCTCGTCATCGTGGCACGGTCGCTTGCCACGATGCGCCTTTCGTGGGGCAGCGAGCTCAGGGGCTCCTCGGAATAGAAGAGCGAGCTCTGCGGCCCCTGCTCGAAGGTGTAGCGGGGCCAGCGCGCGAGGTCCTTGACCCGTACCGTTCCGAGCCGTGCGAGCGGGTGCCCCTCGTGCACGAAGACGTGGGGCCGCGCCTTGAAGAGCGGGGTGAAGGTGAGGCCCACCTCGTCGAAGCGCCGCTGCAGGGCGCGCTCGTTCGAGGTGCCCAGGTACAGGATGCCCAGGTCGCTCTTGAAGCCCCGGACGTCCTCGATCACGTCGGCGGTGCGCGTCTCGCGCAGGGTGAACTCGCAGCTGGCGTCGTCGTGCTCGGACACGAAGTCGATGAAGGCGTTCACGGCGAAGGCGTAGTGCTGCGACGAGACCGAGAGACGCCGCGAGGCGCTTGTGCGGTCGCCCGCGTAGCGGCTCTGGAGCAGGTCTGCCTGCTCGACCACCTGGCGCGCATAGCTCAGGAACTCGACGCCCTCGCTGGTGAGCGAGATGCCGCGGCTCGAGCGGTTGAAGATGGTGATGCCCATCTCGCCCTCGAGCTCCTTGATAGCCACGGAGAGGCTCGACTGCGAGACGAAGAGCGCGTGGGCGACGGCGTTGATCGAGCCGGTCTCGGCGACGGCTATGACGTAGCGCAGCTGCTGCAGCCTCATGTTTGCCTCCCCAGTCGTTCGCAAGTGGCTTTCTGACCTGCGATTGCCCAAGCATCTCACTTTTTCGAGGGAGGACCACATCACTTTTCTAGAAGAGGTGCTCGCCTTCCAGCATGCCGCATGCGGCCGGTCGCGCGTCGGCGCTACTCCACGGGCGTCGCGCCCATGAGGTCGAACAGGAGCGCCAGGTCCTCCGAGCTGCTGGGCAGGAGCATGGGGTCGATCTCTGCCGTCATCTCTGCGTAGCTCACGGTTTTTCCCAGCTCGCTCAGAAAGTACAGCTGGTCCTGGTCTGGGGTGGTGAAGTCCCTCTCGCCGTCCATGGTCTTCTCCGTTCGCGAATCTCCAACATGCCTCTATTGCCAATGGTGCCCCAGAGTCTACGGTACATAGAGTTTGGTGGCCAACTCAGGCATTTCAATATGGCTCGTATACTCGGCCGACGCTTCCTCATAAAGAATGGCCCCATGCAGGCAGGCCGACGCATGGGAGAGAAGCGGTGGAACGAAGGCTGAGGCTCAGGGAGCTGAGGGAGATGTCGGGCAAGAACCAGTCCGACGTCGCCACGGAGCTGGGCGTCGGGGAGTCGACCTACAACGCGTGGGAGGTGGGCCGCAACGCCCTCAAGTCGACCTACGTCTGGGACCTCTGCCGGATCCTCTCGTGCACGCCCAACGAGCTCTTCGGCATCGAGGAAGGCGAGGGCGAGGGCGACCGCCGCGGCTACCTCGCCGAGGACAGCTACTTCGAGTTCGCCGACCTCTACCAGCGCACGCCGCCCAACATCCGTGACGCCGTCCACACCATCATGGAGGGGAGCGCCAAGGCGAGAAGGCCTCGTGGCCATCGTCGCCAGCGCAAGCCGTAGCGGCGAGGCGCGATCGGCGGCAACGTCCGGAAGCGTGCCATGAGCTGGCGTTTCCCGCTTGGAGAGCAGGGGAGGGCACCCTCGCGAGCCCCTCTGTCCAGACAGCATCTCATCCAGGTAAAATAGCGCACAATGAGCCTGCTTTTTCAGACTGACTGGGCGAGTTCTGGCGATTTCGATGGTTTCGGCCCATAGATGGTGCCGTTCGCCCCATTGCCTGTCACAGTTGCAGTGCTGGAACGTTTTTATCTTGAGCGTGGGCTGCCGAGCAACTGGGCAGCCCACGCGCCCAACGACGCGGGGCAGGAAAGGAAGGTGCGACGCCCGCTTGGAGCTCTATTCCCTCAGCTTCGTCCTCTTCCTTGCCGCCCTCGCCGTTCTCTACTTCGGCGTGGGCCGCCTCTTCGGTCGCGGGCAGTGGGTCGTCCTGCTCGCCGGCAGCCTCGGCTTCTACTGCCTCATGGGTGGACTTCCCACGCTCTGGCTCGTCGTGGCCACCGCAACCGTCACCTGGGCGGCGGGACTCGCCTTCGCCCGCCTCGACGCGGCCTGCAGGGAAGCACGGAAGGCCGCCCGCGACCGGACGGAGAAGAAGGCGGTCAAGGCCCTCTTCGCGCGCCGCCGCCGCCTCGTGCTCCTCGTCGCCCTGGCCTGCTGCCTGGGGGCGCTCGCCTACCTCAAGTATTGGAACGTGATCCTCTGGCAGGCGGGCCGGGAGCCCTCTCCCACGAGCCTCGGCCTGGTCCTGCCCCTCGGCATCTCCTTCTATATCTTCCAGGCCCTGGGCTACCTGCTGGACTGCTACAACGGTCGGGTGGAGGCGGAGCGCAGCCTCCCGCGCTACCTGCTCTTCGTCTCGTACTTCCCCCAGCTCATCCAGGGTCCAATCAACCGCTGGGACGACCTGGCCCCGCAGCTCGTGGGCCGCAACCGCGCCAACTGGGACCGCACGCGGCGGGCGGCCCTCCTCTTCCTCTTCGGCGCGATGAAGAAGTATGCCGTGGCCAACGCACTCTCGGGCAGGATCGACGCGATCTTCTCGGGCGTGGACGTGGGCATCCCCGGCTCGGTCGTCGCCTTTGGGATCCTCCTCTACTCCGCCCAGCAGTACGCCGACTTCTCGGGTGGCATCGACATGGTGCTCGCCGCCTCGGAGCTCCTGGGCATCCGCATGGCACCCAACTTCAAGAGGCCCTACTTCGCCGTCTCGCTCGCCGACTTCTGGAGGCGCTGGCACGTCTCTCTCGGCTCCTGGATGCGCGACTACGTCTTCTATCCCTTCGCGCTCACCCGGCCCATGAAGGCCCTGGGGCGCTGGTCGGGCGAGAGGCTCGGTCGGCACCTGGGCAGGACCTTGCCCGCCTGCTGTGCCAACATCCTGGTCTTCCTCATCGTGGGCGTCTGGCACGGGGCCGAGACCCACTACGTCGCCTGGGGCCTCTACAACGGACTGGTCATCGCCGCGGCGGACCTGCTCTCCCCGGCCTTCGCCCGGCTGCGTGTCGCCCTGCACGCGGACGCCCGGCCCCGCCTCTGGCACGCCTGGGCCGTCCTCAGGACCTTCCTGGTGGTCAACCTCGGCTGGTACTTCGACCGCATCTACGACATCGGCGACTCCCTGACCTGCCTGCGTGCCACCTTCCTCAACTTCGCCCCGCAGCTCATGAGGCCGACCCTGGCGGAGCTCTTCGGCTCCAAGTCGGCGGGCCCCCTCGGCATCAGCTACGTCGCAATCATCGGATGCGCGGTCATCTTCGCGGTGAGCCTCCTCGAGGAACGAGGCCACGACGTGCGCGCGCTCGTGCTCTCGCGAGGGGTGATGGTCAGGACCTGCACCTATGTCGCCCTGCTCTTCCTGGTGGCCGCCTCGTACGCGTTCTCGGTCGGCAATGCTGGGGGGTTCATGTATGCGAACTTCTAGCGGAGGGAGAGGACCCATGGACGAGCGGCGGCCCACGAGGGAGGACGCCCCGGACGCCCTTGTCCGGGGGTCTGCCGCGATTCCCTCCGATGCCATGCCTCGCCGTCGCACGTGGGGCCGTCGCGCCCTCGGTGTCCTCGCCGCCCTCGTCCTTCTCACGCTGGCCAACGTCCTGGCCACGCTGCTTCTCGATCCCTACGGCAGCCTGAGCGCGGTCCGCTGGTCCGAGTACCGGTCGGTGGCGAGAGGGGGCATAGACACCATCGTGGTGGGCTCCTCCGTGTCGGAGCGCTCCGTGGACCTGCGGGTGCTCGACGGCACCCTCAGGGCGAAGTCGTTCAGCCTCTCTTCCTCGGCACAGTCGCTTGAGGACTCGTATATAGGCATCGAGCAGGCCATACGCGACCATCACGTGAAGAGGGCGGTTCTGGGCGTCGACTACGCGAGCTTCTCCGAGGGCTCGTACCCCAACGCCCGCATGGCCTACCTGCTCGCCCGCTGCGAGGGGCAGTCCCTGGGGTATCGTGCCAGCGCCCTCTGGGGGCTCATGGGAAGCCACGAGTTCGTGGGCACCAGCCAGTCGCTCAACTTCCTCTTTCCCTGGGCCTTCAACCGCGTGGGCATGTCGCCGCGTGCCGTGGTCCAGAACCTGCGCCAGCGCCTGGACGGCACCACGCAGCTCGAGGCCGCCCAGGAGCGCGACCCCCAGTGGCACTACCAGGGCAAGGGCTACGGGAACTACGATTTCGTGATCGACTACGCCAACGCCAAGGAGCTGCTCTTCTCGTCGCAGTACGGCAAGAAGCCCTTCCGTGAGGACACCCTCGACGCCCTGAGGCGCATCTGCGACCTCTGCCGCAGGAATGGTGTCGAGCTGACGGTGGTCGTCGCCCCCTGCCCAACCTTCAACGTGCTCTGCTACGGAGACTACTACCCCCAGCAGATGCCACGCGCCCAGAAGATCGTGACTGACGCCGGGTTTCGCTTCCTCGACTTCAACCTGGCGAGGAGCTCCGCCTACGTGGCGGACGAGTCGGACTTCCTGGATGGCGAGCACCTCAACGTTAGCGGCGCGGCTCGTTTCACGAAGTCCTTCGGCGAGCTGCTCGCACGATCCGAGGCGGGGGAGGGCCTGTCGCAGCACTTCTACTCCTACGACAGGTGGGACGAGTATCTCGCGTCCATAGACAGGCCGTCGGCGGTGACCCTCGACGAGGAGCCCGTCGAGGGTGCCGTGCGCGTCACGGCCACGCCCTACGCGGGGCTGGGACGCAGGGTCGAGTACCAGTTCTACGTGGGCGAGAGGGGTTCGGACGCGACCGAGCTGGTTCGCGACTGGAGCGAGGACCCGGTCTTCGACCTGCCAGTCACGGGGCATGGGGAGAAGGTCGTCTACGTGCGCGCCCGCCTCGTGGGCTCGACGGCGGAGTTCGACCGCCGGTCGAACGTCCTGGTCACGTACTAGTAGCGCTGCCCTGGCCCCTGCCGCGGTTGCGGCGGGGGCGGGATGCGGCGGGAAAGGCGAGAACATGAGAAACGTGCTCGAATGGCTCGAGGCTCAGGCCGTGCTCCGGCCGGACAGCCTGGCCGTGGCGGACCCCGACTCCGAGCTGAGCTATGCCCAGCTGCTCGACCGGTCCAGGCGGGCGGGATGCTGGCTCGTCTCGCAGGGGATGGCCCCGCGCCAGGCGCTCGCCCTCTACCTCGAGAAGAGCGCGGACGCCCTCTGCTGCATGCTGGGTGCCGTGTACGCGGGCGGCTTCTACTCCGTGCTCGACGTGCGCCAGCCCGATGTGCGCATCCGGTCGATCTGCGGAACGCTCGGGCCCGCCCTGGTCCTCACCGACCGCGCGAACGAGGATGCCGCCCGTCGCGCCCTCGCGGGCACGGGCACGAGGGTCGCCCTTGTGGACGAGGCCCTCTCGTCCCCACGCTCGGACGATGCCGCGCTGGCTGGCGTTCGCGCGGCGGCAATCGACGTCGACCCGCTCTACGTCAACTTCACCAGCGGCAGCACGGGCACGCCCAAGGGGGTCGTGGTCTCGCATCGCTCGGTCATCGACTTCATCAACGTCTTCACCCAGACCTTCGGGATCGGTCCCGACGACGTGCTGGGCAACCAGGCACCCTTCGACTTCGACGTGTCGGTCAAGGACATCTACTCCAGCCTCTGCTGCGGCGCGACCCTGCGCATCATCCCGCGCCCATACTTCTCCAACCCCACCCGGCTCATGGACTACCTGGCGGACGGCGAGGTGACCACCCTGGTCTGGGCCGTGAGCGCCCTCTGCTTCGTCTCGATCATGCATGGCTTCGACTATCGCGTGCCCCGGACGGTGCGGCGGGTCCTCTTCTCCGGTGAGGTCATGCCCCCCAAGCAGCTGCGCGTGTGGCGGAGCTTCCTGCCCGAGGCGCGCTTCGTGAACCTCTACGGCCCGACGGAGATAACCTGCAACTGCACCTACTTCGAGGTCGAACGGGACTACGCCAACGACGAGGTCATTCCGATGGGAGGCGCCTTCCCCAACGAGCGCGTGTTCCTGCTGGACGAGGAGGGGCGCGAGGTCACCGAGCCCGGCGAGGAGGGCGAGGTCTGCGTGAGCGGCACCGCCCTGGGCCTGGGGTACCTGGGCGATGGGGAGAAGACCGCCGCAGCCTTCGTGCAGAGCCCCCTCAACGGCCGCTGGCTCGAGCCCGTGTACCGCACGGGTGACCTGGCGCGCTACGACGGGGACGGCAACCTGGTCTACGCCTCGCGCAAGGACCACCAGATCAAGCACCTGGGACAGCGCATCGAGCTGGGAGACATCGAGGCGGCGGCACAGGCGGTCGAGGGCGTGGAGCGTGCCTGCTGCGTCTATGACGCGCGCCGCAAGCGCATCCGCCTCTTCTACGTGGGCACGCCCGGAGAGGACGAGCTCCTCGACGTCCTGGGCGCACGCCTTCCCTCCTACATGGTCCCCCGCCAGCTCCGTCGCCTGGAGGAGCTGCCCCTCACCAAGAACGGCAAGATCGACCGCGCCGAGCTGGCGCAGATGGGAGTGCGTCGATGAGCGGAAGGTACAGCCGCCTCGCCCCCGAGGGGGGCTTCGCCACGGGAGGGGAGCTCCTCTCGCTCGCGCAGGAGTTCGGCACGCCGAGCTTCGTCTTCGAGCTGGGACCCTTCCAACGCCGCCTGCGTGAGGTCGCAGAGATCTTCGGTCCCGAGGTGGGGCTCTGCTATTCCATCAAGGCCAACCCCTTCCTGGTCGGCGCGGCGGCGGAGGGGGGCCTCAAGCTCGAGGTCTGCAGCCCCGGCGAGCTTGCCATCTGCGAGTCCCTCGGCGTCGAGCCCCAGGGCATCGTCTATTCCGGCGTCTGCAAGCGGGAGGACGACGTGAGAGAGGCCCTGGCCTTTGGCGTGGGCTGCTTCACCGCCGAGTCGCGCCTCCAGTTCGAGCTGGTGGAACGCTGCGCCGCGCAGGCGGGACGGGTCGTTCCCGTGCTGCTCAGGCTCAACGGGGGCAGCCAGTTCGGCATGTCGCTCGAGGACCTCCTGCGCATCGTGGACGAGCGACGCGACTTCCCCGCGGCCGAGCTCGTGGGCATCCACTACTTCGTGGGCACCCAGCGCCGAAAGCTCAGGCACCAGGCACACGAGCTGCAGAGGCTCGAGGGGCTGCTCGACGTCCTGGAGCGCGAGCACGGATGGCGGCCCGAACGCCTCGAGTACGGTCCCGGCCTGGCCGTGCCCCTCTTCGAGGGGGAGGACTTCCAGGACACGCTCGCCCCCGCCAGGCAGATCGCGGATGACCTGCGGAGGGTCGCCGGGAAGGTCGAGCTGACGGTGGAGATGGGACGCTTCTTCGCCACCGAGTGCGGGAGCTACCTCACGGGCATCGTCGACCTCAAGTCCAACGAGGGAACCAACTACGCCTTCGTGGACGGCGGCATGAACCACGTCACCTACCTGGGCCAGATGATGGGCATGAAGCTGCCCGTGGTCCAGGACCTCAGCGCCACCGCGCGCGCGGGCGCGGAGCTACCCGGCGGGCCGGCACCGCTCGCGGGTCCCGGGGGTGTCGGCCCGGACGCGACCGGGCGTCCGGGCGACGGCCCGAGCACGTGGAGCCTCTGTGGCAGCCTCTGCACCACGGCCGACGTACTCGTTCGCAGCCTCCCCATGGTCGACCTGCGCATGGGCGACGTGCTTGCCCTGAGGAACCTGGGCGCCTACTCCGTCACCGAGGGCATCCACCTCTTCCTGAGCCGCACGATGCCGCGCGTCCTGCTCCTGGAGACGGACGGCAGCGTCGTGCTGGCACGCGACTGGATCCAGACGAGCGGCCTCAACACGCCTTCCACATCGCAGGCATAGACTCTTTCGAGCGCGGGCGACGAGCGCCCCATGCAAGCACTGGACCGACGACACGACTACCCAGATGGGAGACCAGCATGGACATCGATCTCGACGCCATGATTGACCTGCTCAACGACGTGAAGGAGGGAGTGGACTACGCCAGCTGCACCACCCTCATCGACGATCGCATCCTCGACTCCTTCGACATCCTCTCCATCGTGAGCGCCATCGACGACGAGTTCGACGTGGCCGTCCCCGCCAAGGAGATCGTTCCCGCCAACTTCAACAGCGCCCAGTCGCTGCTGTCCATGGTCCATCGTCTGGCCGACGAGGACTAGTCCGTAACGGCGGCGGTCGATTGCGTGCCAAAAGCTGCGCACGGAAGCGTTCAATTGTGAAGACGATTGGCGTTTGGCCAGGATTCGTTCCATCGTCCTGGATTCAATGCGCTTTTTTCGACCGCTTCGGTCAAGACGGCCCCAGAGGTACTGCATCGATCGCAACGGCGCCTCCGTGTCGCGGGCGTCGACCCTGGAAGGGGAGTAGGGCATGGCAAACGAGGACCAGCCAACGCAGGCCAACGAGCTGCCGGACGTGGTGGAGCGCTTCATGCGCTACGTGCAGATTGACTCGGAGTCTGACCCGCTGAACGACGGCGAGGTGCCTTCCACGCCGCTTCAGCACGAGATGGCGCGCTACCTGGGGGAGGAGCTGCGTCACCTGGGCGTCGAGAGCGTTGTGGTAGACGAGCACGCCTACGTGACGGGCAGCGTTCCCGCCTCCGCAGGTGCCGAGGGGCTTCCCGCGCTGGGGCTCTGCGCCCACATCGACTCGGTGAGCGACGCCCCGGCCAAGGGCGTGCGTCCGCACATCGTGCGCTACGAGGGAGGCGACCTGGTCGCAGGCATTGTGGACGGCAAGCCGGTCACGACCACGCAGGAGCAGTTCCCCGACCTCAAGGGCTTCGTGGGCGAGGACATCGTCTGCAGCGACGGCAGCACGCTCCTCTCGGCTGACGACAAGGCCGGGGTTGCCGAGATCTGCTCGCTCCTGCGCCGCATCCAGCTGGATCCCGGCATCCCGCATCCCACCCTCAAGATAGCCTTCGTCCCCGACGAGGAGATAGGCCATGGTGCCGGCCTCCTGGATCTAGAGAGCTTCGGAGCCGCGTGGTGCTACACCGTGGACGGCGAGGCGCTGGGAGAGTTCAGCTACGAGACCTTCAACGCCCTGGAGGCGACGGTCACCATCCACGGCGTCATGGTGCATCCCGCCGTCGCCAAGGACATCATGGTCAACGCCATCACCGTGGCGAGCGAGTTCCAACAGATGGTGCCCGCCTTCGAGCGTCCCGAGCACACCGAGGGGCGCGAGGGCTTCTATCACCCCATCCGCATCAATGGGACGGCGAGCGACGTCACGCTGACCTACATCGTTCGTGACCATGACTCCAGGCTCTTCGTCGAGCGCGAGGAGACCCTGCGCAAGATCGCGGCCTTCCTGAACGACCGCTACGGCGCGGACACCGTGAGCGTGGACACCCGCGTGCAGTACCGCAACATGGGAGAGCACCTGACAGGCATGGACTTCCTGGTCACCAACGTGCTCGAGGCCCAGGAGGAGCTGGGGATCCCCACCAAGGTCATCGCCATGCGCGGCGGCACCGACGGTAGCCAGCTCACGCTGCGCGGCCTGCCCTGTCCCAACCTGGCCACGGGTGGGTACAGCGCCCACTCCGTGAGGGAGTTTATCCCCGTGAGGAGCATGGTGCTCACGGTGGACCTGCTCCAGCGCCTGGTGGGCAAGTTCTCCGTGCCCCAGGAGGCGTAGGGGAGAGGACCCTCGGTCGCCTTGGTGGACTCCGCCGCGACCTGCCTCCGTCCGCTTGCGGACGAATTCCTACCCCTCGCCTGGGGAGTGAGCCGCATACAGACGAACGCCGCCCGCACGCCAACTGCTTGTGGGCGGCATTTCTCTTACCCCTTAGGGTAGGGGTCGGACACGGCGTTGCGCGGAGGGCGCGGGGAGCTGAGGAGGGGCGCATGCACGGCAGGCACGCGGGGGCGATCCGCCCATGACCCTGCAGATGCTTGCCGGACTCACGGCAGCCGTGCCCATGGCCGCCACCGTCATGGAGCTGGTGGGCAGCTCGGGACTCTCCGAGCGCCATCACAGCCATCACGACACCTACATCGTCTCGGGCCACTTCTCGCGCATGCTGGTGATGGCCATGGTGCTCATGGGGGCCCTGGGCCTCATGCTGGGCTGGCTCTGCGTGCTGGGGGCCTTCGACGCGGACGCCACGGTGATCTTCGCCTTCTTCCTGGCCTTTCTCCTGGTCACCTTCGCCTTCTGGCTCGCCATCAAGCACTATAGGGTGGTCACCTACGTGGACCGGATGCGCATCACGCCCTTCGTGGGGCTCACGCGCACCGTGTGCTACCGCGACATCGCGCGGCTGGAATGGGCGCGGCCCAACTCCCTCATGGGCTACCAGAGCGTGCGCGTCTTCGAGCGGGGGAGGAAGGGATTCTCCACAATCTGGGGTTCGCTCGACGTGGACCAGATCCTCCTGCGCATCAACCGCTTCGACGTCCTGGACGCAGGGACGCGCTAGGGATCGGCGTGTCCCCTCGGCTTCCGGCTGCGGGGTCAGAGTCAAGATGCCGCGGTCGGCCTCATGCTTTTCCTGACGTGTTATTCGTGTGCCTACCGCCCGCCAACACCTGCCCCTGGCTCCCTGTACTAGAATAGCTTAAACATTTTTTTTCAGCTACGGATTCTGACTTGGGGCAGATGGGCGACGCCCGCCTTTGGGAGCTTGGCCTATGGGAAGAGCAACAGGTGGTCGGCGAGCCCCCTCGATGCGTGCCAAGGTTCGTCGCAGGTGTCCGGCAATCTATGGGGTGGCAAGCGGCCTCGGCGTGGCCATGCTAGCCGTCGGGGTAGTGGGCGAGGCCGTTGCCATGGTGCGTGACCTGCGGCTCAAGCCCAGACAGGATGCCCTTGCTCCCGTGACCAGGGAGCGTGCCCAGGCAGTGGTCTCGGAGGCCACCTTTGGCACCGGCATCGTGATAGAGGCGGAGCAGGTCCCGCCCGTCCCCGGCCCGCGCGACACCAAGGCCTTCCACATTGCCAAGCGGGTCTTCGACGTTGCCTTCTCCAGCGCCGCCGTGGTCGTGGGCCTCGTGCCCACCTTGGCCATCTGCCTGCTGGTCGTGCTGGACAGCAAGGGAAGCCCCATCTATGCCCAGCGCCGCGTGGGCCGCTATGGCATCCCCGTCGACATCCTCAAGATCCGCACCATGGTGGCCGATGCGGACGACGTCGAGAAGCATCTCGACCCCGACCAGCTCAGGCAGTGGCTCACGGAGCACAAGGTGGACGGCGACCCCCGCGTCACCAGGGTCGGCCGCCTGTTGCGCAGGACCTCCCTGGACGAGGTGCCCCAGTTCCTCAACGTCCTCTCTGGCTCGATGAGCGTCGTCGGGCCGCGTCCCGTGGAGCCGGACGAGCTCGCCGCCTACGGCCAGAGCGTGGCCGAGTTCCTGAGCGTCACTCCCGGAATCACCGGCTGGTGGCAGGTCAAGGCCAGAAACGAGGCCACCTACGAGGACGGTTCGCGCCAGAGGCTCGAGCTCGAGTACATACGAGACCGGAGCCTCGGGAGGGACCTCCTCTGCATCTTGGGCACCTTCCGTGCGATGTTCGGCTTGAAGAGGACGGGTCGCTGACGGGGGCGGTGGAGAAGCCTCGGGACAAACCGCCCGGGCCTTGCAGATTGCCATCGTTGCGTCATGACTCGTCTGTGGGACGGCGAGCGCGCCGAGGTCGACTCGGGTGCCGACGAGCGGAAGGTCATCTCCCTAAGCTGGTGCACAAACAGGGGCCTGCTGTCGGAGAGCTTTTCGAGAAAACGCGAAGGGTCAGAGCCGATGTTGTAAACAATTGACTCTCCCTTCCTCCCTTGGTGTAAGGTTTCGGGCATGGTCGACTGCGCCGCTCCTCCGACGCGCGGCTTCCGTTGCATCCATCGCCCCCTCGCCCAAAGGAGCCCCCATGACCAAGATCGCCACCCGCTGCGTCCAGGCAGGTTATGCCCCCAAAGACGGGGAGCCGCGCCAGCCGCCCATCGTGCAGTCCACGACCTTCAAGTACGATACCTCCGAGCACATGGGCCAGCTCTTCGACCTCGAGGCCGAGGGCTACTTCTACACCCGTCTGCAGAACCCCACGAACGACGCTGTGGCGGCGAAGATCTCGGCGCTCGAGGGCGGCACCGCCGCCATGCTGACCAGCTCCGGCCAGGCGGCGAACTTCTTTGCCGTCTTCAACGTCGCCCAGGCGGGAGACCACGTGGTGGCCTGCTCCACCATCTACGGCGGCACCTACAACCTCCTCGCCCACACCATGGCAAAGATGGGCCTGGAGGCGACCTTCGTCTCTCCCACCTGCTCGGACGCCGAGCTCGAGGCCGCCTTCCGCCCCAACACCAAGGTCGTGTTCGGCGAGACCCTCGCCAATCCCGCCCTTGCCGTCCTTGACATCGAGCGCTTCGCCTCCGCCGCGCACGCCCATGGGGTGCCCCTGATCGTGGACAACACCTTCCCCACGCCCGTCAACTGTCGGCCCATCGAGTGGGGTGCCGACATCGTGACGCACTCCACCACCAAGTACATGGACGGCCACGGCTGTGGCGTGGGCGGCGCCATCGTGGACTCCGGCAACTTCGACTGGATGGCCAACGCCGAGCGCTTCCCCAGCCTCACCACTCCGGACGAGTCCTACCACGGCATCGTCTATGCCGAGCGCTTCGGCCAGGCGGGGGCGTTCATCACCAAGGCGACCTCCCAGCTGATGCGCGACTTTGGCTCGATCCAGTCTCCCCAGAACGCCTTCTACCTCAACCTCGGCCTCGAGAGCCTGCACGTGCGCATGCCCCAGCACTGCGCCAACGGACAGGCGGTGGCCGAGTTCCTGCGGGACAGCTCCAAGGTAGCCTCCGTGCGCTATCCCGGACTTCCCGGCGACGAGTTCCACGATCTGGCTCGGAAGTACCTGCCGCAGGGTAGCTGCGGCGTGGTGAGCTTCGAGGTCGCGGGTGGCCGCCCCGCGGCGGAGCGCTTCATGGCAGGCCTGCGCCTCTTCGCCATCGAGACCCACGTCGCCGACGCGCGCAGCTGCTGCCTGCATCCGGCAAGCTCGACCCACCGCCAGATGAACGACGAGGAGCTCGTGGCGGCGGGAATCTCGCCCAGCATGGTCAGGCTCTCCTGTGGCTTGGAGGCGGGGGAGGACCTATTGGCGGACCTGGAGCAGGCGCTCGCGTCCGTCTAGGGCCGCGCCGGGGGAGGAAGCATGGAGAGGGACGCCTTGGTGAGGGTTGCCGCGACGGGCGGCTACGGCACGGTCTTCTCCGTCGAGGATGGCGCGTGCGAGGTCGCTCTGATCGACCCGCAGGCGGAGGAGGACTTCCTGACAGTGCCCCAGGCCATGGTCGAAGTGCTCGAATGGGCGTATCCCGAGTCGATGGGCGAGCTTGCGTCGAGGCTCGCCCTGCTCCACCTGCGCGTGAGCCGCGGAGGTGTGGCGACGCGTGGCTTCGAGGCCTTCGTGGGACGCACGGAGGAGGGCATGCTCGAGCTCTGGTGGGCCACGGACAACCATCGTGCGCGGCGGGTCCTGTCCTTGGACGGCGTGCAGGAGAACGCGCTGGCCACCTCCCTGGGGGCGCTCGACCTGGAGCCCTGGGAGCATGGGGGTGCCCGCCCGGCGCAGCCCGGGGGCTGGCACTGGTCTTTGGAGTGCGCCGGCGCGGGCCTGGGCGCCAGCGGCTTCGGCCACGCCGGCGCCCCTGCGGAGCTGGGGGGAGTCGTCTACGCCCTCGCGGACCTGGGGCTTCCCCTCATCTGGGATGACGTCGAGGGGCCACGCCTTGCCTGATGCGGACACCCCGGAGGTCGGCACGGCGAGCCACTCAGGGGCCGTGTCCCAGAAGAAGACCTACTACGTCTACGTGCTGGAATGCGAGGATGGCTCCCTCTATTCCGGCATCACCACGGACGTTGCGCGGCGCATGAGCGAGCACCTGGGACAGAGGCCTCCCGGTGCCCGCTACACGCAGCTCCACCGACCGGTTGCCTTGGTGGGGCTCTGGAGCTGCGAGGGGCGCTCTCTCGCCTGCAAGCTCGAGTGGCGCCTGCACCATGCCAGCCGGGCCCGGAAGCTGGAACTGCTCGCTGTCCCGGAGCTTGCGGGAGGGGAGTGGGAGGCCGTGGACCCTGGTGCGCGTGCCGCATTGTGGGCCGAGGCGGCCGGAGGGGACCAAGCAGTAGAGGGCGGGCGCGGAGCAGGCCAAGGAGGGTCTCGGACCCTCTAGTTGGTCGTGCCGTCCTTCGGCTGCGCCTCGTGGATGGTGACCGTTGAGCCAACGGCGACGACGTTGTCCGTCGAGGGGTCGACGGCCGCCACCGTGCCGTTCGCGAACTCGTCCGTAGGAATAGCCTCACCGCGCACGACGTCGAGCCCCATGCCACGCAGCAGCACGGTCGCCTTGGCGACGGTCATGCCCCTGAGGTCGGGGACCGAGACGCTGCTCTGCTCGTTGTTTTCCGCGAACTCGTCGGCATCGCCTGCGTCGGGGTTGGGCCCGTCGGAGACGACGAGGTCGATTTTGGTGCCCTTGACCTCCATGGTCCCTGCCTCGGGGCCTTGGCTGATCACCGTTCCCGTGGGGATGGTGTCCGAGTAGGCGAAGGTGATGTCGTCCTTCACGAAGAACTTCGTCTGGGCGATGGCTGCCACGGCGTCATCCTTCGTGAGGTCCACCAGGTCGGGCACCGCCTGTGCCTCCTCGGGGGACTTGCCCACCTTGAGCGTCACGTCGCCTCCTGCAGGAAGCTTTGTGCCCGCAGGAGGCTCGGTCGCCAGGACGCGGCCCGCGTCGTCCGAGTTCTGGGTGACCTGCTCGCTCACCACGACGCTGTAGCCCTGGGACTCGAGCTCCCCCTGGGCGGACGTGGCGTCGGACCCTACGACGTTGGGAATCTCGGGACTGGAAAAGAGACCAAAGCAGCTGGTCAGGATGAGACTGGAACCCAGCGTTGCAACCAGGACGGCGGCAACGCCTGCGATGAGCAGGTGGGGGACCTTGCGCCCTCCAGGAAGCGTGCCGCCTCCGCCCCCAAGCTCCCAGTCCCGCTCGATTTGGGGGGCCTTGACGTCGGCTGCCTTCACGGCACCGGTGGCGTCAATCCCCTTGTCGTCGGGACCTTGAGGGCCGGCGTCCGGGATGGGGGCACCCTCGATGGTGGGGAGCTGCTCGTCCAGGGCCTGGACGGGTTTCGCGCGCTCGACGGACTCGTTTGCGGGCACGTCGGTCTCGAGAGGGGCGGCCTCGCCTGGGGATGCGGAGGGGTTGGGGGCCGTCGCCGTGGCGACGTCGTGCGCGGGAGCCGCCTTCTCGCTCCCTGGGAGCTGGGCCTCCTCCTGCTCGGGGAGCCAGACGCAGGCTGCAGCCATGTGACGGGGGACGTTGTCCGCACCCATGGCGTTGGGCTCGTTCTCGTCCTCTGGCATGCGGTTGCTGTCGTCGGTCACGCGCGTTCCTCTCGCCTTCCTACGGGGCAGGGGGCGGGGTGCCCCAAAAAGCATTGGACCATCTTACGCCAGCGACCTGTGGCCTGTCACTTTTCGCTACTGTGGGAGGTATTCCTGGAGGCTTGGGAGCGCTTCAGCCGAGAGGCGCGCGGCGCTCAGGCCCCCATCACTCGCGGCAGCTCGAGCATCAGGTCCAGCGCGAGGACGAGCCCGTCCTCCAGGCTTTCCGGGTCCACCCACTCGTCGCGCGTGTGCAGGAGGCCGCCCCGTACGGCCCCCACCGTGAGCGCGGGAATCCCCCGAGAGAGGGGTATGTTCGCGTCCGTCGAGGCGGGAGAGAGATCAGGCCCGTCTCCCGTGACCTCGCGGACGGCCTCGCATGCGAAGCTCGCCAAGCGCTCCTGCGTCATGGTACGCTCGCCGGTGCTGCCGGGACGCACGCCGATGGCCTCGAGCGAGACGCGCACGCCCTGGCCCTCGTACCCACGCAGGACCTCGTGCAGGCGAGCGCGCATGGCGGAGAGGTTTGCCGCTGACTCGCTGCGATACTCGAAGAGGCAGCTCGCCTGCGAGGCGATGACGTTCACCGTGGTGCCGCCCTCGATGCGGCCCACGTTGACGGTGGTGCTGGCACCTGTCGCCGGGTCCTGTGGCAGCTCCGTGCCATAGAGCTCGCTCACTATGCCGCAGAGGCGCTCGATGGCGTTGGGTCGGCCGAAGTCGTGGTAGGAGTGGCCGCCCTGGGTCCGGACCTCGATGCGGTAGCGCTCGGAGCCCACGGCGATCCCGATGCACTGGGGCAGGTAGAGGTCGAACGAGACGAACGCGCGGACGTGGGCCCCGGCACCGTCGAGCCAGCGGAAAACCGCTTTTGTGCCGTCGAGGTTGCCCAGTCCCTCCTCGCAGCTGTTCGCCACTACGAGGAGGTCGGACTGCGAGGTGGCGCGTGCGAGCTCCTGGGGATGGGCGAGCAGATACCTCGTGGCCATGAGCAGGGCCGCGAGGTTGGCGGTGTCGTCGCCGATGCCGGGCGCGAGCAAGCGGCCGCCCTCCTCGCGGACCTCGAAGGGCTTGAGGTCGTCGAAGACGACGTCGGTGTGGGCGCAGAAGAGGACGAGGTCGCGGGTGGGGACAGCTACCGCGTCCGAGGCTGGTGCGGACGGCAGGTCGTCGCCTCCCTCACCCGAAGGATGCCGCAGGAGGCAGAGGACGTTCTTCTGGCCGTCGACCCAGACCTCGCGTGCTCCCTGCCGCCCGAGCCATTCGGCGACGAAGGCGGCGCGTCTCTCCTCGTGGCGCATGGGCGCGGGTATGGACGCGAGCGTGCGGAGCAGTGCAAGCTCCTCCTCGTGGCAATCCCGCGCGTAGTCTCTGAGCTCCTGCAGCAGCTCGTCGTCCATGTCGGCCCTCCTGGTCGCGGCTGCTCCCTATGATGCCACGCGCGGCGGTTTGGCTTGCGCGCATTCTGGAGTCGAAATGTGCGCATAGCTCAACTGAACTGGCCTTTTGTCGGTCTATCGCGCATTTTGGAGTTGTTCTGCGCGCCTCATCCCCCGCCTCCTTCCCCTTCGCCTTCGCCATTGACAAGGACTCAATGTGATATCACTATAACCTCAGCTTCTTCCGTGCGGAAGGGAGAACGAGGGCAGCGCCTCCATGGGGGAGGGCGGCCCCTCGCGCAGAAGGGAAAGACATGAGCGTAGAGAAGAAGGCCCATGCGGCGTCCGGATGGCTGATGCTGTTCGTAGACGTGGCCCTGTTCGTCATGACCGTGGCGCTGTTCGTCCGTAGCCTGGTCACGCTGACGACGTATGACGAGGCTGGCCTGCTGGTGCCCGCCGGAACGATCGTCGCCTTCGTGGGCAGCTTCGCCCTGCTGGCGGTCGCCATCGTCGTGGCGAACGGGTTCTTCACCCTGCAGCCGGGCCAGGCACGGATCTGTGTGCTCTTCGGCAAATACGTCGGCACGGTTCGTGACGAGGGGCTCCGCTGGGCCAACCCGCTCTTCTCGCGCAACCTCGGCAGGACGAGCAAACCCTCCCCCTCGGCCGAGGTCGCGACCTCCCTCCACTCGCGCGCCTCGAAGATCTCGACCCGCGCTCGCACGCTCAACGGCGACCGCCTCAAGGTCAACGACAAGATGGGCAACCCCATAGAGATCGCGACCGTGGTCGTCTGGCGCGTGGCCGACACGGCCAAGGCCGTCTTCGACGTGGACGACTACGAGAGCTACGTCTCGATGCAGACCGAGACCGCCCTGCGCCACGTCGCCAGCATCTACGCCTACGACCACATGGAGGACGAGGACGAGAGCGCGAGCTCCATCACCCTGCGGTCCAACATCGAGGAGGTCTCGGAGAGCCTCAAGGCCGAGCTCGAGCGCAAGCTTGCCGTCGCGGGCGTGGCCGTGGACGACGCGCGCCTCACGCACCTGGCCTACGCGCCCGAGATCGCCCAGGCGATGCTGCGGCGGCAGCAGGCGGACGCTGTCATCGCGGCGCGCAAGAAGATCGTCGAGGGTGCCGTGAGCATGGTGGACATGGCGCTCGAGCAGCTGTCCGACGGCGGAATCGTCGAGTTCGACGACGATCGCAAGGCTGTCATGGCCTCCAACCTGATGGTGGTGCTCTGCGGCGAGTCCGAGGCGCAGCCCGTGCTCAACACAGGCAGCCTGTATCAGTAGGGCGGTGCGTCGCGGTGGCGAGGAAGCAGTACCCCCTGCGGATCGACCCCGAGCTCTGGTCCGCCGTCCAAAGGTGGGCGGCGGACGAGATGCGCAGCTCCAACGCCCAGGTGGAGTGGATCGTGCGAGACGCGCTCCGCCGGGCGGGACGGCTGTCCGGGAGGGGCGGCGAGGGCGTGGCCCCTCCTTCTGACGGAGAGGGGAGGCCTTCGGGCCCGTATGACCAGGCATGACGCGCGTCGCGCAGGACCTGCTCGAGATGACGGATTCCTGCAGTCTCGGGCGAGGCCTGCGCGACTCCCGTACCCTACAGCGCCCGCCCCACGGCCCGCGCCCAGCCGTCCGCCAGCCGCTCCGCCTCGGCCGGGTCCATCCGTGGCTCAAAGCACACGTCACCGCTCCGCAGGCTGCGGAGCTCGTCCGTCCCGGACCAGAATCCGCTCGCGAGGCCAGCCAGGTAGGCGGCCCCCAGGGAGGTGGTCTCGATGTTCCGCGGCCTCCTCACGCGCATTCCCAGCACGTCCGCCTGGAACTGCGCGAGGAAGTCGTTGCGCGAGGCCCCGCCGTCCACGTTCAGCGCGCAGAGGGGACGACCCGCGTCTGCCTCCATGGCCCTCACCAGGTCGGTCGTCTGGTAGGCCAGCGCCTCCAGGGCGGCGCGTGCGATGTGGGCAGGCGTCGTCCCGCGGGTGAGGCCGCAGATGAGCCCGCGCGCCTCGGGCCTCCAGTAGGGGGCTCCCAGTCCCGTGAAGGCGGGGACTATGTAGACGCCCCCGTTGTCGTCGACGCTTCGGGCCAGGTACTCGGTCTCCTCCGCGCTGCGGATCAGCCCCAGCTCGTCACGGAGCCACTGGATCAGCGCTCCGGCGACGAACACGCTCCCCTCGAGGGCATACTGCGTGCGGCCCGCGCCAGGAGCTGCCGCGGCGATTGTCGTGACCAGGTTGTTCTGCGACCGTGCGGCGACGCCTCCCGTGTTCATGAGCAGGAAGCAGCCGGTTCCGTAGGTGTTCTTCGCCTCGCCCGCGTCGAAGCAGCACTGGCCGAAGAGGGCGCTCTGCTGGTCCCCCGCCACGCCGCAGATGGGGATGCCCGCGGGC
Organism: uncultured Olsenella sp.; assembly: GCA_947253595.1. Taxonomy (GTDB): domain Bacteria; phylum Actinomycetota; class Coriobacteriia; order Coriobacteriales; family Atopobiaceae; genus Olsenella_I. The sequence goes on along the minus strand of CAMXZR010000001.1, from coordinate 29,737 downwards.
ACGCCGGGATAGCTCGTCTCGCCAAAGAGGTCGGCCGAGCGCCTGACCTCGGGCAGCATGCAGGAGGGGACGTCGAAGAGCTCGAGCAGCTCCTCGTCCCAGCGTCCCTCGTGGATGTTGTAGAGCATGGTGCGGCTGGCGTTCGTCTCGTCGGTGGCATGCACGAGGCCCCCGGTGAGCACCCACACGAGCCAGCTGTCCACCGTCCCGAAGAGGAGCTCTCCCGCCTCGGCGCGCTTGCGGGCGCCAGGCGCGTTGTCGAGCAGCCAGCGCAGCTTGCTGGCCGAGAAGTAGGCGTCGGGGAGGAGTCCCGTCTTCCGCTGGACCATGTTCCGGAGCTCGTCCGTGCCGCAGAGATCCCGGACCATGTTCGCGGTGCGCCGGCATTGCCATACGATGGCGTTGGCAATGGGCTCCCCGGTGCTGGGATCCCAGACCAGGGTCGTCTCGCGCTGGTTGTCTATGCCTATGGCGGCGACGTTGCGCTCGCTCAGGCCGTGGCGGCTCACGAGCTCGGTGAGGGCCCCCAGCTGTGAGAGGAGGATCTCCTGCGGGTTGTGCTCCACCCAGCCAGGCTGGGGGTAGATCTGCTGGTAGCCACGCTGCACGCAGTCGACCATGCGTCCCGCGCGGTCTATGAGCACGGCGCGGGACGAGGTGGTGCCCTGGTCCAGGGCTATGACGTAGTCCTTGCTCACTTCTCTCCTCCCAGATGTCCGTCGAGCCAGCGGGTCACGTCGTCGAAGACGAGCTGGCACCCGTCCTCCTTCAGGATCTCGTGCCGCATGTTGGCGTAGAGGTGGTACGTGACGTCGGTCGAGCCCGCGTCGCGAGCAAGTTCGGCGGACCTCGTCACCCCTCGTCCGAAGTCTCCCACGGGGTCCTCCGCTCCCGCGACGAACAGGAGCGGCAGGCTCGCGGGAACGCGGCGGACGCACGTGGGCGAGCACACCTCGGAGGTGAGCTCGGTGAGGGTTGCGTAGCCCCCCGCAGAGAAGAGGAAGCCGCAGGACTTGTCGGCTATGTACTCGTCGACGTTGCGTTGGTTGTGCGAGAGCCAGTCGAACTCCGTGCGGGCATGGGGTATGGCCCTCGCGTAGGCGCCGTCCGCCATGGAGTGGAGGAGCTCGCTCTTGTGGGAGTCCCCGCGCAGGCAGGCGATGAGGATCGCCAGGACGTGGCCGGCGGCGGAGGTCGCGGGGGGCACGAAGCCCGTGCCGCAGATGATGGCGCCGGCCAGGCCGTCCGCATGCTGCGAGACATAGGCTCGCGCGACGAAGCTTCCCATGGAGTGACCGAAGACGAAGTGGGGGAGCGGCCTTTCCAACTGGGACGAGACGAGCCGCCTTAGGCGGTGGACGTCCTCGACGAGGACGTCCCGTCCCCCGTGCGAGGGCAGGACGCCCCACTTCGTGGCGGGGGAGCTGGCCCCGTGACCGACCTGGTCGTGCCCGCAGACGACATAGCCCCGTCGCGCGAGGTGCCGAGCGAACTCGTCGTAGCGCCCGACGTACTCCGCCATGCCGTGGATTAGCTGGACCACGGCACGTGGCTCCTCTCCCATGCCCCTCCACACGTAGCCGTGTATGCGAGAGACACCGTCGGCGGAGTCGAATCCGACTTTCTCGCGCTCGACGCGCGGCAGCGCCTTTCGCTCCATTGGTCCTCCCCTCCGCGCCAGATGCCTTGTGCGAACGATTGTATGCAGGTCAGAGGGGTCCCGCAGGATTGCTTCTGCGAGCAGCGCCTATGTCTCGACGTACGTGAGATGGTTGGAGAATATATGCGTTCGGGGTCGATTTCCTGCCGCTCGCGGGACGTGGCGCGAGGATGCCGGACGGGCGAGCGGTCGCGGACGGTTGCGGCTGGGCCTACAGCCCGAGCTCGCCTGCGTCGACGGCCTCCTCGAGCTCCAGCTCGGCGTCGGTCGCCACGACGACGTTGTTGTCGGGCAGGTCGGGGTCGTCCGCACCACAGGGCAGAACGAGCGTCCTCGCGAAGCGCCTCTCGAGGAGGGGGCAGAGCTCCGCCAGGGGGGAGGACCCCGGCCCCTCGAGCGCACTCACCACGTTGATGAGGTAGAGGCCACCCGGCCGGAGCCTCGCCCGGATCAGGTCGACGGCCTCGGGCGTCGACAGGCTCGCGAGGGGCTCCTCCGCCTGGAAGCAGTCGTTGAGGATGGCTCCGTAGCGATGGTCGGCCGAACGAAGGAAGCCCAGGGCGTCGGCCTGGTGCAGCCGCAGCCGCCCGTCGGATTGGGCGCGGTAGCGCTCCTCGAAGCGGTCGAGGAAGAAGTGCCTGCGGGCGAGCTCGAGGGCGAGGGGGTCGAGCTCGACGACGTCGACCGACGCCTCGGGATGGTGACTGATGGCGTACTTAGGGTAGGCGCAGGCCCCGCCCCCCAGCATGAGGATGTCGTCGGTGGCGTTCGCGGCGACGAGGGCGCGGTCGTAGAGGCGGTGGTAAGGGAAGACGAGCTCGCACCAGCCGTCGTCCAGGTAGGTGGCGCTCTGCCAGCTGCCTGCGACCTCGAGGATGCGCACGGGCAGGCCGTCGGCGTCGTGCGTGTCCAGGATCCGGATGGGTCCGAACATGCTCTGTGGGTAGCGCGCCACGACGCGCATGGGCGCGATGCGTCCGAGCAGGTCGTCTATGAGGCGCGCGAGTGACATGCGGCTCCCTTCGGGGCCATTCTGCCACGACGGAGGACGGTGTGGACTGCAGGTCGGACGCGCTCGCAGGCCACCTGGGTCGAAAAACTGCGCACGGAAGCTCCGAGTTGTGGAGACGGCGGACGTTTTCCCAGGTCGCAATCGGCTGAAAGAAAGCCAATGCGCAGTTCTGACACGCGCGTCCCGGCGGTCGCCGCGTGAATGCCCGGCGGGTAACCGTGCCGCACGGACCGTCCGCCGCTACGATGCCAGTCCGAAGGGGGGGCTGGCGCAAGCCGGTCGAGATCGGGACCAAGGCACCCCTGACCGGCAGGCGTCCTCACAAGGGGTCCGCCCGCGCCTGACCTAGGTAATGTCGATTGCTCGACATGGTAATTAACGGGTACCCTGACCGACGCCCTTTCTTTTAGTCCGCGAAATCGGATTAGGGTGGTGGCAAATCCAACTGCGGGCCATCCTACCCCCTGACATCCCGTCAGGGGTCATGTGACGTGTCGCATCCAAAGCACTACAATGCTTGTCGACAAATGGGGAGCTGGCGCACGCCGGCTGAGATTGGGGCCAAGGCGCCCCTGACCCATGGGTGTCCTCACAAGAGCGATGCCCGTACCTGATCTGGGTAATGCCAGCGTAGGGACCAAGGCACACGCTTGCGCGCGGGTCCCGGTCTAGGCGGGCCGCCACACGGCAACCCGCAGAGGGGAGTGCCTATGAACTGTTCCGTTGCCCTGCAATACCTGCCCATGAATGCGGACTCAGACGACGAGGTCTGCCGCATCGTGGACGAGGTGATCGCCGCGATCGACGCCTCGGGCCTCGACTACTACGTCGGGCCCTTCGAGACCGCCATCGAGGGCGACTTCGACGCCTGCATGGAACTCGTGAAGCGCTGCATCGAGGCGGGTGCCGAGGCTGGCTGCGCCGAGAGCGCCAGCTATGTGAAGATCTCATACCGTCCCGGCGGCGACGTCATGACCACCGAGCACAAGATCGGCAAGTACCACCAGACGGACTCCGAGTTCGCCATCGCCTCCAGGGATGCGGTGGCCTAGTGGCCCTGCCTCCCCGCATGCGAAAGGTCCTGGTCCCGCTCCTCACCATGGCGGCGCTCCTCGTCCTGTGGCAGCTCGTCGTGGTGGTGGGCCTCGTGCCCAACTTCCTTTTGCCCACGCCTGTCCAGGTTGTGGCCGCGCTGGCGGGTGACTTCCCGCTCCTTGCCTCCCATGCGGCGACGACCCTGGCCGAGGCGGCGCTGGGCCTTGCCATAGGCTGTGCCGTGGGCTTCGCCTTCGCGGTGCTCATGGACCGCTTCGAGGTCGTCTACCTGGCCTTCGAGCCTCTCATCACCCTGTCGCAGACCATTCCGACCGTGGCCGTCGCCCCGCTTCTGGTGCTGTGGTTCGGCTATGGCCTGGCACCCAAGGTGGTCCTCATCGTGCTCACCACCTTCTTCCCGGTGACGGTCTCGCTCGTGGGGGGCTTCCGGTCTGTCGATCCCGACCTCCTCGACCTCATGCGCACCATGAACGCCACGCGCTGGCAGGTCTTCCGGGAAGCGAAGCTCCCCGCCGCCGCGGAGCAGTTCTTCAGCGGCCTTCGCATCAGCGCCACCTACGCCATCGTGGGCGCGGTAATCGCCGAGTGGCTGGGAGGCTTCTCGGGCCTGGGTGTCTACATGACCCGGGTGCGCAAGTCCTTCTCGTACGATCGCATGTTCGCCGTGATCATGCTGATCTCGGCGCTCTCGCTGGCCCTCATGGCCGGCGTCGACCTTCTGCAACGCATCTGCATGCCCTGGAAGAGGGCAGAGAGGAAATAGAGAGATGAACAGCCACGTTACCCCCGCCAACCTCAGCCGCCGCGGCTTCGCCGCCGCCTCGGGAATCGCCGCAGGATCGCTCCTGCTCGCGGGCTGCAAAACGGACGGCTTAGCCCCCGCCGCCTCCCAGGAGAAGACCAAGATCACCTTCTGCCTGGACTATACCCCCAACACCAACCACACGGGCATCTACGTCGCCCAGCACGAGGGCTACTTCGCCGAGGAGGGGCTGGATGTCACCATCGTCCAGCCCGCCGAGGACACGGCCGAGACCATGATCGGCTCCGGCCAGGCCCAGCTGGGCGTGAGCTACCAGGACTACATCGCCAACGTGCTCAGCAACTCCCCGGAGCTCCCCGTCACGGCGGTCGCCGCCATTCTGCAGCACAACACCTCCGGCATCATGAGCCGCAGGGAGGACGGGATCACCTCCGCTAAGGGCATGGAGGACCACGTCTATGCCACCTGGGACATGCCCATAGAGCAGGCAACCATCAAGGACGTGGTAGAGGCCGATGGCGGGAACTACTCCAAGGTGAGGATGGTTCCCTACAGCGTGGACGACGAGATCGCCGGCCTGCGCTCCAACATGTTCGACACCGTCTGGGTCTATGAGGGCTGGGCGGTCCAGAACGCCGCCGTCCAGGGCTATGACGTGAACTACTTCAGCTTCAAGGACATGGATGAGGTGTTCGACTTCTACACGCCGGTCATCGCGGCAAATCCCGACTTCGCGTCCAAGAACCCCGAAGTGGTCAAGGCCTTCCTGCGCGCCGTCCGCCGCGGGTACGAGCTCGCCACGAAGGACCCCGACGCCGCCGCGGACCTGCTCTGCACCGAGGTCCCAGAGCTGGATGCCGCGCTGGTGAGGCAGAGCCAGGCGTATCTCAAGGACCAGTACGTCGCCGATGCTCCGAGCTGGGGCGTCATAGACAAGGCTCGCTGGGCGCGTTACTTCCGGTGGCTCAACGACAACGGCCTGGTTTCCAACAAGATCGACGTGGACGCAGGTTGGACCGCGGACTACCTGGAGGCATAGGCGGTGCGGGGGGAGCGGAAGACGGGCTTCGCGTCCCCAGTGCCTCCGGGCGGGGGAGAGGCGCCAGCCCTCGAGGCGTGCGGGCTCGCCCTCTCTTGGGACGGCGGGGGGCGCGTCGTGGCCGAGGACGTGAGCCTCGTGCTGCGTCCCGGCGAGGTGGCCTGCCTGGTGGGCAAGTCCGGCTGCGGCAAGACCACCATCCTGCATGCCCTGTCGGGACTCTCCCGGCCGCTCGCGGGGCGGGTGCTCCTCCACGGCGAGGACGTGACGGGCGTCCCCGGGCGCGTGAGCTACATGCTGCAGAAGGACCTCCTCCTTCCGAACAGGCGCATCATCGACAACGTCTGCCTGCCCCTGACCATCGCGGGGACGCACCGCACCGAGGCGCGCGAGAGGGCCCTGCCCCTCTTTGAGCGCTTCGGGCTCCTGGGGACGGAGCGCCTTTGGCCCTCCGAGCTCTCGGGAGGGATGCGCCAACGCGCTGCCTTCCTTCGCACCTACCTCATGGGCAACGATGTCGCCCTCCTGGACGAACCCTTCTCCGCCCTGGACGCCCTCACGAGGGTCGACCTGCGCAGCTGGTACTGCGACATGGCGGCCGACCTGGGCATCGCCTCTCTAGTCATCACCCATGACGTGGACGAGGCCGTGACAATGGCGAGCAGGGTGTACGTCCTTCGCGGTGACCCGCGCTCCGGCGTGCCCAGTCGCATCGTCGGCGAGCTCGTGGTGCCCCGGCCCGTCTCGGGCACGAGCGTTGCGGAGTTCGCGCTCACGCAGGACTTCCTCGACTGCAAGAGGGAGGTCCTCTCGCTCATCTAGTCAGCCGGCGGCGGTGGAGGCGGAGGCGACAGAAAAGGTGGTTTTGGCGCGCAGCCCGTGAGCAGGGTGCGCGCCATTTTTCTTCGACCGGGGAAAACGTCCCCTCGCGCGCAGCACGTCTGTGGTTTGCGCGTGGACGCCTGCCAATATTGCTGACTACTCAATATTTGTTCCCCAAAATGATGACTCATCAACAAGTAGGGGCCGCAGAAGCCGGCCCAGGAGGGGGGAGGCGTGGATTCGCGTTTCGAGGAATTCGTCGGGCTGGTCTCGTCGGTGGGCAAGGAGGTCAATCGCATCAAGGCGCGGGAGATGCGGCGCTTCGGCCTCAAGGGCACGGACGTCATGTGTCTCTATTACCTGGAGCAAGAGCCTGCGGGCCACACGGCCTCGGAGCTCGCCCGCCTGATCGGCAACGACCGCGCGGCGGTATCACGCACGGTGGCGGCGCTCGAGCGCGCCGGCTTCGTGGAGATCGACGTCCCCACAGGGGGCACGCGCTACAGGACGCCCATCCGCCTGACCGATAAGGGTCTGCTCACCATGCGCGAGGCCAACCAGATTATCGAGGACGTCGTGACCCGGGCAGCCTGCGGCGTCGACGAGTCCGACCGGGCGGCGATGTACCGCGCGCTCGGCTCCATCCGGGACAACCTGTCCAAGATCGGCGAGAGGTAGGACCATGGCAGTGCGCATCATCACCGACTCCGCGTCGGACATAGACGACATCGACGATTCCCGGCTGAGGGTGGTCCCCCTCTCCATCAGCTTCGGGAACCAGACCTTCCGCGATGGCGTGGACCTGGACCATACCCGCTTCTACGAACTCCTCGTCGAGCGAGAGGAGCTCCCCACCACGGGGCAGGTCACGCCCTTCGAGTGGCAGGGTGCCTTCGCGGATGCGCTCGCGGGCCCCGGGGACGAGGTGGTCTGCATCACCGTCTCGAGCAAGCTGAGCGGCACGCACCAGAGCGCCGTCGTCGCGGCCGAGGGCTTCGGGGGCCGCGTGCACGTGGTCGACTCGCTCAACGCCTGCCTGGGCCAGCGAATCCTCGTGGAGCTCGCGCTGAGGCTTGCCGGCGAGGGGAGGGACGCGGGGCAGATCGTCTCGGGACTTGTCCGCAAGAGGGGCGACATCAGGCTCGTGGCGCTCCTCGACACCTTGGAGTACCTGCGCCGTGGAGGGCGCATCGATGCGGTGAGCGCGGGCATCGGCACCGTCCTGCAGGTGAAGCCCGTCGTCGCGATTCGCGATGGGGCCGTGGTGACGTTGGGCAAGGCCCGGGGCTCCAAGAACGCTCGCAACCTCCTGAGCGAGGAGGTGGAGCGCTCAGGGGGCATAGATGTGGGGCTGCCACTGGCCATCGGCTACTCGGGCCTTTCGGATCACCTGCTCAAAAAGTACGTCGAGGACTCGCGCTGGCTCTGGGAGGGGAGGCTCGACGAGCTTCCCGTGCATACCGTGGGAAGCACCGTGGGCACACGCGTGGGTCCCGGGGGCATAGCCCTGGCATACTTCGCCCAGGCGTAGGTTCCTGTGGGCCGACCCTCAAGGTCGGCCCACATGCTACTGAACAGTCTCTGCATACCGTTTGGCGATATCTGCCTTCCTCGCGTCGCACCTCGGGTCGCTTTGGTGCCATGGTAGGCAGAGTGGGTCCCAGCGGACCCAAGCAAACATCCGCCCAAACCATTCATGGAGGGACGACATGGCACAGATTACCCGTAGGAACTTCCTCGCCGGCTCTGCGGCTCTCGCAGTGACGGCAGGTCTCGTCGGCTGCGGCGGCGGGTCCAACGGTTCGTCTACCGATACCGCCAAGGACGATGGCAAGGACCTGAGCCGCATCGCCTCCAAGGAGGTCATCGACGCGGCCAAGAAGGAAGGCACCCTCGTGGTGTATGGCTCCTGCGAGGAGGCGCACGTCGCGGCCTGCTGCGAGCACTTCCAGGAGCTCTTTGGCATCCAGACCCAGTACCAGCGCCTCTCCACCGGTGAGGTCGAGTCCAAGGTCGAGGAGGAGAAGGGCAACCCATCTGCCGACGTCTGGTTCGGCGGCACCACCGACCCCTACAACGTCGCCGTCACCAAGGGCATCCTCGAGCCCTACCAGGCCAACAACGCCAGCCACCTCATCAGCGACGTCTACAAGGACCCCGACGGGAACTGGTATGGCATCTACAAGGGCATCCTGGGCTTCTTCTACAACAAGGATGAGCTCGGGCGCAAGTCTCTCGAGGCTCCCACCGACTGGCCCGACCTCCTGAACGAGAAGTACAAGGACCTCATCTGGATGTCCAACTACAACACCGCCGGCACGGCCAAGCTGATCCTCAACACCGTCATCCAGAAGTACGGCCACGACGAGGGCATCAAGTTCCTGGTAGACCTCGACAAGAACGTCCAGGTCTACACCAAGTCCGGCTCCGGCCCCTCCAAGAACGTTGGTACCGGCGAGTGCACCATCGGCCTGGGCTTCCTGCATGACGCCGTATTCCAGATGGTAGATAACGGCTACGGGAACATCGGCATGTCCATCCCCTCGTCCGGAGCTTCCTACGAGGTCGGCGCAACGGCGATCTTCAAGGGCGCGAAGCATCCCAACGCCGCCAAGCTCTGGATCGAGTATGCCCTCTCGCCCGAGTGCGTCGAGCGCGCCCAGGAGGTCGGTGCCTACCAGTTCCTGGTCATTGACGACGCCAAGCAGCCCGAGGTCGTCAGTCAGTTCGGTCTCGATCCTGACAACGTCATGAACTACGACTTCGAGGACGCCAAGGCCAACACCGAGACCTACGTCGACGACATCATGAAGGCGCTCGCCAGCTCTGGTGCCGACACCGGCGACACCAAGCGCTTCCAGACCGAGTAGCGACGAAGCCCCACAACGTCCCTGACACGGTTGCGAGCCGGGTGGGTGGGCATTCCATCCACCCGGCTCCTCTGTTCAGGGGCGCCTGACGTATTGGCCTACGACCTGGGAAGGGGAGCAATGGCAAGGAACCAGAGCGCCCAGCTCGACCGCAAGAAGCTGATGGCTGACCCCATCATGGTCACCACCATCGCCGTTCTCATCGCGTTTCTGACGCTGTTCATCCTGTATCCGCTGGCCATCCTGATGGTGGACAGCATCGTGGGCGAGGGCGGCCCCACGCTCGACGTGTTCAGGCGCGTGCTGTCGATGCCGTCCTTCGACACGGCGATTACCAATACGCTCAAGGTCGGCTTCCTCGTGGGCATACTGGCGGCCCTCATCGGACTGCTCTTCGCTTACGTGGAGGAATACGTGCAGCTCAAGACGAGGTTCGTGGGTGGCCTCTTCAAGGTCGTCTCGATGCTGCCCGTCGTCTCGCCGCCATTCGTGCTCTCGCTGTCGGTCATCATGCTCTTCGGCAAGTCGGGCATCATCACCCGCTACCTGCTGGGCATCTACGACAACAACGTCTATGGCTTCTGGGGCATCGCCCTGGTGCAGACCCTGACCTTCTTCCCGGTCTGCTACATGATGTTCCGCGGCTTGCTCAAGAACATCGACCCCTCTCTCGAGGAGGCCGCCCGCGACATGGGTGCCTCGCGCTGGAAGGTGTTCACCTCCGTCACGCTGCCCCTGGTCCTTCCGGGCCTGGGCAACGCCTTCCTGGTGACCTTCATCGAGTCCATCGCCGACTTCGCCAACCCCATGCTCATCGGTGGCTCCTACGACACGCTGGCGACCTCGATCTACCTGCAGATTACTGGCGCCTATGACAAGCAGGGCGCTGCCGCCATGGCCGTGGTGCTCCTCTTCATCACCCTGGCCATGTTCGTGGTCCAGAAGTACGTGCTCGAGGCGAAGTCCACGGCCACCCTCACCGGCAAGGCGAGCCGCGCGCGCATGCTCATCACCGACAGTTCCGTGCGCCTGCCACTCTCGGCCCTCTGCGGCGCCATCGCGATCTTCGTCATCATGATGTATGTCTGCGTGCCCTTCGGCGCGCTCTTCAAGACCTGGGGCTACGACTTCAGCCTGACCACCAAGTGGTTCCAGCAGGTCTTCACCATGCACCACGGCTTCCAGGCCTTCCGCGACTCCTTCCTGCTGTCGCTGATCGCGAGCCCGATCACGGCGCTCCTCTCCATGATCATCTCCTACCTGGTGGTCAAGAGGAGCTTCCGCACCAAGGGCTTCATCGAGGCGGTGTCCATGCTCGCCATGGCCGTTCCCGGCACCGTCCTGGGCGTCGGCTACATCCGCGGCTTCTCGGGCGGCATCTTCCACACCGGGGTCATGCAGGGGCTCTATGGCACGGGCGCAATCCTGGTCATAGTCTTCATCGTGCGCTCACTGCCCACCGGCACGCGCTCGGGCATCTCGGCCCTGAGGCAGATCGACAAGTCCATCGAGGAGTCCGCCTACGACATGGGCGCCAACTCGCTGCAGGTCTTCATGACCGTCACGCTGCCGCTGATCAAGGACTCGTTCCTCTCGGGCCTCGTCACCGCTTTCGTGCGCTCCATCACCGCCATCTCGGCCATCATCCTGCTCGTCACCCCGCAGTTCCTGCTCATCACGGTGCAGATCAACGAATATGCCGAGAAGGGCGCCTACGGCGTCGCCTGCGCGTTCGCCACGATCCTCATTGCCATCACCTACGGCGCGGTGCTCCTGATGAACCTCGCCATCAAGCACTTCGGCACCAGCGCCAAGATCAAGACCACCGAGGAGGACTAAGCCATGGCCAAGGAGAAGAAGGGCGTACGCCTGGACCACATCTCGAAGATCTACCAGGACCCCAAGACCGGCAAGGACTTCTATGCCGTCCACGACGCCAACATCAACATCGAGCCCGGCGAGTTCGTGACGCTGCTGGGGCCCTCCGGCTGCGGCAAGACCACCATCCTGCGCATGATCGCCGGCTTCGAGAGTCCCAACGAGGGCGAGATCTACCTGGGCGAGGAGGCCATCAACGAGCTCACACCCAACAAGCGCGACACCGCCATGGTCTTCCAGAGCTATGCCCTGCTCCCGCACTACAACATCTTCGACAACGTGGCCTATGGCCTCAAGCTGCGTAAGATGGACAAGGACGCCATCCGCGAGAAGGTCACCAACATCCTGGGGCTCGTGGGGCTCGAGGGCATGGAGGACCGCATGACCAACCAGCTCTCGGGTGGCCAGCAGCAGCGCGTCGCCCTGGCTCGCGCGCTGGTCATCGAGCCGGGCGTGCTGCTCTTCGACGAGCCCTTGTCGAACCTCGACGCCAAGCTGCGCGTGGACATGCGCACCGAGATCCGCCGCATCCAGCAGGAAGCGGGAATCACGGCCGTCTACGTCACGCACGACCAGTCCGAGGCCATGGCCCTCTCCGACAAGATCATCGTCATGAAGAAGGGCATCGTCGACCAGATCGGTGACCCCCACACCGTCTACTACCGCCCGGTGGACGAGTTCGTCGCCGACTTCATCGGCGAGTCCAACTTCCTGCGCGGCAGGCTCGCGTCCACTGACGGCGAGTCCGGCCAGGTCATGGTCGAGGGTCGTGCCATTGAGGTCGCCGAGCGCAACGGCAAGGTCGTGGGAGACGACGTGACCCTGGTGCTGAGGCCGGAGTCCGCCCACGTGGCCGACGAGGGCGTGCTGCCCTGCGAGGTCGTGCTCTCGCGCTTCATGGGCCACTATCAGAACTACCACGTGCGTTGCGGCGAGCACCTGGTCAAGATTACCGAGTTCAACCCCAAGAACAAGAAGATCTACGAGGCGGGCGACGAGGCGTTCCTCGACTTCCGCGCGAGCGACGTCCACGTGCTGTAGGGTTCGACGGACTTCGTCGACGGACGACCCGGGCGGGAGGCTCGGGTTACGGGGAAGCTTGGCTCCCGCGCAGACCAGAAAAGGTTTGCGCGGGAGCCTTGTGTTTTCCCAGGTCACGAGGATGTTGCACGCAAACCACGCGTAGCGTGCGCAAGATGGGCGCAACGTGGTGCGCACGCTGCAGGAGTTTTGCGCGGCTTTGGCAGTTTGCGCAGCTCAGGTGTGAATCGCGCGCACATTACGTAGGGCTTGCGCAGGGGGTGGGCGCTGCAGGCCAGCGGCGGAGCTCGGCGAGGGCCCTCGCACGCGCAACGCGGAGCGACTGATTCTCCAGCATTGACCTGGCGTGTTCCTCCCGCCGTCCCGTGCCTCGCTCGAGGCATGCCACGATCTGTCGCAGAAGGAACTCGAGGCAATCGGAGGTCCGCAGGTCCTCTGCCGTGACGGAAAGGACGGTGAGTCCCTGGCTCGCGAGGTCGCGGTCCCGGCGACGGTCGTCGACGTATCTCTCCCTTATCTGGGCCCGCAGTCGGCAAACGACGCTCTGGCGCTCGGCGCTGCCTGGGTTACACGCCGCGCCCATCGCGGCAGTCTCGAGGGAAGAAAGCGCAAGGTGGTCTTGGCCGTCGTAGTTGAGGCCCACGTCCGCACCCTCGAGCAGTATGTCCGGGACACGTGAGGCCTTGGCCATGGGCGTGCTTCCCTGGAAGACGCATGCGTTCAGAGCGAGGGGAGCTATCGGAAAGCCTCCCTTGTCAGCGGGGAGCAGCAGGAGGGTCGCCAGCACCGCCTCCATGGGGGACCAGGCGTTGGGCGAGACCAGCACCGCCGCCCTCCCGGCGCGGCCGCTTAGTCGTAGACCCCGTGCATGCGAGAGAAACCAGAGCATCCTGCCCTGGGTCGTCAGGGGAGAGAGTCCATAGCGTGCCGGTCCGTGCGAGGGACCGAGTGGGTCGCAGGCGAAGCCGCCGCAGAGCTCCATGCCCAGGGCAAGGAGCTGGGCGTCCGTCAGGACCTCGGCCATCTGCACGAAGGCGAGCTCGGGAGAGGGGACGGCTATGTCGGCAGCGAGCCGGAGGAACGAGCCGGGTGGCAGCGTCGCGCTGCTCAGGTGCCCCCTCAACAGGGGAGAATGGCTCCTCTCCCCTGTAGACCTGACAAGGTGTTCCAAGGGCGTCACCTCCGCGACAAGTATGGAGGCGATGTTGCCTAGAGGTCTCATGAGCGCCTCGAGAAGGACGGCATTGTCGTGCCGTCCAAAACGTATCTGCGTGGGCGGGTAGTCTGTGCGTTGGACGTTTCGCGTGCACAGCTCTCCCCGCCGGAGCGCCCTGAGAAGCGCCAGTGCCGTGGTATGCGAGAACGTGATCTCCATGCATCAACGCTAGCCCACCTCGGCTCGCCGCCGGGCGAGGAGAAAAAGAGAGCTTGCACGAGCCTGGCACGCAGCTGGCAGACAGCTGCACATAACCCTGCCCTAATCTGGTCATTTACGTCTTTTGGAAAGGTGGTGCCAGGCGCTCGGCGAAGTGAGCCCTGTCGCGCAAAAACCCACCAGCTTGCGCATGGTTTTGCGTTTTGCCTGGTGAGAAAGAACTCGTGCGCAAACTGCGCTTGCGGTGCGCGCGAAGACGTGCGACTCACATGCAAACTACCGCCAGCTTGCGCGCCAGACCACAACGCCACAGGTCAAAGATAGGTCCCGCGCACTCCAGGAATGATTTGCACGGGACGTGAAGCAAGAGAAGCTGGGAGCCGGCGGGCTTGGCGTCGCGCCCGGTCCTCGAGCCTGCCCGTGGCACGTAGTCCCTGGGCCTGCCTGTGGCACGTAGCCCCTGGGCTCCTAGCGGTGGTAGAAGGTGCCGCGCTCGAACTTGGGCTCGCAGCAGACGTTGATCCCCAGCTTGCGGTAGACGCGCTCGTCGGTGGAGCTGATGATCACCGAGAAGTACGCCGTGCAGCCGTGCAGCCGGTCGCTGGCCTCTATCACGCGCTTGGCCTCGGGGTTCGTGGCACTGCTGATGGAGAGGGCGATTAGTGTCTCGTCCGAGTGAAGGCGCGGGTTCTTGCTCTTGAGGTGCGTGGTCTTGAGGCGGCTGATGGGCGCGAGGGCGTCATCCGAGACCACCCAGCGCTCCTTCTCGACCCCCGCGACGCGCTTGAGGGCGTTGAGCAGGAGGGAGGACGCGGCACCCAGGAGCTCGGAGGTCTTGCCCGTCACCACGCTGCCGTCGGGCAGCACCATCGCACCCGCGGGCTTTCCGGTGACCTCCTCCTTGAGCAGCGCGGCGGCATGGGCGGGGTTGAGGTTCTTGTCCACGCCCACCTCCTTCATGAGGAGGCCGATCTTCCTGAGCTCGGACTCTCCCACGCCGGTGCGGGCGATCTTCTCGGCGCACCAGTAGTGGCGCCGGACGATCTCGTGCAGGGCGGCCGCGCGGCAGGCCTCGTCGTCGCTGATGCAGTAGCCCACCATGTTGACGCCCATGTCGGTGGGGGATTGGTAGGGGCTGTGCCCGGCAATCCTTTCCATCATGGCCCTGAGCACGGGGAAGGTCTCGACGTCGCGGTTGTAGTTGACCGTGACCTCGCCGTGGGCCTCCAGGTGGTAGGGATCGATGATGTTGTTGTCGTCGAGGTCTGCGGTCGCCGCCTCGTAGGCGACGTTCACGGGGTGCTTGAGGGGCAGGTTCCACACGGGGAAGGTCTCGAACTTGGCATACCCCGCCTCGATGCCGCGCACATGCTCGTTGTAGAGCTGCGAGAGGCAGACGGCCAGCTTGCCCGAGCCGGGGCCGGGTGCCGTGACGACGACGAGGGGCTTGGTGGTCCTGACGTACTCGTTTCTCCCAAAGCCCTCGTCGGACACGATGAGGTCGATGTTGGAGGGATAGTCGGCGATGGGGTAGTGCCGGTAGACCTCGATGCCCATCTGCTCGAGGCGTGACTGGTAGGCCTCGGCCTTGGGCTGTCCCGAGAAGCGGGTGATCACCACGCCGCCGATGGAGAGGCCCATGCCGCGGAACACGTCCATCAGGCGCAGGACGTCCTCGTCGTAGGTGATGCCCAGGTCGCCGCGGCGCTTCCCCTGCTCGATGTCGATGGCGCTGACGGCAAAGACGACCTCGGCGTCGTCGGCGAGCTGGCGGAGCATGCGCGCCTTGGAGTCGGGCTCGAAGCCGGGCAGGACGCGGCTCGCGTGGTAGTCGTCGAAGAGCTTCCCCCCGAACTCGAGGTAGAGCTTGCCACCGAACTGGTCGATGCGCTCTCGGATCCGTTTCGCCTGCATCCCTATGTACTTGTCGTTGTCGAAGCCCGTCTGCATCCTGAGTCGCTCCGTTCCCTTCTGGTGCCCCACTGGGGCGGTGGCCGACAAGATGGTACGACAGGGGCCGCCTCGCTGGTCCGTCAAGCCCATCGGGCGAGAAATTACATGCGCCGCCGTACCGACGCCCCTCCCGTCCGGCAGGCCTACACTGGAGTCGCGCCCCGCGGCACTGGGCCGGGGGGTACCATGCAAGCGGCGAAAGGGGAAGCACCATGGCACGCATCTTCATCTCTCCGTCCAAGTACGTTCAGGGGCCCGGCGAGCTGTCCCGCCTGGGCGGCTACGTCTTGGACTATGGCAGGAGGGCGCTCGTCATCATCTCGGCGGGCGGCATCAGCCGCTTCGGCAAGACCATCGCCCAGAGCTTCTCCGACGCGGGGGTCGAGGCGACGTACGACAGCTTCAACGGAGAGTGCTCCCAGGACGAGATCGACCGCCTGGCCGCCGCGTGCCGCGAGGCGCAGTCCGACGTCGTCGTGGGCGTCGGCGGCGGCAAGATCTTCGACACCGCCAAGGCCGTGGCGTCGGGGGTCGGCGCTCCCGTGGTGATCGTCCCCACCATCGCCGCGACCGACGCCCCCTGCTCGGCCCTCTCGGTCATCTACACTCCCGAGGGACAGTTCAAGGAGTACCAGTTCTTCAAGGCCAACCCCAATCTGGTCCTGATGGACACCGACGTCATTTCGAAGAGCCCCGTGCGACTCACGGTGAGCGGCATGGGCGACGCCCTCGCGACCTTCTTCGAGGCCCGTGCCTGCAAGCGCTCGAATGCCACCACCTGTGCCGGGGACAAGGTGACCGCAGCCGCCATGGCCCTCGCGAGGCTCTGCTACGACACTCTGATGCAGGACGGCATGAAGGCCAAGCTCGCCCTCGAGGCTGGGGCCTGCACCCAGAGCGTCGAGAACGTCATTGAGGCAAATACCCTGCTCTCGGGCTTGGGCTTCGAGTCTGCCGGCCTGGCGGGTGCGCATGCCATCCATAACGGGCTCACCGCGATGCCCGAGACCCACTCCTGCTACCATGGCGAGAAGGTCGCCTTCGGCACCCTGACCCAGCTTGTGCTCGAGGACGCCGACGAGCTCTACGACGTGCTCGACTTCTGCGTCGAGCTGGGCCTGCCCGTGACCTTCGGCCAGCTGGGCGTCGAGGACACGAGCCGGGAGCGCGTGCTCGAGGTGGCAAGGTTGGCCTGCGCGGAGAACGACACCCTCCACAACATGCCCTTCGAAGTCACGCCCGAGAAGGTCGCGAGCGCCATGCTGGCGGCGGACGCCTACGGCAGGGCGGCGCTGGAGGACTAGCCGGGCATTGGCAGATGGCCCACGAACCTCGGCCGCCGTCGGCGCGCGGGCGTCGGCGGCGGCCGGCCCCTGCGTCACGTCTCGCGGGCGTCGGCGGCGGCCGGCCCCTGCGTCACGTCTCGCGGGCGTCCCCCCTCGCCTTGTCTCATAATCGGGGGCAGAAAAGCGATCAGAGAGAGAAAAGAGCACATGACCGCAGCCTCAGGTTCCGACCAGTCCCAGATCGGCTACCGCCCCTTCATGGAGGGCGACTTTGACGACGTGACCGACATCTGTTCGCGCATCTGGTGTACGGGCGTCGAGGGCGTATACGACCGCATCGTGTTCGGCCGCGTGATGACCTCGGGTGCCCTCCAGCGCTCGCAGCAGGCCCACGTTGCCGTGCGTGGGCGGCGCGTGGTGGGCGCCTGCTTCGGCGGCGTCTCGAGGGACGCCCTCGCCCAGATAGACCCCGGCTGGAGCCAGCGCTTCGGCGACGTCATGGTCAAGGCCCGCAAGCGCGCCAAGCTCGGGGGCATCGAGGTCGAGGACAAGCTCTTCGGCCGCCTGCGACGCTACACCATGGCGGACGTCTTCATCTCGCGCGGGTACGCGAGCTCGGACGCCGAGGTCAACCTCCTCGTCGTGCGCCCGGACCTTCAGGGCCAGGGAATAGGTAGCCAGCTCCTGCACGACATGGTGGAGCGCTTTCGCGCCGGCGGCCAGAGGGGCTGCTTCCTGGTCATGGGCGACGACTGCCGCCTCGACTTCATGGAGTCCCATGGCTTCTCGCTCGCCCAGGAGCGTAGGCGCGCCGCGACGGGTGGCGAGGAGTCCGTCTACCTCTATGGCCTTCGACTCGAGTCCTAGGCGCAGGGGAGCCGGGCAGGCCGTTTGACGATGGGGCGCCCCGCCAGGCGCGTCGCGCGCCCGCAATCGAGTATCGTCGGACCCGTCTGAGCGGCAGCCACCTCCCGCGCGAAAGGAAACGCAATGGGACTCGTTGACATCATCAAGCACAGCCTCTTCTCCTCCGAGGGAGAGGCGAGCGCTCCCAAGCCAGCCGTCTTCCACGTGGACGACGACATGGTCTACGCCCCGGTCACCGGTGCCGTCGTGAGCCTCGGGGAGGTCCACGACGAGGCCATCTCGTCGGGCTTCTTCGGTGAGGGCTGTGGCATCCTCCCCTCCGTGGGCATCGTCTATGCGCCGGCCACCGGCCGCATCAGCGTGACGGCCGTCACCAACCACGTCATCGGTATGACGCTTGCCGGCGGCGTCGAGGTCCTCATCCACGTGGGCATCGACACCGTGAAGATGGAGGGCAAGGGCTTCACGCGCTTTGTCGAGGCCAACGACGAGGTCGCGGCGGGTACCCCGCTGATCGTCTTCGACCGTGATAGGATCGCCGCCGCGGGCTACGAGGACGTCGTCACGGTGGCCATCACCAACAGCGATAGCATGAGGTCGGTCAGGAACGTCTCGAGCAGCGGCACGCTCATCGGCGGTCGCCCCCTCGTGAAGGTGGGCGACCCCCTGCTCAAGATCGAGCGCTAGGCGAGGCACCCTCTCCGGCAGCGCGTCCCCTCTCGCCCTCGCGAAGGAGACGTCCGTCCTGCCAGGTCCCGCAGGCCGCGCGCTGGGCTATCCTAGGTGCCCGCGAATGTGCCGTGACCGCCACAGGAGGATGCGCCATGCTCAGAGTGACCCACGCCATACTGCATGCCTTCGAGTTCGAGACCGGGAGCAGCTACCTCTCGGAACGCGAGCTGGACCTCTCCCAGCGTCCGGTGAGGTCCTACGTGCAGCGGCGGCTCAGGAGCGTCTCGTCGAGCCCCGACAACCGGCATGGCAGCTTCAGCGAGCAGAGCTCCTTTGCCCGGGGGCTCGAGGAGTACCGCCGGGGGCAGGTGGGATTCGTCGAGCTCTCGAACCAGCTGGGGCAGTACCTCTGGGAGGAGCTGAGGCGCTGCGAGGAGCTCGAGGAGTGCGACCTCCTCGTGGCGGACTTCAGCGAGACGCAGGAGATGGGATCGAAGGCGGCCGAGAAGACCCAGGCGGCGCAGGCCGTGGGCGACCCCACCCGCGAGCCGTCCGAGGAGGATGCCCCCGACCTGAGCCGACGCTGCTTCGCGGCGGTGCTCCTGCCCCGCAAGCAGGCCTTCGTGCACGACCTGGGTAACGACGCCTCCGGCATGGCCGCCAACGAGATCCTGCGCCAGGACTCGACCCTGCCCAACCCCACCGCCAAGGTGGACTCCTACCTCCTGGTGGACCTCCAGGACCTGAGCATCGACTTCAGGGACAAGACGCGCACCCAGGGCAGCCAGGAGCGCATGATCATCCCGGACGGCCTCCTTCAGTGCAGCGCCGAGGCCTCGAGCCGCGAGGCGTTGGAGGCCGTGGAGCGCATCGTCGAGGACGTGGCCGAGGAGTGCGGCATCAGCCCCGTGGAGGCGGTCGCCCAGGCCAAGGCCTACGTGGCGAGCAGTGCCGAGCGCGAGGAGTCCTTCTCCCCCGAGAGGGTGGGGCGAGAGGTCTTCGAGGGGAGGCCGGACGTCCAGGAGCGCTACGAGCAGGCGGCGCGGGAGGAGCGCCTGCCCGAGGAGGTCAGCGTCCGCAGGGGCGTGGCAAACCGCATGGCCAAGAGCCACAAGATTCGCACCGACACGGGCATAGAGATCAGCTTCCCCTCCGAGTACGCCTCGAACGACAATTACATCGAGTTCTCGCGCGATGCGGAGGGGCGCGTCTCCATCCTCATCAAGAACGTGGGGAGCATCCAGAACAGGTAGGCTCGCCGCATGGGGCGAGGGGTGTCATGCGCATCCGCTAGCGCCGTACGAAGGCAAGCGTCCGGTCGTCGCTGAGTGCCTCGTCGAGCAGGTAGCCGCGCTCGTCGAAGTCGCGCAGCTCCTCGACGTCCTCGATCTTTCGCTCCGCCGCCCAGCGGACGAAGGTCCCGCGCGCCGCCTTCGCCTCGGTCGCCTGTTGGACCAGCCTTCCGTCTTGTCCGCGAGCGACGAAGAACGAGCAGGTCAGCTGCCGGGGCCCGTCCTGCGCGAGTCGCGAGAGCACCGCCCGCGCGTACTCCTGGGAGGCAAGGTTCACCACCACATCCGAGGAGGGGTCCGCCGCGAGGGCGTCCGCGATGCGCGAGCCCCAGAAGCCATAGAGGTCCCTCGACCCCGCCACGGCAAGCCTCGCCTGCATCTCGAGGCGGTGGGGACAAATGCCGTCGAAGGGCCCGAGCAACCCGTACATGCCCGAGACGATGCGCAGGTGATGATCCAGCCACCCCAGCTCGCGTCCGTCCATGACCTGCGGCGACAGGTGCTGATACTGGATTCCCACATAGGACGTGACGGCGGGGGAGAGTGACGTCAGCGGGGCCAGCATGTCTTCCGGAAGCGTGCGGAGCTGCTCCCAGCAGGTGGCCGCCAGCCTCTCCGAGCAGCGCCAGACCACCCGGGCCCCCTCGGGGCCCAGGCCGCGCAGGGCGCAGGCGAGCTCGTGGGCCTCTCTTAGGAAGCGCGGGGAGGCCTTCGCCGCAGGCTCGGCCTCCTGGCGGACCATCCCCTTCGCTGGCGAGATGATCATGAGCATGGATTCGTCTCCCTCCGTGACGGGCCCGTACCACCCTGCGCCGGACATGCCCAGCTGTCATTGGCGGCGCGGCATCCCGTTCGAGAGCGTGCACCTTTTCGAGATAAATTCAAAGATAAGCATAAGATTATTTAAAAACTACCGTTCACGGACGAAATCATACCGTTCACGCGAGATATATCCCAAATAAATTATTAGGGACAAGCTGAAAGAATAGTGTGCCCTAATGAAAGTTATTTAAGGTAAATCTAATGCATATAATAAGGGTAAAAGGTATAATCATGCCTTTTACCTCGTAAAATTGTGCCATTTATTCATAGATGATGTTTCCTATAAAGCTATGAATGATTGCTCATTTTCTATGAGAACGGCTTTCCTTGCTAACGAAATAACGCCACAAGGCAATGGAAGCGAGGAGAACAGCATGGTAAGCAAAAGCGTACGCACTCGGGCGTTCCGCAGCACAGCGGCGGTGCTCGCCTGCCTTCTGATGGGTACGGGCGCGGGCGTCTCCGCCCTCTCTGCGGGTGGCGCAAGCGTCGCCCTCGCGCGGGAGGCAACCTCCCTCGACAAGTCGAACCTCGCCAAGGGTGAGTACCGGGTGAGGATCAGCGTTCCCGGACAGGCGGGGACTTCAAGGAGCACTCCATGCTCTCTGGTGCGGTGGACACGAGCGTCCCGGCGAAGCTCGAGGTTCGTGGGGGGAAGTACTTCCTGACCGTGCCCATGACCTAGCAGGTCGTCATCAACCTCGCTGGCCAGGAGATCAGGAGCTGGTGCAACTACTTCGGCTACTACGGCTACCCCAGCTGAAGTCCGTCAACCTCGCGGCAAACGAGATCGATGCCCTTCCCGACGGGCTCTTCGCCCACAACCCCGAGCTCGAGAACGTGACCCTGGGCTCCAACAAGCTGGGCAACCACCTCACTGCCAAGCTCTTTGCCCACAACAAGAAGCTCAAGACCATCAACCTCTCGCAAGCCTGGATCTCCCAGCTCCCCGCAGGCATCTTCGACGGCCTCACGGAGCTCGAGCTGGTGCACCTCTACGACAACAAGCTCACGAGCCTGGACGAGAACATCTTCTCCGGCAACGCGAAGCTGCGCGACGTGAACCTGAGCGACAACCCCGGCCTGGGTCGCATCCCCGAGAGCGCGGCCTCCTCGAAGGAGCTGGCCACCTTCGCGGTGAGCAACACCGGCATCACCGAGCTTCCCAAGAGCCTTGACGGAGCGACGAAGCTGAGGAGCCTGGACGCCTCTCACAACCGGATATCCAAGGTCTCCGACGCGGTGTGGAAGAACATCGCCAGCAGCAAGCAGTTCGGGGGAATCGGAGCGGACGTCAAGCTGTCCGACAACCTCATCTCTGACGTGCCCTCCGGCGTGGTCGCCACGGGCAAGGTGCACAGGCTCGAGCTCGCGTACAACCAGCTACCCGAGGCCTGCCCCTGGACCAGCGACGTCGCGAGCCTGATGGGAGTCTCCCTCGCGGAACAGGACGGCTACTATCCCCAGCGCACCGCACTCAAGAATGATGCCGCCGCCAGGGATGGGAAGGTGACCCTCACCCCCTCGGGCGACATCGACCTGCTTGACATGTACATGTGGAGCTCCGGGTCAAGCTCCTGGTCGAACGAGGGCTTCGACATGCCCATCGTACAGTCCAAGGACGCTTACCTCCAGTACTATCGCGGCAACGAGAAGCTCAAGGGCATGGACTCCGCGAAGATCATGAGGGACATGAAGGGCCTGGACTGGAAGATTCAGTACAAGGTGCAGAAGCGAAGCGGTGACATCCTGCAGACCATCTGCGACAAGACCGTGACCTCCCAGGCCGACTCCGCCTTCGAGGCCGAGAACAAGAACATGATCGAGGGAGACAAGTACACCATCACCAAGACCCTCTACATCGTGACGGCTGGCGGCGGTGGGACCAAGCTCTGCTTCTCCGCGAAGGCTGACGTCGTGGCCGAGACCAGTGCTCCCAAGCAGGGCGGAAGCCAAGGCGGCCAGCAGGGCGGCCAGCAGGGCGGTAAGCAGCAGGGCGGCCAGCAGGGCGGTAAGCAGCAGGGCGGAAGCCAGGGCAGCCAGCAGGGTGCCAAGGACCCCTCGACCCGCCTCGGCTTCATCAAATGGAGGCAAACAACAAGGACAATGGGGTCTCCTTCGCCGAAAGCAGGCTTTCGATGACCGAGGGGAAGGCGAAGGGTCTCGCCCTCGAGCTCGCTGCCGACTTCTCCGACTTCGACGGCAACGCCTATGGCTATGTCGAGGTCGACGGAAAGCGCCTCGCGCGCGACCGCGACTACACCGCTAGCGCCGGCTCCGTCGTGATCAAGTTCAAGCCCGAGTACGTCAACTCCCTCTCGGCAGGCGAACACTCCATCAAGGTGGCGACTGCCGCCGGCTACGGCGAGGTCGGCCTCACGGTCAACAAGGCCAGTGACGTCCAGTCGGGTCCCACCCAGAAGGCTGACGCTACCACGAACAAGTCGAACGCGAACGGGACATCCTCGCTGCCCAAGACGGGTGACGCCGCCCAGGGCACCGTCGCGGGTCTCGTGGCCGTCGCGGCCACCGCGCTCGCAGGGGCGGGCTGCTGGCTTCGCCGCAAGCGGATCTAGTCGCCCGTCGGCAACTGAAGCCCCTCGTCCCCCCAGGTCTGCATCGTCGGCCTGGGGTGTTCCCTGACCTCCCGAAAGCGGGGTCACCCGCAGTCGGGAGGGTTCGACGGGGGTGGGGCCGCCCGGGCATCGCCGCGCAGGCCTCGCCTGTCCCTTGGACGTTGCTCTTGGCAGCGATGGTGGAGCCGGACGAATCTAGCTGCCATTCTGGCCAAGGACGGCGGACATCGTCGCGTTTGATGGGACAATGGGGCCGTCATGAGCCAGCCAGAAGACGCGATTTGGAGGAGATATGCCCCGTACGCTCGTCCTCGTCCGCCATGGGATCCCCGAGAACTTCAATCCCGAGGGGGACGCCGCCCGTCGCCTCACCCCGGAGGGCCTGAGGGTCCTGAAGAGGGCCTATCCGGAGGGGCTGGCATCGCTCAGGCAAAGGGAGGGCCTCCGCATATGGTCGAGTCCCGCTGTGCGGGCGCTCCAGACGGCAGAGGCCGTGGCCGACGCCCTCGGGATCGACCCGGGCGACGTCGACCTGCATCAGAGCCTCTACGAGCAGGACGAGGAGGAATTCCTGCTGGAGCTTGGCGCCGAGGACCCCGACTGCGTCGTCGTGGTGGGCCACGTTCCCTTCATGGAGCACCTCGCGTATCGAATCACAGGCGTTGACCTGCTCTTCTGCAAAGGCCTTGCCTGTGCCATAGAGCTGGGGGAGGATAACCGCGGCCGGGTGCTGTGGTGCGTGAGGCCGTGACGGGGGCCCCTCTCCTCCTCGCCCTCGCGTCCGTCCTCGTTGTCACGTCCGTCGTGGATCTAAGGGAGCGCAGGATACCCGACGCCTGCGTTCTCGCCATACTCTTCCTCAGGCTTGCTGGCCTCGTCCTGGCGCATGACCTCTCCCGGGGGCTGCCCACGCTCGCCCTCGTTCGCTCGCTTGCAGCGGGCCTCGTCGTGGGAGGTTTCCTCCTGGCCTTCGCCCTGGCCACGAGGAGGTTGCTCCATGCGCCCGGCATGGGAGGCGGGGACCTGAAGCTCCTCGCCTCCCTCGCCTGTCACCTGGGCGTCGAGGGAGGCCTCGCCCTGGTCGCCCTCTCCTGCCTCCTGGCCCTGTCGTCCGTGCTCGTCATGCGCCTGCCGCGCTTCCGCCCCGGCTCTTCGGCCGGCTCCCTCCTTCAGCAGGACTTCGCCTGGGCCCCGGCGATCTCTGTCTCCGCCCTCCTGCTCCTCCTGCGCTGAGGATGTCTGTGGCGGAGGGGGCCATGACTCCCCTGCACGGTCGCTCCGTCGCTCGGGTGTCTCGCATGGCCCTGCCCCAGGCCTCCATTGCCTCTCCGGTGCCAGCAGATGAGACGTGCTCATGCTCCTGTTAGAAAGCCTCATGGGCAGCCTGCGCGTCTCTGCCGTTCGCACCTCCAGGATTCGCGCCCGCAGTTCGGACGGGGTCGGTGCAGGTTCCTGCTCGCTAGCTTTTTCATGTGTGGGGGGTGCGTCCCGTTGGGGCGCGAGGCCCGATTTCGGGCGTGGGCGCGGTTCGCGCGCGAAGGGGGAGGGACGTATGTCAGACAAGGACGAGCAGCCCGTCGTCTCTGGTGGCATGAAGAAGGAGCTCACGCTCTTCAACTTCTTCACCATCGGCTTCGGCGCGATCATCGGGACGGGCTGGGTTCTGCTGGTGGGCGACTGGATGGTCCTGGGCGGCGGTCCCGTTCCGGCCATGATCGCCTTCGCCCTGGGAGCCGTCTTCCTCGTCCCCATAGGCATGTGCTTCGGCGAGCTCACCGCCGCCATCCCCATCTCGGGCGGCATCATCGAGTACGTCGACCGCAGCTTCGGCCGCAGGCTCGGCTTTCTCACCGGCTGGATGCTGCTCCTGGGCAACGCGCCGCTCTGCCCCTGGGAGGCGATCGCCATCTCGACCCTGCTCACTGACCGCTTCGTCGAATTCCCAGCCCTCTCGTGGCTGCGTTCCGTGCGCCTCTACACCATCCTGGGCGCTGACGTGTACCTCTGGCCCACGATCATTGCCCTGAGCTTCGCTGTTCTGGTGATTTATCTCAACTTCAAGGGTGCGGGGGCGGCGGCCAAGCTCTCGTCCTTCCTCACCAAGGCGCTTCTCGCCGGCATGGTACTCGCGATGGCCATCTCCATCGCCACGGGGTCGCCCAGCAACGCGTTGCCCGTCTTCTCCCAGGTGAGCGATGCCGCAGGCGGCAGGTCGACCGGTGCCACGAGCCTTCTGGGCGGCGTGATCGCGATCCTGGTCATGACCCCCTTCTTCTATGCCGGCTTCGACACCATCCCGCAGCAGGCGGAGGAGGCCTCCGCCGACCTCGACTGGAAGAAGTTCGGCCTGGTGCCGGCCATCGCGCTTCTGGCCTCCGGCGTCTTCTACCTGGTCTGCATCTACTCCTTCGGGTCCATCGTCGACTGGCACGAGTTCGTGCGTGCCTCCGTCCCCGCCCTGGCCGTGCTCGAGCGCATCAACCTCTTCTTCTACGTCGCGATGCTCGTCGTCGCCACGCTCGGCCCTCTCGGTCCCATGAATTCCTTCTTCGGCGCCTCGGCGCGCCTCATGCTGGCAATGGGCCGCAAGGAGATGCTCCCCGCGTCGTTCGCCCAGATAGACCCTGCGTCCGGCGCCCCCCGAAAGGCCAACGTCGTGCTGGCCGTCCTTACCCTCGTGGGTCCCTTCCTGGGATGCAACATGCTCGTGCCCCTCACCAACGTGGCCTCGCTCGGCTTCATCTTCGCCTGCACCATGGCCGGCTTCGCCTGCCTGCGCCTGCGCAGGACAGAGCCCGCCCTCGAGCGCCCCTACAAGGTCAACGGCGGCAGGTTCGGCATCTGCTGCGCCATCGTGGCGGGACTCCTGATCATCGTCCTCATGGTCGTGCCTGCGAGTCCTGCCGCCTTGAACGGCGTGGAGTGGGCCATCACCATCGTCTGGGTGGTCCTTGGCTTCGCCCTGCTCCTGGCCTTCGGCAGCAGGGGAGGGGGGCGTGCGCCCGTAGGGGTCGCGCGGCGACGCTAGCAAGGCAACTCTCGCCCGGGATGGCGCGAGCCAGGTTGGGCGACCGGTCTAACAGGCAAGAGGCAAGCGAGGAAAGTGGAGGCTAGCATGGGTAGGTACGCATTCGTGGGCGGCAAGCTCGTAGATGGCACCGGTGCCGCGGCGGTCGAGGACAGCCTCGTCCTGGTGGACGGCAAGACCATAAGCTATGCCGGCGCGGCGATCGAGGTCCCCGAGGGCTACAAGGTCATTGACGCCGCAGATCACACCCTGATGCCGGGCATCGTGGACACGCACATCCACTTCTCGGGCAACCTGACCGACAACGACAACGACTGGGTCATCGAGACGGTGGCGCAGAAGCAGGCCTGCGCCGTGAAGCAGGCCTACGACGCCGTGACGCACGGCCTCACGACCTGCTGCGAGATCGGCCGCAATGGCATTGCCATCCGCGACCTGATCAACATGGGCATCATGAAGGGCCCGCGCATCTTCGCAACCGGCCTGGGGTTCTGTCGCACCGCCGGTCACGGCGACTCCCACAACCTGCCCTTCGAGATGTCCAAGACCGGGCATCCCTGGGGAGACCAGGTGGACGGCCCCTGGGAGCTGCGCCATGCCATCCGCATGCGCCTGCGCGAGAACCCCGACGCCATCAAGATCTGGGCCACCGGCGGCGGCATCTGGCGCTGGGACTCCGGCCGCGCCCAGCTCATGAGCACGGAAGAGATCAAGGCCGTCTGTGACGAGGCGGCGATGGTGGGCATTCCCGTTTGGTCGCACTCTTACAACAGCGTCTCGGCGGCGTACGACTCCGTCCGCTTTGGCTGCGAGCAGCTGATCCATGGCTTCGAGCTGGACGACGTTACCATGAGCCTCATGGCCGAGCAGGGGACCTTCTTCACGCCCACCGTGGGCTTCCTGCCCAGCTGGTATGGCACCTACCCGCCGGAGTGGACGCCCGAGCTCGACAGGTTCCCCGGCAAGGACAACGCCGAGAAGGGCATCGCCCGTACCTGGGCCAACCTCAAGCGCGCCTACGAGCTGGGCGTCACCCTCACCGTGGGGTCCGATTCCTTCAGCTTCAGTACGCCCTACGGCTACACGACCATCGACGAGATGTACGCCTGGGTCGACCACTGCGGTATCTCGGCGATGGACACCATCACCGCCGCCACGCTCAACGGTGCCAAGATGGTCCACAGGGAGGACGAGTTCGGCTCCCTGGAGAAGGGGAAGTACGCGGACCTCCTCATGGTAAAGGGCGACGTCCTGGCAGACCTCCACGACCTCACGCCCGACAACATGGACGTGATCATGAAGGAGGGCGACGTCGTTATCAAGAACGCCCTGTAGCCCCGTCTGTCCCCGGACATCCCGTCCCGCTCCCTTGGCGGGACGCCCGTCTCCGGTCTCTCTCGGCTCGTCCTGCGCTGCGGGCCGTGAGGTTCCTTGCCCTGGGGGCGGTCTTGCTCGTGCTGGACCGCCCCCCGCCCCCTGCCTCCGCCTGGTGGCAGGGGGCTTCTCTTTGCCGCGTCGCCGTCCTAGATTCGGGGCGTTCTGGGGAGGGGACATGATCGACAACATCA
Source organism: uncultured Olsenella sp. (assembly GCA_947253595.1). Lineage (GTDB taxonomy): Bacteria > Actinomycetota > Coriobacteriia > Coriobacteriales > Atopobiaceae > Olsenella_I. The sequence continues at coordinate 2,157 of CAMXZR010000001.1, read as the reverse complement.
ACAAGTACCGTCCCTTCCTCGAGGCGGCGCGCAGGGGGAGCTTCACCAAGGCTGCGAGCGCGCTCTCGTGCTCGCAGTCGGGCGTGAGCCACATGATCTCTGACCTGGAGCGGCTCTGGGACGTGAGCCTCTTCGAGCGTGGCGGCGGGTCCGTCGTGCTCACGCGTAGAGGAGAGGAGCTTCTCCCTCTGGTGGAGGGGCTCTGCCGGAGCTACGACCGCCTCCACCTCAAGCTTGGCGAGTCGTGCGAGAGCCTGCCCTCCGTGCGGATTGCCGCCACCTCGAGCATCGCTGCCTACCGCCTGCCCCGTCTGCTCGGCAGCTTCGTCGCCGAGAACCCGCAGCTCAGGGTCGACCTCCGCCTGGGCACCTACGCCGAGGTGGAGCGGCTCGTCCTGGAGGACGAGGTCGACCTGGGCTTCCTGCCCAACGTGGTGGGCAGGGAGGACCTGCTGGCCCGCCCCTTCGACCGGGACGAGATCGTGGCCGTCCTGCCCGTGCGTCACCGGCTGGCGTCGCGGGCGCGCGTCGGCATCGAGGAGCTGGCGGACGAGGAGTTCGTGGCGGATGCGGAGACGGTGCCCCTGCTTCAGGCGGACCTGCGGCATCTCAGGGTGCGCTTCGAGACGGCAGACGTTACGGTCATACTCTCCATGGTCGAGAGTGGCTTGGGCGTGTCGCTCCTGCCGTCGCTCGCGCTCGAGCGCTGCCCCTTCGACGTGTTGGTGCGTCACCTCGCGAACCCGGCGTACCGTACGACCTACGTGGCCTGCAGGCGAGACGCCGCCCCTTCTCCCTGCGCGTCCGCGCTCTTCGCGCTGCTCGACTCGAGCGCCTGCTAGGCTAGCTCGATGCCCATCAGCCAGCCCCAGCGCGGGGTGACGGTCCCGCCGTAGTAGCTGATCCAGCTGCTGAGGCTGCTCGTGCGCACGTAGCCCACGTTGTCCATGATGGTGCCGCCGCCCACGTAGATGCCGATGTGGCCGTAGATGCGACCGGCGCTGGAGTGAGGGTGGGTGGACACGGCCACGATCATGCCGGGCTTGATCTGGCCCAGGTTGGAGCTCGTGCACCAGGCGTTGTACATGTCGTTCGCATTGCCGCCGGCGTAGGCGTAGCCGGCGTTGCTGAACACCTGGCTGACCCACATGGCGCAGAGGCCCGCGCCGGGCGAGGGGGTGGACTGGCAGGAGGCTATGATGCGCGCCTGCGAGCCGGTGGTCTGGTCGTCCGAGCCGATGCTGCCCGAGACGCCGGACGAGGCACCGCCGCCCGAGGACGAGGATTGGGAGGCCGCTGCGGCAGCCGCCGCCTTACGCGCCGCCTCGGCCGCGGCCTCCTGACGGGCCTTCTCCTCTGCCATCTCCTGGATCTCGGCGTCGCGCTTGGAGATGAGGTCCCTCACGTCCTGGTCGAGTCCCGAGAGGACGCCCTGGACCTCCTCCTGCTTCGCCTGCATCTGCGAGAGCTGCTGCTTCTGGGTCTCGTTCAGGGCCTCGAGCTCGGCCTTCTGCCCCTCGAGGTCCGCCTTCTGCTGGTCGAGGGCGGCCTTGGTGTCCTTGACCTCCTGGATCATGCGCTCGTCCGCCTCGGTGATCTTGCCCATGTAGTAGAGGTTCGAGGTGAGCTCCCCGAAGGAGGCGGAATTCATGATGATGCTCAGGAAGTCGGTGTTGCCCGACTTGTAGGCGCTGTTGATTCTCTCGCCCAGGCGCTCCTTCTTCTTGTCCAGGTCGGCCTGGGTCTTGTCAATCTGCTCCTGGGTGGACGAAATCTGGTCGTTGACCCCCTCGATCTGGTCGAGGGTCTTGGACTGCTCGCGCGAGAGCACCTCGTACTCGCCCGCGATCTGGTCGAGCTGGGCCTGGACCTGAGCGAACTTCTCCTGTGCGGCGCTGAGGTCCTTCTTGGTCTGCTCGAGGTCGCTTGCCGTGTCGGCGAAGGCGCTCGTCACGTTGAGGAGGCCCGCCACGGTGGCGCTCGCTCCGGCACCGAGGAGGAGCTTGAGGGCGCTCCGGCGCGTCATGTCGTTGAGTCCCACGATGTCCCCTTGTTCGTTTGGGCTGCGTTTGGATGATCGGCGTGCATTCAAGACAGGATACTACCCTGCCCCCGCCACCACCCTTCCCTCTGCGCAAGTTCCACATGCCTTGGGGT